>JALWMP010000040.1 GCA_026996165.1 Campylobacteraceae bacterium
GAACTTTCACTTAGTGATAAGATGGCAAAAGAGACAGTTAAACATGCTATTGACCAAGCTGTTGATACTATTAGAACTCGTCTAAATATGTTTGGACTTGCAGAACCAACAGTTGCAAAACAGGGTGAAGATAAAATTTTAGTAGAGATACCAGGTGTGAAAACAGCACAAGAGGAGCAACGTATTAGAGCTTTAATTGCTAAGGCTGCTCACCTACAGATGATGGCTGTAGATGAAGATAGAGCTAATAGAGTCTATAGTATGACACAAGCAGAAGCAGAGAGTTATGGAGATATTATTTTACCTGATGTCTCAGAAAAAGGTAAAAAGTATCTTCTCTACTCGATTCCTATTTTAGATGGTTCAATGCTAACAAATGCACAAGTAGGCTATGAAAGAAAGACAAATAGACCTCTTGTCAACTTTACCTTAGATGGGCAAGGTTCTAAAATATTTGCTGATTTTACTGAAAAATCAGTTGGTAAGCGTATGGCTGTTGTTTTAGATGATGAGGTTTATACTGCTCCAAATATTGTTCAACGTATTGGTGGTGGTCGAGTCCAAATTACAGGTAACTTTACCCCACAAGAGGCAAATGATATTGCTATTGCGCTGCGTTCAGGTTCACTTCTTGCTCCTGTGCAGGTTGAAGAGAAACGAAGTGTAGGACCTAGCCTTGGAGCAGATAATATTAAAGCCTCTTCTATTGCATTAGCTGTTGGTTTCTTGTTAGTTATTGTCTTTATGGTACTTTACTATGGTATGGCAGGAGTTATTGCCAATGTAGCACTAATTGCAAACTTATTTTTACTATTAGCCATTATGTCCCTTGCTGGAGCAACCTTAACACTTCCTGGTATGGCAGGTATTGTTCTTACAGTTGGTATGGCTGTCGATGCAAACGTTATTATCAATGAACGTATTAGAGAGTTGCTTCATGAAGGAAGTTCCATTACTAAAGCTATTGAACAAGGTTATAACAACGCATTTACTGCTATTTGGGATGCAAATGTTACTACATTGATTGCATCGGTAGTACTTTTTGCTTATGGAACAGGTCCAATTAAAGGATTTGCATTAACTATGAGTATTGGTATCTTAGCTTCAATGTTAACAGCAATTTTAGGTACACATGGAATCTACCAATGGTTACTACCTAAAATAGATAAAAACAGACTAAACTTTTGGTTTGGAATAAAACAAAGCAAAGGAGCTAAATAATGGAAGTATTTAAACATAACCAGCCTATTATAGGCTTTATGAAAAATGCAAAAAAAGTAGGAGCTTTTTCTCTTTTAATGATTGTTGCTTCTATTATCTTGATTGCTACTAAGGGATTAAACTATGGTATTGACTTTGCAGGTGGTACTATTGTTCAAGTAAAATATGAGGGTAAAGCTCCTATTGATAAAGTTAGAGAGGCTCTCTCTAAGGTAAAGGCTTATGAGGGTGCAACTGTTACCTTTTTTGGCTCAGATAGTGAGATTGCTATTCGTACTAAAAGTACAACTAAAAGTGTGGACTCTGATGTAAGTGACCAGATGAGAAAAATCTTAGATGGTACAGGTAAATTTGAGATTCGAGGTGTAGATATGGTAGGACCAGCTGTTGGAGATGAACTTCGTACAAAAGGTCTTATGGCGATGCTACTCTCCATTATTGGAATCTTAATCTATATCTCCTTTAGATTTGAGTGGCGTTTTGCATTAGCTTCAGTTATGGCATTGATTCATGATGTAACTATTGCTACAGGGGCATTAGCTTTGACTCAGATAGATGTAAATTTACCTATTTTAGCTGCTATTTTAACTATTTTAGGGTACTCTCTGAACGATACTGTTATTGTCTTTGACCGTATTAGAGAGGGAATTAGAACTATTAAGTCTACCAATTTAGGATATATTATTGATGAGTCTGTTACTCGTACTCTTTCACGTACAACATTGACTTCACTTACTACATTCTTTGTTGTTTTAACACTTTATCTCTTTGGTGGAGAGGCACTTAAAGGTTTCTCATTTACACTTTTAGTTGGTATTGTTGTAGGTACATACTCCTCTATCTTCGTTGCTTCGCCAATTTTAATGTGGTTAAACTTCTCTATTGAAGAGTTTAGAGCAAATGAGGCTAAAAAAGCAAAAAGAGAGAAAGAGAAAGAGAAGATGCGTGCCATGTATGAACAAGGAACTATTTAATGAATTGGGGCAAGGTTTTTTATATCTTTTTTGCCCTAATGAGTTTAACTACTTCGGTAGCATTTATTTTTGAACACTCTGGTGTGGCTATTTTTGCAGCTGCTAGTATTAATTTTATCTCTACTATTTTAAAATTGGGTGTCAGAAATCTTCTTGCTGCTGAACTTTTGGCAGGTTCTTTAGTAGCTGATTTGCACTTGATTCCTGCTTTTATTATCTTTGAGTTTGGTAATGTTGAAACACATCATGACCTAATGGTAGGACTTGTAGTTGGAGCTATTATTGCTAATGTCTATACACTTATTATCTCTATTGTAGAGAGTGCAAAAGTAAAAGAGGAATTCTAACTTGTACCGAAGCTCCAGCTTCGGTACATATTGTAGAAGTTTTGTCTTTATCTTCCATATCTTCTATTTTTAACAGCTTCTCCAAGTTGAAAAACAGCCATTCCATAAAAAGTACTATGGTTATATGTTGTAATAACTCTAAAGTTATGTGTTCCTAACCAAAGTTCATCATAATTATATTTTGGAAGTTTTATAAGAGAGACAGGTCCTTTATAGTAGAGTTTTTCACGAGGAACAATATGATACTTTTTTCTTAGTTTATATAAAGAGTATTTTGTCTTATATCCTGTTTTTAGTTTATTAAAACGGTATCCCTTATATTTAGCTCTTACTGCTACTTGCTTAATACTACTGTCCCAACCATTTTTTGCAAAGTAGTTTGCAATAGACCCAATAGCATCATCTGCATTCCATAAGTCTATAACCCCATCTTCATTAAAATCAACTGCAAATCTTAAGTATGAACTTGCAATAAATTGACCATATCCCATAGCTCCTGCATTTGAACCCATAAGTATTGCAGGGTCAAGGTTAGATTGACGTGTCATAATAAGATACTTTTCAAGTTGGTCTGTATAGAAATCTTCACGACGGTCACCTAACATTGCTTTAGATGTTAAAACATCAATAACTTTTTTCTTTCCAAAGTTAACACCATAAGCAGTCTCTACTCCTAAAATACCTATAATAAACTCAGGTAATACTCCATAGACTTGATAGGCTCTATTTAGTGTATTTTCATGTTCAGCCCAAAATTCCACACCACGGTCAATATTTCTTTCATATATGAACATAGCTCTATATTTATCCCATTTCCCTTGGGGTTTAATAGTAATAGCACAACCTTTTCCA
This sequence comes from Campylobacteraceae bacterium, assembly GCA_026996165.1. Taxonomy (GTDB): domain Bacteria; phylum Campylobacterota; class Campylobacteria; order Campylobacterales; family Sulfurovaceae; genus UBA1140. Next base: position 3,395 of record JALWMP010000040.1, read on the forward strand.
CTACTATTTGCATAACATCGGTCTACAACCTGATTTATGTCTTTAGCATTAGAGAAGAGTTTATATAGGTAGTCTCTATCAAATTTATGCTCATTGTGCATACGTTCAATAAACTCAATTAACTTATAGTTACCAGCAAAATGTCCACTTAGTTCTATAGCCTCAGATATAACACCACTATTTTCTTCTATTCCTATTGTACTAAGGTTGGTATCTTTTGGTGGTTCAACTTTTTTAGTACTACATGCCGATAAGAGTAGTAAAGAGAGTGTCAGAGAGTGTAGTTTATTGATTTTCATACTTTATAATTCCATATTACGATTTTAGATGTATTATAATGAGTCGACAATGAAATAGTTATTAATTGTTTATAAAAATATTGATAAAATTTATGAAAGAAAAAATTTAAACATTTTTTGTTATTTTAATGTTTTTTTTTATTGTTATTATCTAAGAAAGTTAAGTTATTATTTTCTAAATAAATTTGATATAATTCGCACAATTTTAGCCAATGGAGCAATTATGAGTTACAATCCAAAAGAGATAGAGAATAAGTGGCAAGTAAAATGGAGTGAACAACAGGCGTTTGAGCCAAAAGATGACAAAAGTTTAGAGAAAAAATATATATTGAGTATGTTCCCATTTCCTAGTGGACGTTTACATATGGGGCATGTTAGAAACTATAGCATTGGCGATGCTATGGCACGTTATTACCGAAAACAGAACTACAATGTCCTTCACCCAATAGGGTGGGACGCTTTTGGTATGCCTGCTGAAAATGCAGCAATTAAAAATGGACGACACCCAAAAGAGTGGACATATAGCAATATTGACTATATGAGAAAAGAGTTAAAATCTTTAGGACTCTCTTTTTCTGAAACACGAGAGTTTGCAACGTGTGATGAACTCTACACTAAGTGGGAGCAAGAGTTTATTATTAAAATGTTTGAAGAGAATCTTCTCTATCGTGAATCTACCACTGTAAATTGGTGTAATGAGTGTCAGACTGTTTTGGCAAATGAGCAGGTAGAAGAGGGTTGCTGTTGGCGTTGTGACAACGAAGTAGAGCTTAAAGAGATGCCTGGGTACTACCTAGATATTCGTAAATATGCAGATGAGTTGTTAGAGGACTTAAAACTCCTAGAGGGTAAATGGCCTTCACAAGTCTTAGCTATGCAGAGTAACTGGATTGGAAAATCGCAAGGGTTAGAGTTTACTTTTAAACTCTCAGATGCTTCAAAAGAGAAGTTAGGGGGCAAATTTGAAGGTTTTGAGGTCTTTACAACTCGCCCTGATACTATCTATGGAGTAACATACACAGCCTTAGCTCCTGAACACCCTATTGTAAAAGAGTTAATAAAAAATGAGCTTTTAGATGCTGATGTGATTGAGAAAATAACAGCTATCTTAAATATGACCGAAGTAGAGAGAGCCAAAGCAGGAAAAGAGGGCTTTGAGCTTGGTATAACTGTTATTCACCCACTTACAAACGAAGAGATTCCTGTTTGGGTAGCAAACTTTGTTTTGGCAAGTTATGGGGGTGGGGCAGTTATGTCTGTACCAACACACGATGAGCGTGACTTTGAGTTTGCAATGCAGTACAATCTACCTCTAAAGTATGTTATTGATGGAGGAGAAGAGGGCAAAGCCTATACAGGTGATGGAGTTCTTATAAACTCTGATGAGTTTAATGGTATGAAAAACAGCGAAGCAAAATCAGCCATAATAAAACTCTTTGAAGAGAAAAACTTAGGAAGAGGAACAACTAACTATAAACTAAGAAATTGGGGTGTATCTCGTCAACGCTATTGGGGTGCTCCTATTCCTTTTGTGCATTGTAAGAGTTGTGGACTTGTACCTGAAAAGGTAGAGAACTTACCTATTGCTCTTCCTGAAGATGTAGAGATAACAGGTGAGGGAAATCCACTAGAGAAACACCCTACATGGTCAAACTGTAGCTGTCCTAAGTGTGGGGCAGAGGCTAAACGTGAGACCGATACGCTAGATACATTTGTGCAGTCAAGTTGGTATCAGTTCCGTTATGCAACTCACCCTGACAAATGGAACTCTTGTGGAATAGACAAAGAGGATGTAAACTACTGGCTTAGTGTTGACCAATATATTGGTGGAATTGAACATGCCATTTTACACCTTCTCTATGCACGTTTCTTTACCAAAGCTCTAAGGGATATAGGCTTTATAGATAATCTAAAAGAGCCGTTTGAGAGACTTCTAACTCAAGGTATGGTATTAATGGACGGTGCAAAGATGTCTAAGTCAAAAGGAAATACTGTTGACCCTGATGCTTTAATAGAGAAGTATGGAGCAGATACAGCAAGACTCTTTACTCTTTTTGCAGCTCCACCTCAAAAAGAGCTAGAGTGGAATGACTCGGCTGTTGAGGGAGCATTTAGATTTCTAAAAAAGTTATATGCTAGAAAATCAAAAGTGACTACTAATGAGTTGCCAACTATTGAGCATAGTTCACTTAGCAAAGAGGAGAAACTAGCAAGAGCTAAAGTATATGAAGCGTTACAGAAGTCAGTAGATGTATATGAAAAAACTTTTGCCTTTAACACACTTATTGCTAGTTGTATGGAGGCTCTAAATGCACTAGATAAGCAAGATAACGGCTTAGTGTGGAGTGAGGGTATGTATATTATTACTCACCTCTTAGAGCCAATTACACCTCATATATGTGCAGAGCTTAGTGAGGAGCTTTTTGCTTCTAAAAACTTAGCAGGAAAGATAGAGGTTTTAGATGAGGTATTTGTTCAAGATAGCATTACTCTAGCTGTAGCTGTAAATGGTAAACGAAGAGCAGAGATAGAGGTAGAAGCAACTGCCTCTAAAGATGAAATTGTCGCTCAAGCAAAAGAGAGTGTTGCTAAGTGGTTAGAGGGTAAAAATGTTGTTAAAGAGATAGTTGTTCCTAATAAGATGGTGAATTTGGTGGTAAAATAATATTTATCTAACGTAGTGTGCGATTGCAATCGCACCCTACGAAAATGGGGAATAATATTTTAATCCATAATATAGCAACCAAAGTTCAATCCCAATAATAGCATAACCTATAAGAAAAAAGCGAATCTCCTCTTTAGATAGCTTTTTTCTCTCTTTTTTGACCTTTTTCTTAGGTAGAAAATGGTTATGATGCCCTTTTAACAGACCTTTCTTCTCTAAAATAATATGCTCTACTACTTCATGTTCCATCTCATCTGTTGATAGATTGTAGTTCTCTTTTGCCATATTTAAAACCTTTTAATATTTTTTATTGGATTATAACAGAAATAATATTTAAAATACTCTATTAGTTAAAATTATCTAAACTTTAAGATAATAACTAGAGATAATTTAAAAAAATTATTTAATACTAAAAATTTTTTAAGAGGTTAAT
>JALWMP010000041.1 GCA_026996165.1 Campylobacteraceae bacterium
ATTATAGAGGAGTATCCTAAAGATTGTTTAATTGTAGAGGGGCATTTTCATCAAGCTCTTAAATATAAAAACTATATCTCTCTTCCCTCTTTGGCTTGTCAAGGAGAGGTTGGAGTTGTTAAAAATGAAAAAATAGAGTTTATTAAATTTTAAAATTATGTTATTATATCTCAAAAGGATATATCATGAAACTAAAAAAAGCATTAAATCCTACTATAAGCTATCCAAAACGTAAATATATTAGCCCCCTACTTATAAGCAGTTCTATTGCTATGGCTCTATCTGCTTGTTCTACGGACAAGGTATCAGATAAGAGTGACATAAACACTACAGCATCTCAAAAACAAGAGATAAAACAACCTGAAAATATTTTAGGTGAGATAAGATTAAATATTAAATAAAGGAGAGATTATGAGACTACAAAAAGCATCAAAACCCATCATTGCTTATCCTAAACGAGAGCATATTAAACCCATTCTGTTAAGTGCTACCGTTGCCATGGCTTTAACTGCCTGTGTACCACACACAACAGGTAAAGTACCAAATAAGCATGAAACAAACGCTACAACATCTCAAAATCAAGAGATAAAAGAGCCTGACAATCTTGCAGGAGGTATGCCTGTTTATATGCCAGAGGACAACAACCAAACATGGGGTTATGAGCCTAAAAAATGATACTATACCTATCATTGACACATAATTGTCAACTCCGTTGTAACTACTGTTACGCAGGTGAGAAACATCATAAATCTATGAGCAGAGAGACCATCTTAAAAGGCATAGATTTTACCCTTAAAACCCCTATGCAAAAGCTAGAGTTTGGATTCTTTGGTGGTGAACCACTTATGGAGTGGGAGCTTTTTCAATTTGCAACTTATGAAATAGAAACTAAAACTAAAGAGAAAAATATAGAGCTAGTTAAAACCTTTACAACCAATGGTGTTCTACTAGACAAAGAGAAGGTCAAGTGGCTTAGAGAACATGGCTTTTATGTAGTTGTCTCCATAGATGGCAATAAAGCCATGCACAATACCCATAGACGCTATGCAAGTGGTGAAGGGACATTTGAGGCTCTTAAAAAGGGGCTGTTGGAACTACAAAAAGTCTATAAAGATGGTCAATATGCAGTTATATCAGTAGTTACACCTGAAAATATAAACCACCTTCCCAAATCTGTTAAATACCTCCACCAAGAGCTTGGCATAAAAGACATTCACTTAGCATTAAACTACTTTGCTAATTGGGGTGACGAGACGCAACTATATACCAATATCTACCACCAAGTAGCAGACTACACCATAGAGCAGTATCGTCAAAACAACCAACTCAACTTAGATATTATAGACGATAAAATAAAAACAGAGATAGAGAGTAACTGTAAAAGTTGTAGTTTTGGTGAGCTTAAACTTGCCATTGCCCCTAGTGGAAACATCTACCCTTGTGAGCGTCTTATAGGCAATGACACAGGCGAACTCTCTATGGGCAATGTATATAGTGGTTTTGATAGTAGCCAAAGAGCCAAACTCATAAAAGAGAGAGGAAACACAAATGAAGAGTGCAAAACCTGCCCCCTAAAAGAGCGATGTACCAACAGTTGTGGTTGTACCAACTACACCCTAACCAACAGCATCAACACCACTCATGGAACTATATGTTTTTTCCAAAAGCTTTTTATAGAGGTTGCTGACAAAGTAGGCTCTACACTCTATGAAGAGAGAAATCAAATGTTTATGGAGAAGTTTTATGGGGTGGTTAATATGAAGAGATAGGAGAATCTGTTTTCTTTATGTGTTGATTATAATAATAGAGAAACGTGTAAAAATTTTATGATTTTCTTTACATATCCAACTTAATATGTCGAAATTTCTCTCTTTTTTAGACATATTACTTTAATGTGTCGAATTATACACCTTTTTTCAACATATTAAATAGCTCTATATTTATAAAGTATTTACTTCTTCCTATCTTAATAGATTGCATAATACCTATTTTTTCTAACCCATTAAGATAAGAGGATGCTGTATGTCTATGCAAATCTAATCTATCAACTAAAAACTCAATCTTAGTATAAGGGTGCATAAACAGTATCTCAACCAAATCTTTACTATAAATTTTGGGTAGCTTCTCTTTTATCTCTGTTTTTGTCTTGTGCATAAGTGCATAGATACCATTAATAAGCTCTATTGTCTCCAACGATGTCTGCTCCACACCATCAAGCATATACAACACCCACTCTTCCCAATTCTCCTTAGTTCGTACCTCTTGCAGTAGTCGATAATAATCTGCCTTATTTTGAATAATGTATGAACTTAAGTACAAAATAGGTAAATCTAACAACTCTTTGAGTATAAGGTACAAGATATTGATAATCCTCCCTGTCCGACCATTGCCATCATAAAACGGATGAATGCTCTCAAACTGATAATGAATAATAGCCATATTGACCAATGGGTCAAGCTCATTAGGTTCATTGATATACTGCTCCAAATTGCCTAAAAGCTCCTCTATAACCTCATACTCTTGTGGTGGCTCAAACACCACTTCACCTGTTGCCATATTGCGAAGCACTGTACCACTCTGCCGTCTAACCCCTGCATCGTTCTGCTCTAACTCTTTTTGAATAGCGATTATATCTCGTTTAAGTAGTAGCTTATGCTCCTGTACAAGTGCATACCCTTTGAGTAGAGCCTGTCGATAATGTTCTACCTCTTTGGTTTCATTGGTAACCGAATCTATATCTAACCCTGCACGAAAAAGCTCATCATGAGTGGTAATAATATTCTCTATCTCCGAACTATCTTTAGCCTCTCTAAGCACCAAAGAGTTTATGAGAATTTGAGAGTTAGGAATAATCTTTGCCACTCCATTTAACTTTGCTAAAGCACGGTTGGCTGATATGGCTTTTTTTAGGACTTTTTGGGTTTCGATGTTGATTTTTAGTGGGAGGTTTTTCATTTTCATATCAAAACAACCTAGTATCACTATTCAGCTTTTTAAGTATTTCCTTATCAATATCTTCTAAACTACCTATCAATAAAGGACTTTTAGGGTCATGTAGTTCTCTATTTTTTATAACAGTTTTATTGCTATATGTTGCATAGCAATAGGTACAACCATGAGAACAAGTATTGTAGATACCAATATCAACACTTTGAACACAGCCACATTCTTTTCGTTGATTTTTATCTTTATCTAAATTAAGGTTTATGTCAAAAATTTCTTTAAGAAGCTTGTCATCAATACATTTACCATGCTTAATATTACAAAAGTCTAAATCAATTGCTTCAGAACAACTTTCTACTGCTATACCTCTTGACATAGCTATTTCTGACATCTGCTTTGCTAGTTCATAAAGTCTCTTCTTCTCATCTAAAATGTCACTATACTCTATACTTTCAAGTTTTTTAGTTATTTTTTTATAGGGGTCAGCAAAACTAATAACAACACGTTTTGTTTTGCCTTCTAACATTTTTGAAATTTTATCAAATAACCGTATATGCTCATAAAAATCTGTATATTTTGTAAATATAATAGGGTCATATCGCCATATCACTCTCTCTTTACCAATTTTATCACTTAGCTCTATAAATGTTTCTATTGCCTTATGAGGATTAGGAGTTGAAGCTTCTAACTCTCTTGGATAACCTGTAATCGTATATTGGAAATAGTAATTAAATCCTTTTTCATCCAATATATCCAAATATTTCATAAGCGGTTTTGGATTTCGTGTCCAAAAGACAATAGCATCTACATAAAAAGGAGTTAATGGTATTTTTTTAATCTGATTGGCATTGAAAGGATTTTTTGTAAAAACATAACCTTCTTTAATTCTGTTTATAAACCATTCAGCATAAAATGCTGGTATATCAGTTCTTCTACTTGCACTAATTATCATTTTTTACAAACTTTATTACATTAAATGTTATATATTTTGAATTCATCATTGGATAAATATCAATTTTGCATTGAATACACTCATCTTTAGATTCATCATATTGTTTACATTTTGATTTTAAATCGTTTATAAAATCTTTTATCTCATTAGGATATATAAAATCTCTTATATATCTTCGAATTCCTGCGTGTTCTTTAAAATAAGTATATTGATTACAACTATTTTCTCCTTCAACCGTATATCCCTTACTCAATAAGGTTTGACATATTATTTCAAATTTCTCTATTCCAATAACTCCATCATGTGAATTTTGAGTTATATATGAATTTAAAAAATATAATTCATTTGAGAGATTAGAATTTACGATTGTATTTGCTAAAGTTTGTATTTGTTCATCACTTAGCTCTGTTAAGATTTTAGGGAAAACAATTACATCAATATTATTAAAATGTATCTCATTTAACTGACTTATGTCAATTTGTTCAAATGCGAAACTAGGTTTATAACTCCAATCAATTATATCTATTCCTAAATAGTCAACTAAAGGTTTATCTTGTATAATATTTAAAGCATTATAATCAATTCCAGCACCACATCCAATTGATATTATATTTATACTTTCTTTTTTATACATTGTAAATAACTTAGAATACATCCTATAATATTCAGCTAAGTAAGCAGGATAATATTTGAGTAAATAATATTCTTGCTGACATTCATCTATATAGTTTTCTGTAGTTAACCCTGTAGTATTTAAAATACACCATTCTCTCTCTATAAAGTTTAAAAGTACATTACTCATTGTATTTTCAATTGTATTTCTCATTTTATATCTCCCAATTTTCAACTTACTAATTCTAGCTAAAATAAACTACAGTTATGTATTAAAAACAATAGCTCTCCATTAACCCCTCTCACCCAAAACAAACTCATCAAAACTCAAAACCTCAATACCATCAACCATCTCATTAGTATCAAGTGTAATTACTCTACAAGCTTTGGTATCATCGGTTTTAAAATATCTAAACGCACCAAGCTCTCTCTTTCGTGTTTTGTCATCACTTATATCATAAGCCACTTGATAAAGCACCTTTTTGCTATAAAAATCTACCTCATACTTCTCTCTCATATAGGTTACCAACTCATCATCTGCATAGAGAGTATTATAGACCTCATTTTCTAATGCTGTTCCTAGATTTTTTGAATGCTTTGGAGCAATCTGTAAAAAACCATTGTCTTTAACATAGATTTTTTTTGCAGAACGGATTCTCTCTTTTGGTTTGGTGTGGTATCGGTCGAGTCGCTTTAGTAGAAAGACATCTTCAAAGTAACCAATGTACTCCTTTATCTTTCTGTCACTTATATCAAAAGTCTCTGCTAATTTAGTGTAGTTTACTATACCTGTAGCATTAGATAGTAGATAGAAAAAGAGTCGCTCTAACTCGCTAGAGTTTCGTATGCCGTACCTTGGGACAATATCTTGATAGATAATGTTTCTTGCGTAATTAATGAGTATCTCTTTTTTTATAAGCTCATTTGGCTCATCAAACACCTCATAAAACCCACCCCACTTTAGGTACTCCTCTTTGGCTCTAGCAATATCTATTCGATTGCTAACTCTCTCGATTTTGCTACCATAAGCTATCTTCTTGTAGTCTAAAAACTCTTGAAAAGAGAAGGTATCAAGATGAATTCCAAGTGTTCGTCCACTTAGTAGTGTGTTGAGGTCATGAGAGAGTAGAGAAGAGTTTGAACCTGTGACAATGAACTTAATATCACTGCTCTCATATTTACTCTTGATAAAAACTTGCCAATTTTTAAAAAACTGTATCTCATCAAAGATGACATAAGTTTTTCCTTGGGGATTTGCAAGTTTTAGATACTCATCATAGATGGTATTAAGGTAGTTAGCATTGTGCTGATATTCCAAAAAGTAGGGTTGTTCAAGATTAACAAAGAGAATATTGTAAGGGTTAACACCACTCTCTATAAGGTGTCTAATTGCCTCTTTGGCTAATGTACTTTTACCACATCGTCTTATACCACTAATAGTAATGATTTGCCGTGTGGGTAGATAATTAATTAACTCCGTTAACTTTTCTCGTTTTACATAGTTTTGAGTTTGACCTTGCCAATGGGGATTCTGTTCTAAAAGGATTTTTTCCATTATACTTACCTAAAAAGTTATATTTTTCGTAACTATACTTACTAAGTATATCATATTTTTAGGAAGTATAAAGAGTTTTATATGCTATTTCATCTTATTGTATTACAAAAACTTCAACATCTCCTCTTGAATGCCCTCTTTTTCAACCACTACAGTATGCTTAATCTCTTTACTAAATAGTCCATCTATCATCTTTGGTGAAGTTACATTTGTGTTGTTTTTAATCCACTCTATCGCCTCCGTATCAGTAGTAATCTCACTTTGACCTAACGCTCTAGCAACTGTTGGTGAGAACTTTGTCCACTCTGCTGTTGAGTAGATAATGGTTTTTAACTCTTTTGGAGTATCTTGTTCATAAGATTTTATACAAGTTGCTGTGTGAGGGTCCATAATATAGCCCTTTTTAGCATAGTTTGCAATAACATCTTCACACTCATCATCTGTTGAGTAGGTGGCTGAAAAATCTGCTTGAATAGCCTCTTTCTCTTCATCTGTCATAGTAAATTTATTCTTACTATTCAAATCACTCATTAACTCTTTAGTACGCTCTGCCCCAAACTTATGGAAAAGTACACGCTCAATATTTGAACTCTTTAAAATGTCCATTGCAGGAGATTCTGTCTTAATAAGCTCTCTAGTAGTAAGGTCATACTCACCCTCCTCTATCCAATCGGTTAAGATGTTATTGATATTGGAAGAGA
>JALWMP010000042.1 GCA_026996165.1 Campylobacteraceae bacterium
AGGAGGAGACTCCTCTTCTAATACGCCCTCCTTATGGAAGAGGTGAATCTCTTTTTCAGAGTGAGTGTCCAAGCTGTGAGAGTCAGGCTTGTGTTACTTCTTGTGATGAGAAGATTATCTTTATTGACAAAGATACAAAGACCCCTACCCTTACCTTTGCTAAAAATGGTTGTACCTTTTGTGATGAGTGTGCTATTGCTTGTGAAAAAGATGTGTTACAGTTAGAAGAGGAAGAGAGTAGTGAGCCGTATCTAAATGCTATTTTTAAAATTTCACTTGAAGCTTGTGTAGCCCATCATGGGGTTATCTGCAATGCGTGTAAAGAGCCTTGCATAGACAATGCAATTTTATTTAATGGTATGTTTAACCCAGTTATAGATAATGAGATATGTACAGCGTGTGGCTTTTGTATCTCTCGTTGCCCTACAGAAGCGATTAGCTATAATGTAATAGCACAACAAAAGGAGAATATATTATGAAATTACATGAAAAATACCCAAAATTATTTGACAAGCTAGAAGACAAAGAGCTAGAGTTAAGACACCTTATTAATGTAGATGAAAACTATGAAGATTATGACTCTGAAGAGTTTGAGTTTAACTTTGAAGAGTATAACTTTATTGTCTATATTTCAGAACTATTACAAGAGGCATTAGGGCAGGAGAAGATGGAAGAGCTTATAGTAAAACTAAATGACAACCCATCTTTTGAAAACTTTTTAGCAAGTGAAATTGACCTCTATGCACTAAAAAGCTCACTCTCAACACAAGAGTTAGAGGATTTAATATTAAAACAAATTGAAGGTATTTTATCATGAAAACTACTATTTTTTTCCTTTTTTGCAATATTTTTTTATATGCAACTACACCTACTTTAAAACCAATAGATAGTATTGAAATAAATGGTACAGTTAAAGATATGGTCTTAAGAGACCATGTACTAGTTGTTGCTACAGATATGGGTCACATAGAGATAAAAGATATTGATAACAATAATAGTAATATTAAAAATATTGCTATACCTAATGTAAAAGATTTTATGGGTGATGAAATACCTGCTAGAGTTATGAGTACAGATAAGATAGACAACAAATACCTACTTCTTAGTGACAGTGGTAAAAATGGCTACTCTGATTTGTATATTTACGATAAAAATCTAACACAAATACTCTCAGCTAAAGATAAAGAGGCTATTATTAAAGCTAGATTTATAGATAAAGAGCATATTTTGTTAGGATATTTGAGCAATGAAGTTGCTCTTTTAAATTTAAAAAGTAAAAAAGAGAGTTATAAAGTTCAACTTAGTGAATCTAAATTTTCAGATTTTGCACTCAATGAAGATAAAACTCAAGCTGTTTTCTCTTGTGAAAGTGGTATTTTAACTGTTGTAGATGTAAAAACAGGTAAAGTTTTAAAAGAACTCAAGGGATTAAATTTAGATAATGTATATAAAGTTGATTTTAAAAATGGAATAGTTAGTGGAGCAGGACAAGATAGAAGAGCTTCTATTTATGATGTAAGTACGGGCAAAGGTAGTTATATTTTAGGAAATTTTCTTATATATGCTACTGCACTTAGTCCAAGTGCTAAAAAAGTAGCTTTTGCAATGGATGAGCAAAACAATATCTCTATTTACAATAGCTCAACAAAATCAAAGATAGCCCTACTTAAAGGTCAGAAGAGTACACTTAATGTCATTATTTTTCAAAATGAAAACAAAATTTTCTCTGCAAGTGATGATAGTACTATTATGGTATGGGATTTAAATAAAAAATAGGAGTTTAAAATGAATATATCAAGTATAGTAGTCCAAGCACTACCTAAACATATTGATGAGTTAATAGAATATTTTCAAAATGAAGAGTATGTGGATTATCATTTTTCCGATAAAGCAACAGGAAAAATTATTGTAACTATTGAAGGTGATGGTGTTGAGGAGGAGATTAAAAAACTTGTTAAGATTCAACAGCTTCCAAATGTAATTACAGCAGATATGATGATGACCTATCAAGAGGAATTAGATGAAGCTATTAAAGAGCTAAACGAAGCAAATCCTGTTCCTGAAATCTTAACTAAAGAGGATGTTGATGTAAAAGATGTTGTCTACAATGGTGACCTTAAGAAAAAAGATTTTCATGGAGGTGTTTAATGGCTGTTATCATAGAGTCAGTTATTAAAAGTAACCCAATAGGACGCTGGTATATTGAGCTATTTGATACAATGAAAGATGATGAACCTGAAAATAGAGTCGTTTGCCTTGATGTTTTTGAGTATGCTGATAAAATAGAGATGATAGGTCAAGAGTATGGTGGAGACATTGAAGTTGCATGGTCTAGTGATGATAATGTAACTCCTGAACAAATAAATGAAGTACGAATGCAAATGATGGCATATGAAGCCGAACAAGAGGCTAATTTAGAGTAATAAAAGAAATTCCGATATAAGAAAAAATCTTATAGTCGGAAGAGGGAAAATAGAAACTAGTTTCTAATACCTAAATCAGCTTTAATAGCACTCCATCTAGCATGGTCAACTTTTTTCAAGTATCTCATTAGTCTTCTTCTTTGACCAACAAGCTTAAGAAGACCTAATCTTGAAGAGTGGTCTTTTTTATTTACCTTAAGATGTTCTGTTAAATACTTAATTCTCTCTGTAATTAACGCAACTTGAACTTCTGTAGAACCTGTATCGTTCTCACCTCTTGCATACTTAGCAATAATCTCTTGCTTTTTCGCCGCATCTAAAGCCATAATGACCTCCTGATTGGTAATTTTATTTTTCATTTATGAAATGAAGTGACATTGTAGCACTATAATTTTAAAATGAGATAAATTACTATAAACATTTCTAAACCTAAACTTAATATAAATTAGAGTAAAATAGTCTTAATTAGATTGAATATATTATAAGGAAAAATATGTTATTAACACGTGCTAGTGAATATGCCCTACTTGCTCTTGATATTATTAGAAATTCAGAAAAACCAAAAGGAGCTGAACAGCTCTCTATTGAACTATCTATTCCAAAAAGTTTTTTAGCTAAAATTCTACAAGGACTTGCAAAAGAGGGTATTTTAGAATCAAAAAAAGGAGCTCATGGAGGTTTTGTACTTGTAAAAAAAAGCTCTGAAATTTCCATTGCTTCTATTGTTATTGCCGCTGAGGGAAAAACCCCTGCTGTTTTTGACTGTAGTCAATATAGTGATACCTGCCCAAATGGAGTTATAGGAAGTTGTACAATTTCACCATTTTTAGTTACTTTTCAAAATAAAGTAGATACATTTCTACAGAAACTTACTTTAGAGGATATTTTTAAATAATTATGAATTTTTACCACCTTTCCCATATTGACCTTGATGGATACGGCTGTCAATACCTATCTAACAAATGCTTTAATGAACAACATAACTACAAACTTAGCTCCTACAATGCAAACTATGGACCAGAAGTAAAAGCACGACTTGAAGAGATTATCTCAGAGATTAAACGTGAAAAATTCTTAGGAAAAGAGCAAGAGCATATTATTTTAATTACTGACTTAAATCTTACAACAAAAGAGGCAAATTGGTTAGAGACTGAAGCAACTAAAGTTGGAGCAAAGATACAACTACTTGACCATCATGCTTCAGGAGAAAAGACAGCTCAAAAATATATTTGGTATATGCTAGACTCCTCAAACTCTGCTACCCTTATAACTTATGAATGGTTAAAAAAGCATTATGATTTTGATAAAGATGGAAAGTATACTCAAATTGTTAAAGCTATTAACGCTATTGATATTTGGCTAAGTGATGATGAGCTATTTGAGTTTGGAAAAGTTGGGTTAGGTATGATTTCAGGGGCAAGAGAGATAAACCGTACACTATTTCCTACTGAAGATAGAGCATTAAAGCTCTCCCTTATTAACTCAATGAAAGAGTATCTTGGTAAAGAGGACGCTCACATTGCCCTAGATAATAATCTACATCAAATCAAAAAAGAATTTTTTAAACAAAAAGAGGACAATACAAAAGATAACCTTGTAGCACTTTATGTTACCCAACTTTTAAACCAAGAAAAACAACGTCTTACTATTGATTACCGAGGCTACAAAGGTCTTTTAGGTTACTCTTTAGGAAATACTTCTATTTTAGGTAACACTTTCCTAGTAGAAAATCCAGACTATGACTTTTACATGGATTTAAGCTATAGAGGAAATTTTTCATTGCGTTCAAACAATAAACTAGATGTTTCCAAAATGGCAGAAGAAATTGGCAATGGTGGGGGTCACCCTAATGCTTCTGGTGGTAAAATAAAGGAGTACAAAGACTCTTTTGTCTATAGTGACATTAAAAAATTTGTACAAGATTATATAGACGAAAAAACATCTTAAAGGACAAGTTATGGAAATGGTAAAATGCAATACTCTTGAAGAGGCTAGAACGCAAATTGATAAAGTAGATGAGAAGATTGTAGAAATGATTGCTCTACGAAACAACTATATTAAGCAGATTGCTAAGTTTAAAAATAGTATTGAAGAGATTAAATCCCAAGAACGTATTAACGATGTTGTTTCAAGAGCAAGAAGTAAAGCTATAGACCTTGACCTCTCACCTAACTTAATTAATGACATCTTTGTTAGACTTATAGATGAGATGGTCGAAACTGAGATTGCTGAGTTTCAAAATACTAAGGTTTTTTAAGAGAGATAACTAAATATCTCTCTTTAGCTTAGTTTCTACTTCCCATAACTATATCTCCAATTATTCCAAGAGCAGAACCCTCGCCAACATCATTATTTCCAAGTTTTTGTGGAGCTGACGAGAGCATTCTTCCTGCTAGTCGTGAGAATGGTAAAGATTGAACCCAAACTTTCCCCTCTCCTCGAAGTTTAGCAAAGAAGAAACCTTCTCCACCAAAGAGACCTGTCTTAATTCCTCCTGCTTGTTCTAAATCAAACTCAATTTGAGGTTCCATTGCTACTAGACAACCTGTGTCTAAATGTAGTGTCTCTCCTGCTTTTAGCTCTATCTCCTTTAACATACCTCCTGCATGAATAAATACCATACCATCACCCTCTAGCTTCTGCATAATAAACCCCTCTCCACCAAAGAGACCTGTAAGGATTTTTCTCTGGATATGTATGCCAATAGAGACCCCTTTTGCTGCTGCTAAAAAACAATCTTTTTGACAGATTAGTGTTCCACCATCTATTTTAGCAAGGTCAACAGGAATAATTCTACCAGGATATGGTGCAGCAAATGCTACTTTTGCTTTACCACCTCCATTGTGTGTAAATACAGTAGTAAAGAGAGACTCACCTGTTACTAGTCTCTTTCCTGCTCCTACCAATTTATCAAAAAAGCCTCCTCTATCTGCTTTTGAACCTGAACCATCACCAAATACTGTATCCATTATAATGTCACTATCTTTATACATCATAGCCCCTGCTTCGGCTACTACCGACTCATTTGGGTCAAGCTCTACCTCTACATATTGAATATCTTCACCAAAAATTTTATAGTCAATCTCATCTGCACTATCAAAATCTTTTATACTTCCTCTTAAACGAGATGGTGGTGGAGTTACAGCCCCTCCTCTTCCATAGAGACTATTTGTTCGAGTTTTAAGTTCAGCTATATCGGAAATTGGTTTCCAATCACTAAAGCCCTCTTTCCAAGCAAATCCATTTGGATTCTCTCTTGTATATCTTTTTGCCTCATTAGTTGAGAGAGGACCTATCTGTTCTCCGTTATCATACTCTAAAAACCATTCTGTACTCATCTCTTTTCCTTTATTTTTACTTTGTTCGTCTTGGTGGTGGTGTTGCACTACTTCTTCTACGTGGAGGAGGAGTAGTTAAAGACACTCTATCTTTTTTTAACTGTTTTAATATTATGGTTAAACCAACCCCTACACCAATAATAATTAGTGACATCATTGGTCGGGAAGCAAACCAAGCAATAGCAATAACTACTGAACCAAGTAAAAGTGTTAATATTACTGCTACTACAGCCGAAGTTCCCTCTACCAATGAACCTAATGCTGGTATTATATTAGCTATAGTAGCAAGAGGTCCTACTATTAACATAAACCCAAAGAACATAACAACTAAACCAATAGCTCTTAAAATCCAAGTAAGAGTACTATTTGAGTCAAATTCTTCTTTAAAAATTCTATTAGCATTTACTACGCCTGTTCTAACAAAAATCAACTCTCTACCATTACTAGAAATATATGGAACTATCTCTTTGTTTTGAGCCATACCTGCAACAGAATAAGTCCCTTTTGGTACATAAGTATAGCTAATTTTAATATCTCCAACAGAAGGTGAGTCTAAGTTTGCACCTTTATATAAAAATGATTTATAGTTTTTAAACCCTGCTATCTCACTTGGTAAGGTAGAGAGTCCATTAAAACCAACTATATTATCAAAATGATTAATAATATTTTTAGAGAGATAAAAATCTCCAAGTTGTGCATCTGTAGTAAAAGTTTTGTTACTATAGTTCATTGGAGGGTTATTGTGTCCTTCTGGGTGCTTAAAAGAGGAAGAGTCAATAAAGTTAGATGACCACTCTTTTACATAGTTATAAGTAGTAACAGTCTCTGTTCCTCCACCTAATTTATCTTTTGATTTTGAAGTTTTATTCTCTTTCCATTGATACATCTCTACTTTTCGCTCTAGTACAAGCCCATCTGATTTTACACCAAACTGACTGTCTTCCAATGGTTTTAAAGGGAGAACCTCTCCATGAACAAGTATTG
>JALWMP010000043.1 GCA_026996165.1 Campylobacteraceae bacterium
CCCTTGGCTCTTGCTGTAAGTTAGATGAAGATGGTGTAGAGCGTTATATAAAGACTCATGAGAGCATAGATAACCAAGATATAGTCTTGTGGTATGTACCACGAATTCAAAACGATGCACGAGCAGGTCATGAGTACTGTTGGGCAGATACAGTGTTAGAAGATGGAAAGTTAGTGGTTAAAGAGTACCCATGTATTGTTGGACCAAAATTTGTACCAATGTAAGGGCAACCTCCGTGTTCGCCCCTTGTTCAATGTGACGAAAAATCCAAAATATTTTTGTTTGGTATTGGAACAGAATATTTATCAAAAATTATGGATATTTCGGTACGATAGATATGGGGCAGACACGGAGGTCGCCCCTACGGAGATTGATATATTTTTGTGATTGTAGGGGCAACCTCCGTGTTCGCCCCTTGTTCAATGTGACGAAAAATCCAAAATATTTTTGTTTGGTATTGGAACAGAATATTTGTCTAAAATTATGAATATTTCGGTACGATAGATATGGGGCAGACACGGAGGTCGCCCCTACATGGGTTGATATATTTTTATGATTGTAGGGGCAACCTCCGTGTTCGCCCCTTGTCTGATGTGACGAAAAATTCAAAATGTTTTTGTTTGGTATTGAAACAGAATGTTTGTCTAAAATTATGGATATTTTGGTACGATAGATATGGGGCAGACACGGAGGTCGCCCCTACGGAGATTGATATATTTTTGTGATTGTAGGGGCAACCTCCGTGTTCGCCCCTTGTTCAATGTGACGAAAAATTCAAAATGTTTTTGTTTGATATTAAAACGGAATATTTGTCTAAAATTATGGATATTTCGGTACGATAGATATGGGGCAGACACGGAGGTCGCCCCTACAAAAAGGAAAAAATGTATAATTTAAAAAGATATTTACCCATAGTCATTGCTATATTTATTGTCTCTATAGGTGCTTTATGGGCTGTTAATGAAAAAAATAGTAGAAAAATCAAAGAGGAAAAAACCTTTGACATAGGTACTTTTAACCGAACAAGAGGCTGTGCAAGACACCCAAACTTTTTAGCTAAATTAAGAGTACCTCAACCCATTGCTATTGACCTTTCACAACAAAACTATAAAGGTTTAGCTTTTCTATATGGACGAGGGTTACATAGAGCAGTTCATCTAAAAACATGGGAAAGATTTGACTACTTCTCTACTTATGCTTTAGACCCAAAAGGTAATATGTACTTAACACCTATGCCTTTTGTTTCTGTAAAAGCTAAAACTTTTGAGTTTCAAAAAAATATCTACTTTTTAGATACCAACTCAGGAAATCTCTCTGTTTGGTTGAGTTTAGATGAGGTAAAAGCAACACCAAATAACCCTTTTGGAGTTATTGCTTTGGTTTATGATTGTGATGACAATACCCTTTGGGTTTCAGCTATTGATGAGAGTAGTTATAGTAAGAGTAGAGGAGTTATCTATCATATTGATATTGAATCAAAGAAGATACTTCAAAGGATTAAAGGAGTAGATGCTTTAAGTTTAGCACTTCTTAAAAGTAGTAAGGGTAAGTTTTTACTTCTAGGAGATGCTCGTAAGAGCCAACTCTTAGCTATGGAGATTAAAGAGGGTAGGGCATTAGCCAATCCTATTAAGTTGCTAGAGCTTCCAAATACTCTTGAACATATAAGAAAGATAAAGCTTAAAGGGAAAAATCTACTTGAACTACAGACTATTCCTTTCTCTTATACCTTAATAGCTCAAACCTCTGGTAGAGATGATAGAGAGTACTATAGGGCTGTTTGGCAAAGTAGTAAACACTCTTGGAAAATAGAGAGTAGGTAGTTACATCCACTCAACCACTTTAGAGACCTCATTAGCAATAAAACATTTAATTTTTGTCTCCTCTAAAGGTTTAGTTGGAATAATCGCTTTTTTAAACCCTTGTGTCTCTAACTCTTTAAGGCGTTGCCCAAGTGCAGGAATTTCACGTATCTCTCCTGTTAAACTCACTTCTCCTAAAAATATTGTTTCAGAGCTTAGTTCACGGTTACGATAAGAGCTTAAAATAGAAGCAATTATGGCTAAATCTGTAGCTGGTTCATTAACTTTTATACCTCCTGATACATTAACAAAGACATCATATGTTCCTAAAGGTAAGTCAAGCTTCTTCTCTAAAAGAGCTAAAAGCATATTTAGTCGATTATTATCAAAGCCTGTAGAGCTTCTCTTAGGGTGACCATAAGCCTCTGCTACTAATGCTTGAATTTCAATAATAATAGGGCGACTTCCCTCCATCATAACTGTAAGTGCTGAACCAGAAGAGAGCTTCTCCTTGTTAAAAAACTTTCCTGCCATACTTTGAGCATCTAGTAGCCCTTTTTTTGTCATTTCAAAGATTCCTACTTCATTTGTAGAACCAAAACGGTTTTTGAACCCTCTAAGAAGTCTTAGTTCAGAGTTTGGGTCACCCTCAAAGTAGAGAACAGTGTCAACCATGTGTTCTAAGACTCTTGGTCCTGCAATAGAACCATCTTTAGTAATATGACCAATAATAAAGATAGGAATCTCTAAACTTTTAGCTACACGCATAAGCTCAAATGTAATAGTACGTACTTGTGTAACAGAACCGGGGGCAGAGGGAGTTTCATTGGAGTAGAGGGTTTGAATGGAATCAATAATAATAAAACCATAATTTTTAGAGTTGATTTCCCCTAAAATTGTCTGTAGGTTAATTTCAGGAAGTAAAAACAGCTCTTTTTCATTGGCTTGTAGTCTGTCGGCTCTAAGTTTAATCTGTCCTGCTGACTCCTCTCCTGAAACGTAAAGCACTTTGATTTTAACTTTAGCAAGGTTTCCTGCAATCTTTAAAAGTAGAGTAGACTTTCCAATACCTGGACTACCACCAATAAGTGTAAGAGAACCTGGGACAATTCCCCCACCCAATACTAAGTCTAGCTCTTTACTACCTGAACTAAAACGTGTAATGTTCTCCTGTTTTACTTCAGTTATAGAAGTAGCTTTTGTAGTAGTAGAAGAGCTATTTCCTTTGCTCTCTTCAATAAATTTTATCTGTTCGGAGGTGAGTTCAACCATTGTATCCCATTGGTTACACCCTGTACATTTACCTAACCATCTTGGGCTTTGTAGTCCACATGCTTGACACTCAAAGAGTACTTTTTTCTTTGCCATTATATCTTCTCCAATTATCTATTGGAGTAATTTTAGAGTAAAAAAATTAAAAGGAGTAAAAAAATGTCAAATTGTAATGCTATTTATTAACATTCAGGAATCTCATCACTATCACTAGCATATTTTAGTGAAAATTGATATAGGTCTTTTGTCCATTCTTTATTATATTTTCCTTTCATAGCAGGACATATTTCATAGACTACTTTTTCAAACTCATTATTGTCATAGATGTCGTCCCAATCCTCTTGAGTATAGTTTTTAGCAAATTCATCTCCTGTCATTTTACAGACATCTTTAAGTTTTGTTTTAAATATAGTTCTACCTTTTCTGAAGGAACCCTTTTCTTCCTCTATTGTATTATTTTGAACTGCTATTGTATGATTATTTTCTATTGTTGAGTTCTTTTCTACAGTTGAATTGTTTTCAATTAGAAGCGTATTATTAGTATCTTTTGTAGATGTATTATTATCTATAGAGTTATTTTCTATTATTGGTTTGGAAAGATTTTCTTTTAGTCTATTTGGAAGAGTTTTATTTGTATCTGTTAGAGCAGTTATCTTTTTAGGATTTTGCATAGTTTTATTCTGCTCTTCTATTACTACGCTTTTTTCTATTGTTATATTCTCCTCTATTTTTGTATCTTCTATATTTTCTTTTATAACAATTAGTTTTTCTGTGCTTATATTTTGTTCTATTTTAGTTCTATTATTTTCTTCTATTATTTTAGAAATTTTTTTTTGTAACCCTTCTGTTGCTTTCATTGCCTCTTCTATAGTCTCTTTTGTATTATTTATATCTATTGCATATAGAGATAGTGTTGAACAAAATATAATAGCACAGACTAAATGTTTCTTTTTCATCATTAAAAAAATCCTTTTAATCTAAATGTTGATAATTACTTATAATAGCTTAAAAAAGTGAAAAAATACAAGTAGATATTTAATTTCTATACTCTATTTTAGTCACAATTAAATTAGAGTTTTCTAAACTTTAAAAGTTTCAGAGGTACGGCAGTATGGTTTCATAAAACACTCCTCACACTCTGGTTTAATAGCTTTACATCGGTATCGTCCAAATAGTACCATTGCTTGGTGTAGTCTGTGTAAGTCTGTTTTAAACTTTTTACTTAGTGTCTCTTCTGTCTTTAAAGCAGTTTTATCATCGCTAAGTCCTAAACGGTGAGAAACTCTAAAAACATGAGTATCAACAGCCATTAGATTAGCTCCTGTATACTCTATCATTACAACATTTGCAGTCTTCTGTCCTACTCCTGCTAGTTTTACTAACTCTTTAGTATCTTGTGGAATTTCCCCATTATAGTTCTCAACAACTGACTGAGCCATCTTTATAAGATTTTTTGCTTTGTTATTAAAAAAAGAGCAACTTTTTATATAAGATTTTACATCATCTAAATTTGCATTGGCAAGTTCTATAGGAGTTGGATATGCTTCAAAAAGAGCAGGAGTAATCATATTGACCCGTTTGTCAGTACATTGTGCTGAAAGCATTACTGATACTAGTAGCTCATAGATATTATTATAGTTTAACTCTGTCAATGAGTCAGGATAGTGTTCTAAAAAAAGAGCTTTTATCTCTTCAATCTCTTTTTTTGTTGCAGATTTAATCTTTTTAGATGCCATTTTATAGTCTCTTTAAATTTTATTTTGCTAACCTAATAGTATATTTTCGGACTTAAACTTAGTTGATTTACGAATCATTTACTATTTTATGTTATAGTCTATTATTAATATATTTATAAGGTACAAAATGAGAATAATCTTTAAACTTTTTTTCTTTATTTCTTCGTTTGGACTACTTACTCTCTTTGCTTCTAATGTTCTTGCTACTGTTAATGATTCTAATATTACTAAAGAAGAGGTCAATGAATTTGTTATAAAAAGTATACCTGGAATGACTTATGATAAATTAACAGAGTTTCAAAAAAAAGCTGTACTTAATCAAATGATAGAGAGAAGATTGTACTTAGAAGATGCTAAAAAAATGAATATTGAAAATAATCCTCTTTATAAAGAGTCACTTAAAAAGTTAAAAGAAAATCTTCTACTTGACTTTTGGATGAAAGAGAGAGTTGAAGAGATTGAAATAAGTGAGGATGCTGCTAAAAGATACTATAGAGCTAGTATTGAAAAATTTACACAACCAGCTTCTGTTAAAGTACGTCATATTTTAGTAGCTACAGAAGAGGATGCTCTTGCAATTATTGCTAAACTTCAACATAGTAAAAATATTCGTAAAAAATTTATAGAACTTGCAAAAAGTGAATCTATTGGTCCTAGTTCTAAAAATGGTGGTGAGTTAGATTGGTTTGTCTATGAACAGATGGTACCAGAGTTTTCTGAGGCTGCTTTTAGTTTAAAAAAAGGAGAAATTACTACTCAACCTGTTAAAACACAATTTGGGTATCATATAATTTACCTAGAAGACAAAAAAGAGAAGAGTCTAATTCCTTATGAAAAGGTAAAACCTCAAATTGTAAAGGCTCTTAGAATGGAAAGATTCAAAATAAAATTAGAGAGTTTAAGTAAAAAATTGAAAAAAACAGCAAATATTAGTGTAAAATAACAAAAAAATATTTAAGGTTAAATAGAAATGAGTAAAAAAGTATTAAATAGCTTACCTTGTGGTGTCTTAAGTGGAAATCAGGTCTCAGAACTTTTTGCAATAGCAAAAGAGGAGGGTTTTGCCATTCCTGCTGTAAATGTTGTAGGAACTTCTTCTATAAATGCTGTTTTGGAGGCTGCATCTAAAGTTAACTCTCCTGTTATTATCCAGTTCTCAAATGGTGGTGGAGAATTTTATGCAGGTAAAGGAATGCCAAGTGATAAAAGAGCTATTCTAGGAACTATATCAGGAGCAAAGCATGTACATACTGTTGCTGAAGCTTATGGAGTGCCAGTAGTTTTACACACTGACCATGCAGCAAGAAAGTTACTACCTTGGATAGATGGACTTCTTGAAGAGAGTGAAAAACACTTTAAGACCTTTGGTAAACCTCTTTTCTCATCACATATGATTGACCTTTCAGAAGAGCCTCTTGAGAAAAATATTTCTACCTGTAAAAGCTATTTAGAGCGTATGAGTAAAATAGGAATTACTTTGGAGATAGAGTTAGGTGTTACAGGTGGAGAAGAAGATGGTGTAGACAATACAGATGTAGATAATTCTCTACTTTATACGCAACCTAAAGAGGTAGCTTATGCTTATGAAGAGCTTTTAAAGGTATCTCCAATGTTTACTATTGCTGCATCATTTGGAAATGTTCATGGAGTTTATAAACCAGGGAATGTAGTTCTTACACCAAGTATTTTAGATAACTCTCAAAAGTATATAGAGGAGAAATTTAATACACCTGAACGACCTGTAAATTTTGTATTTCATGGTGGTTCTGGTTCTACTCTTTCTGAGATTAGAGAAGCAATTATCTATGGTGTGGTTAAGATGAATATAGATACAGATACTCAATGGGCATTTTGGAACGGTGTAAGAAAATATATTGAGCAATACCATGCTTATCTACAAGGGCAAATTGGAAATCCAGAAGGTGAAGATAAACCAAATAAAAAGTTTTATGACCCTAGAAAATGGTTACGAGAAGGTGAACTATCTATGGTTAAGAGACTTGAACAAGCATATTCCGACTTGAATTGTTTAGATAGAAATTAATCTATGATAGCAACAGCTATAGAGATAAATAGCTTAAATGCACCTCTTAGTTTATGTTTTGGAAAAGCAAAATATTTTGCTTTTTTTGATGGAAATTCATTTAAAATAGAAAAAAATATTTATAAAAATGGTTTTAAAGTATCAAAATGGCTTTATGAAGTGGGTGTTACAACTTTTGTAATAAAAGAGCAAGGGAATATCCCTTGTGCATTAAAAGGAGATAACAATATTGATATTTGTTATCCTCTTACATTAGAACCAAGATTAAAAGAGATAGTAAGAATATACTTTCAATCTAAAAATAAATATGATATTTTGTCAAACTCAGGTTATATGAACTCTACTTAAACTATCCATAAAATAATAGATAGACAACATAATATTGCTGTTAAGTAAATGGTGCTGTTATAAACCTTTTTCATACCAAAGAGTGGTTTACCATCTATAAATATACCTAACTGAATAGCAGTAATAATCATAGCAGAAACAATAAATGATAGAAAAGATAGTAAGACTAATAGATATAACTCCATATGTTTAAACGCATATATATAAGTAAATATAGCTACTATAAAAACTACAATATGTTGTATTTTCCAAAAGAGAGTTAGTTTCTCCTCTTTTTTATGTACTCGTGCGATTTTAAAATATAGAAAAATCAATAGAATTGTTATGTATAACGTCATTGTCAACCTTTTTTTAAATTTTTATATACAAGAGGTCAGCTCTTCTTTAGTACATCTCTTTTTAGACATAGCATAGACACCTTTTGAAAGTAATGCACTTTTTAGCCCCTCACCAATAGATGTTGCAATAAAAAAGTTTACTTTCTTTTCATTACATAGCAGTGGTAAAATCTGTCCTGGTCTTCTGTTTTCTATAAAAACAGGGTTATCTATTACAAAAGCTTCACTAATCTCTTTTTGAGATATATGATAGAGCATTAAAAAAGGTGCATTTGGCTTTCCTAAAACAAGCTCTCTATTTTTCATACTTGCTACTAGTACAAAATAGTCCTCTTTCGTATCTTCTATTAGCAAATTAGCACCTGTTATTAACATCATGCTTACTTTCTCTCTAGCATTTTTTAAAATACGAGCAAAAGTTGGACGAGAGACACCCATTTTATCTGCTGCATCTGCTTGATATAGTCCTTGGTTGTCCATTAAGTAGAGTGCTTCCATCTCTTCATGAAGAAGATGAATTATATCTTTGCTGTTACATGTTGTAGCTATAAATTCTCTACAACGTGGTTTGAACTGTATGTTTCTTTTTAGTTTGTCACGTCCCATAAAGAAATTATAACATAAAATTTCTATACTACTTGACATATGCTAAAAATATTGCTATATTGTTGACATATGTCAAAAAAAATCTATCTTAAAGGATAATACTATGAAATTAACAGATGAGCCAACACTAAATACTATTGATGACTATAATAATCAAGAGTCACCTGAAAAACGTAAAACAGTACGTTTAATTATCTTAGGGTTAGTAATCTTCTCTATTTTGCTTAGTTATATTAAAATAAGCAATGATACGGTTAGTGATTATATAGGAACAAAAGAAGCTCCTGGTATAAGTGTTTTACCAAGATAAGCTAGAAATCTGAGTTCGACGGATAAAGATTTTATCTTTATCCTATTTAAGTAACTTTTTAATCTCATCTTCATTGGTTTGAGTCTCATCATATTTCACAACTACAACTTTTTCAGTATCGTTAATATACCACTCTTTACACCCTTTTAACTGATGTAAGTCTTGATGTTTTGCATGGTCTGTATCGTCTAAATGTATATAGGCTATTTTTGTCCTTGCAGGATTATTCATAGAGACAATCATTACAGCCCATGCGATACATAGAACAATAATACCATAAGAGATAGCACTTAGTGTTGTAAAATCAAGCAATACACCACCTACAAAACCACCAATAAAAGTTCCAAAATATCCAAAACTATTAAAAATACCAAGCACACGTCCTCTTTGATGGACTTTTGCATATTTTGAAGCTAGTGATTGTAAAATAGGCTCTTGCATATTAAAACCTATAAAAAAGACTATAACTCCTGCACTAAATAACATACTTGTATGACTCATACCAATAAGTAGGTATGAGATAGAGAGGAAAAGAACACCAAGAAGTAAAATAAGTTTATATTTTCCTTTTTTCTCAGCAATCATTGCCGCAGGTCCCATGGCTAAAATACCTACAATCATAGAAGGAAGATAGATTTTATAAAGCTCCGATTTTTCCCAACCATAGGTCTTAACCAATATAATAGGAATAATCATAAAAGCAAATGTCATAAACCCTTTTACTAACATATTAGTAATATTCATCTTCATTAAATCTCTATTTTCAAATAGATTAAATTTGTCATTTTCTAAATATGTGTGTTTTATAACAGGTGGATTTGGAACATATTTAATTAATATAAAAATAGAAAATAGTGCTAAAAAAGTTACTAAAAAAAATAGAGTTGGTACACCACCAAAGTGAGCGGCAATAGTAGGTCCAGCTACCATAGAGATGGCAAATGCCATACCTATACTTCCTCCCATAATTGCCATGGCTTTACCACGCTCTTCCTCTTTTACAACATCACTAATTGTAGCTGTAATTACTGAACCTATAGCTCCAGCACCTTGAAGTAGTCGTCCAATAAGTAGCATATAGACATTTGTAGCTAATCCTGCTATTAGTGAACCAATAGCAAAGATAACTAACCCAATAATAATTGTCTTTTTTCTTCCTATCTTATCACTAATAGTTCCAAATGGTACTTGAAATAGCATTTGAGTAATAGCATACCCACCAATAATAATACCAACCATTGTATGGTTAGAATCGGGCATATTTAGTGCATAAATAGATAGCACAGGAAGTACAATAAATAATCCAAACATTCTCATAGAGATAATAAGATTGAGTGGTAGAATCTTTTTGAACATAATTTATATCCTTTTAAATAATTTATACTTATAATTATTATTGTTTTTTTATATATTACTATTCTAATTCTTTAATAAGACTAAAAAAGTCTTATTAAAATAATATTTACCACTCAATTTTTTCACAATGTTTCTGAGTATAGATATATTTCCTAATAGCAAAAGTTAAATTGTAAAATAACCAACTAAATGAGATAGTTAAAAGTAGGCTACCTAACCAAGTTATATCTGTTGTTAATAGCCAAATGGCAATAGTTATAATATGAATATAGAAGTGAATCTTTGCTTTTTTAGGGTGAATAACATCGTGCATCATAGGTGCTTCCATATATCCTTGGTTAGATAGATGAAACCAAGTTAAAAAAGGAACAATCTTGTAAACCATAGCAAAGACAATACTAAGAGCAAAACCAATAAAGGCTATATAGCTTAAGTGTTGTAGTGTTGAATCTATTGGTAAAAATGAGCCAATAAAAGTAATAGTCATACTTAAAATAAAAAGAGCCATACCAAAAAGCCAAAACCATACTGTAGCATCTGCTACTGGGCGTTTTCTTTGAGTTAGTCGGTCAATGGTTATTGTTGCATAGATTAAAAATAGAATAGAAACTATGGCTGTTATAGAGGTGCTTTTAAAGCTAAATATAATTAAAATAGTCTTTAAAATAAGTAATTCTAAAATAGTTAATGTTAGATACTTACTAATACTTTTAGGATAAGATGGAGTTACATAGAACATCTCAACTACTTGAAATGAGACAGAGACAATAAGTAAGCTAACCCAACCAAATAGAGCAAAAGAGTAGTGAATCTCTTTTATTTGAGTAAAATCTACTCCACTAGTAAATCCACCTAGTGTAAGAAGAAGGTAGATTCCAAAAATTGTAGTGAAAATAAGACTTAAAAGAGTAAAAAGAATACCTTTTGATGAACTAGAGTGAGTTTTTATTTTTATTAGCTCTTTTAGCATTAGATAGATAGCATAAAAGAGTGCTACTCCAAGATAAGCAGCTGCTAAAAAGAAAAGAAGAGAGTTGTTACTTATGCCAAAAGCAAAGAGTTGGACTAAAACTCCTATACTTAAAAGAGTATGAACTATCATAGCTTTTGTAGTTGGGGTCTTGATGACCACTCCTGCTAAAACAGGTAGCATCTGAAATAATGCTCCTAACATAAAAGAAGCCATAATTCCTAAAGAGAGAGTATGAATAATAATTAGTTGAGTAGAATAAGAGGATAGTGTAGTTATATTTAAACTTTGAGATAGTAGAAATAGACCCAATAAAATACCAAAAATAGAGGCTGTTACAAAAAATCGAAGCACCACAGATAGTGGTGGTGCTTGGTCAAGTGATAATCCACCTTGATTAAACATCTAATAGTTCCTCTAGGTTTTTTTGCTGGTCTTTACTAATGATTATATGCCAATTTTCACTACTATCTTCATGTGTGAAGAGCTTATACCCTTTATCTTTTGCTAACTCTAAAAGAGGAATAGGCTTTCTTACATTGAGCATATAGAAGTAGTCTTTTTTTGACATCTCTTTAAGATACTCTAGTGAGATTCTAAGTGGCTCTGGGTGAGCTAACTCTCTTGCATCTAAGAAAAACTTTTTCATTTTAAAACTCTATAGTTTTCATTGTCTCTATAATGCTCTCTTTTTTATCTTGAGGAATTGTTCTATCACACATAGCATATAGCATCTGTTCCTCTTTCATATTATGCTGTTGGAGTAAAATCATCATAGATTCTGCAATAGATAAATAGGCATCTTTATCTTTTTTTTCAAGAGCTTCTGCCATTTTTCCAATGAGTCCTCTCATCTGCTCATGTTCATAACGCATTATTTTTGTTGGTCCTTCTGTGCTTCCTGTAATCTCTTCAAAGGTTGGAAAGAGTTCCTCTTCTTCTTTTTTAAAGTGGGTAAGGGTATCGTTTGAAAAGAGTAAAAAATCTTTTTCTGCCTTTTCAAAGTCTCCATCTATAACCGATTTTTCTGCAATAGTAAATAGTTCATCACACTCTCTATGTTCACCTCTTAGGTAGCTTGAAATAATCATTAGATTGTTCTCCATTAAGTTTAAATTTTTTTATTATAAAGTTTTATGTTGTAAATAGCGTTGATATTGGTCAATTTTGTTATAATCTCGTTATGAAAAAGTCACCTATAGAAACTAAAGAGTTTTATAATCAAACTATCTATATTAAACGAGATGATTTACTTTCAAAAGAGTTTTCTGGAAACAAAGCACGAAAGTTTCATTACTTTTTAGAGAATGAGTTTCCAAATGTTAAAAGAGTTATCTCTTATGGTTCATCTCAATCCAATGCAATGTATTCACTTTCTGTTTTAACTAAGCTTAGAGGGTGGAAGTTTGACTACTATGTTAATCATCTATCCTCTTATTTAAAAGATAATCCAAATGGGAACTATAAGTATGCTTTAAAAAATGGAATGCAGATTCATGTAGGTCAAGATGTCCCCACTCCGATAAAAAATGAGTTATTAATAGAGGAGGGTGGACGACAAAAAGAGGCAGAGTATGGAGTAAAAATTTTAGCTCAAGAGATTTTAGAGTGGCAAGAGGAGCAGGGGTTTAAGGAGTTAAATATTTTTTTACCATCTGGTACTGGTACTACAGCTCTTTTTTTACAGAAAGCTTTTTGTCAGTTTGAGCTTGGTTTTACTAGGACACAGGTTTCATCTCTTGCAGATATAAAAGCGATGTCCCCTAAGTGTAGTGTTTATACTGTCCCTTGTGTGGGAGATGAAGTCTATTTGAAAGAGCAGTTTTTAATGCTTGAAGCCAATGAAAATTTGCACCCTTCTATTTTAGTACCAAGTAAAAAACGCCACTTTGGAAAGTTATATAAAGAATCTTATAAAATTTGGCTAGAATTACAAGTGAAAATGGGTATTGAGTTTGATTTACTCTATGACCCACAAGGGTGGATGACACTGTTAGAAAACCCACAAATTTTTGAGAAGCCAATACTCTATATTCATCAAGGTGGCTTGATAGGCAATGAGAGTATGTTGGCTCGTTATAAAAGGAAATATGGTGAAAATACTTAGCACAAAAGATAAGAGTTTTCAAAGTGAATTTGATGAGCTTTTAAAGCGTGGAGCAATGGATATAGATGGAGTGACTAATATTGTTAAAGGGTTACTTGATGAGATTAAAACAGAGGGTAATAGTGCCTTAAAAAAGCATATTGCTAGGTTTGATAGGTGGGAACCAAAAGATGATGAAGCTTTAGAAGTTTCTGTAGAATCTATGGAAAAGGCATACAACAATATTGACCCAACACTTAGAGAGGCATTACATCTAGCTTATGATAGAATTGAGAACTATCACCAAAAGCTTATGCCAAAGTCATGGTTTGATTTTGAGAAAAATGGAAATATGTTGGGGCAGAAAGTAACTCCTGTAGATTCAGCAGGGCTTTATATTCCAGGTGGAAAAGCTGCTTACCCATCATCATTACTTATGAATGCCATTCCTGCTATTGTTGCAGGTGTAGAGGAGATAGTTGTCTGTACTCCTGCACCTGATAATGAGTTAAATGAACTGCTTTTAGCCGCTTGTCATCTATGTAAAGTTACTAAAGTATTTAAAGTGGGTGGAGCTTCAGCTATTGGGTCTATGGCTTATGGAACGGAAACTATACCAAAAGTAGATGTTATTACAGGTCCGGGAAATATTTTTGTAGCTACAGCTAAAAAGTTAGTTTATGGTGAAGTAAATATAGATATGATAGCAGGTCCTAGTGAGATAGGAATACTAGCAGATAAAACTGCAAGAGCTGACTACTTAGCTATTGATTTACTATCACAAGCTGAGCATGATGAGATGGCATCTTCTATTTTAATTACTACTGATGATACTCTAGCATCTAAAGTTGCTTCAAAAATTGAGGAGTTTTTAGGAACTTTATCTCGTGAAGAGATTGCACGAAAATCTATTGAAGAGCGTGGAGCTATTATTGTAACCCAGACAATGGAAAAGGCGATTGAGCTTATGAATCAGATTGCACCTGAACACTTAGAGGTAGTAACAGCTAACCCAATGGAGTTACTAGGTCAAATAAAACATGCAGGAGCTATCTTCTTGGGACAATATACTCCAGAGCCTATAGGTGATTATATTGCAGGACCAAACCATACACTACCAACAGGAGGAACAGCTAAGTTCTACTCACCGTTAAGTGTTGACCACTTTTTAAAGAAATCATCTATTATATCAATGACACAACAAGGGTTAAATGAAATAGGAGAAGCTTGTGCTTTAATTGCCAATACAGAAGGATTAACAGCTCATGAAGAGTCGGTTAGAATAAGGTTAGTTAAATAATACTATAGAATCTATTTTTACTCATTTCCACCGAGACGGTAGGAACGAGTAAATCGAACCTACAAGTTATATAAAGCTATAGATTATAGAAGTGTTTTAACGCTCTAATAATCATAGCATTTTTAGATATACTCTCACTCTTAGCATCTGTATCAACTTGCTCATATAAATCAAGTGGAAGTGTGATAGAGAAGATTTTAGTTCTATTTTTCTTTTGTTTCTTAATATCAGCAACAATATCTTTTAGAACATCAATCATTTTGTCTGTGTCTATAGGTTTTCTAATAAAATTGTTTACACCAATTTTTACAGCTTCTGAGATATTTCCCATATCATTACTAGCAGATACAATAACAATAATCTGTTTAGGATTAACCTCTCTAATCTCTCTAGCTACCTCTAACCCACTTTTACCTGGTAAGATAATATCAATAAAGATAATATCAGGGCTATATTGCTCAAATAGTTGCATTGCAGATGTTGCATCAGTTGCAGAGTAGACATTAGCAAAAAAGTTTTCAAGTGTTTTACACATTAACTCATTTGTCTCTGGCTCATCTTCTAAAACAAGTGTTTTAAGCTTTTTGGTCTCTTCTACAATTTTCATCAAGTCATTATTCATGATTTCTTCCTATTTCCTTTTTTTTAATAGATTGTAACATGTTAAGTATTAAGTTAAATTAAAACCTAATAAAAAAGATTACTCTTTGCAAAAAATATGTTAAATATTGGCTCTTTGAGCTAACTCATCTTGAAATGCCCAAGAGTTTCTATGCTCTTTTATGACTTTTTTACTTATACTCTCAATAAGCATTGACTCTTTATCTTCTAACATCATATATATTTCACCTGTAGGTTCTACGAGCATACTATCTCCATAAAATCTCCATTTTATTTTTTCTTCTTTAAATTCTCCTAGACGATTGGCTCTTAATATGTAGCAACCATGTAAAAAAGCTTTTGTTTTAATAATCTCTCTCCAACGATTATGAGAATCAAAAGTTGATGCTGTAGGTAAGAGTACTAAGTCAATATTTTTCTCTATGACTTTTTGCCAAAAATAGTCGAAATGTAGTTCAAATCCACCCATAATCATGATTTTAAATCCTTCTAAATCAAAGATTAGTGGTGATTCTAATTTTTTGATTTTATTGGCAAACATCTTTTTTTCATTCCAATGCTTATATGGCATAAGAATTTGTTGTTCATAATAAGTTATTGATTTATCTGTAATCTTAGCTATAATCTTTATATAGTTATTGTCTCTAACTAATATAATAGGTGCAACAAAAACCATTTGATATTTAATTGCAAATTTTTTAAGTAGTTCAATATGGTTATCACTCTGCTTTTTTACCATATTCATAGTAAGGTTTGGTAGCTCTTTAAAAAAGTGATTAAGTACATACTCTCCTAATAGAAGAAGTTTTACACCTCTAGTATAAGCATTCCTTACATAAAAATCAAGTTTAGTCGCCTGCATTCCTAAAGTAGGAAGTTGTAGTGCCGCAATAGTTAATGTTTTCTCTTTTTCCATTATTATAACTTAGAAGAATTTCTCTCTATAGTCTTAATTTTAACTTTCGCCTCTTCAATCATCTTTTGTGCAATTTTAATTTCATTAAGACCATGTTCATAAAGTTTTAAACTCTCTTCTAGTGTAATATCTGGATTCATTAATTGATTTAATATCTTTTTTGACTCTTCTAATTTTTGTTCAAATGTATCTGTTTTCATTTTTTTCCTTTATTCAGTGAGTGCCTCTTTTATAATTGTATCAAATTTTTCTAACTCTACTAAAAAAGCATCATGACCATAGTTACTATCTATCTCATAATAGCTACTATTTTGTCTATTGCGTTTCATCATATGGTAAATATGTTTCATCTCTTTAGGAAAAAATAGGTAGTCACCTTTAAATGAGATAAGAATTACCTCTGCTTTGATTCGTAAAATTGCTTCGTGCAAAGAGTCATATCCACGGCTTAAATTAAAGGTATTAATTGCTTTTACTATATATAAGTAGCTAAGTGGGTCAAATATTTTGGAGAAGTTATTTGTATTGTATTCCATATAACGCTCTACTTCATAACGTCCAAATAGTTCAAATAGTCCATCATTGTTAACATAGTTTCTTCCAAATTTATTGTTCATTGAATCTGGTGATAGATAAGAGATGTGACCTGCTATACGTCCAATAGCTAACCCATCTAGCCCATTTTCTTTAAAGGCATTTCTTTCATAATTTCCATCTTTAAATCTAGGGTCACGACGTATTGCCTCTATGGCTACTTTATTAAAAGCAATAGCCCAAGGTTGTGTAGCATAGGTAGTTGCTAAGGCAATAATTTTGTCTGCAAAATTAGGATAATCTACAGCAAATTGTAATGCCTGCATTCCTCCCATTGAACCACCTATAATAGCCTTTAGATGGTAAATACCCATTTTAGATAGTAGTTGCTTTTGAGCTTTAATCATATCTTTAATAGTAATAACAGGAAATTTTAGACGAAAAGGGGTAAGTTTGGGATAGTCATTATCCATAGGACCTGTACTTCCAAAGCATGAGCCTATAACGTTAGTAGATATGACAAAATATTTAGTGGTATCAATCGCTTTCCCATCACCTATGAGTCCGTCCCACCAACCAGGCTTTCTCTTTCCCTCATAAAATCCTGCAGCATGAGCTGAACCACTAAGGGCATGGCATATTAAGATGACATTAGAAGCATCTTCATTTAACTCACCATAGGTTTCATAGGCAATTTTATATGGTTCTAAGATTCTTCCACTCTCCAAATACAGAGGTGTTGTAAAGTGGGCAATATTTCTTTCTGTTTTCATTAGTCGAATTTTATCTAATTTGTACTTTAGTAAATGAAAATAGTTTAATGAAATAGTTTTTTTAAGAGTTGTTCTAAACAAATTTTATGTTTTATGGTTTTATTTAATGGTGATATGATAGAATAGGATTAACTTTCAAAGGAGTTGTATTATGAGATTAAAGGTGATACTCTTAACTTTATTAGCAACTGTAGAAGTTTTTGCAGTTAATCAAAAAAGTGTTGAATATTATGTAAAAAAATATATAGAGAATAAAACACATTCACATGTTGAAAAAATTGAGACAATTTCAACCTATGAAGTGGGTGGTACTAATGGTTGGCATGTTTACTTTTTATCAATAAATATTAAGATGAAGATGGGTAAAGTTTATAGAAATAGACATCTATCTCAAGTTGTTTTTGCTAAAGATAAAAAGATAACTTTTGTATTAAAAGATAAAAAGGGACGAAATTATGCTAAGCTTTTAAAGCCTCTTGTTCCAAATAGTGCTTATGATAAACGACATCTTCTTGTAGGAAATGAACATGCAAAACATAAAATATTATTGATTTCTGACCCTTTTTGTCCATTTTGTCAAGAGATAGTTCCTCCTTTAATTACAGCTGTACAGAATCATCCAAATCTTTTTGCCTTATATAGTTATCAATTACCTTTAGTTCGTATACATCCAGCATCTGCTGTTGTAACAAAAGTTATGGTTCTTCTACATGAAGAAGGAAAAGTTGAAGATTATAAAAAAATGTACCACCTTCTTGTTAGTGAGAAAGAGCGAAAAGAGAGTGTTATATTAAAAGCTATAGAGAAAAAAATTGGTAGAAAATTTACTCATAAAGATTTGACAAATCCAAAAATAAAGCAGATATTAGATTTTGATATGGCAATGAAGAAACATCTCTTTGTAACAGGTACTCCCACTATATTTATAGATGGTATTTGGGACCCTACACGTTTAGCTTATAAAAGATATATTGAAGAGTATGAAAAAGCAAAATCTAATCCTAAAGAAGAGGAAGAGAGTTTCTTTTTCTCCCTCTTTCATTAATTATATCTACTGAAGAGCTTTTGCTAAATCATCAATGAGGTCTTGAGTATCTTCAAGTCCTATACTTAATCTTATAAGTCCCCCTGGTACACCTGCCTCAATAAGCTCCTCGGATGAGAGTTGTTGGTGTGTAGTACTTGCAGGGTGAGTAATAATTGATTTGCTATCTCCAATATTTACTACCACTTTAAATATCTCTGTACTATCTGCAATGGCTTGTGCCTCCTCTTTTGTGTCTACTTCAAATGAGAGTAGCCCAGATTGACCTTTAGGAAAATATTTTTGTGCTAAAGCATAGTTCGCATTTGATTTTAAGCCTGGATAGTTAACTTTTTTTACTTTTGGGTGAGACTCTAAAAACTCTGCTATTTTAAGTGCCGATGAAGCGTGTTGTTTCATTCGTAAAGGTAGAGTCTCTAAACCTTGAATATATAACCATGAGTTAAATGGGCTAGGAGCAGCTCCTAGGTCACGAAGTAGAGCAAGACGCACTCTAAGGCAAAAGAGAGGTAGAGGTAAATCAGAGTAGATTAAACCATGATAACTCTCATCTGGTTCATTAAAGTGTGCATAGCGAGGGTTATCTTTAATAAGCTCTACAAGATTTTCTCTCTCAACTATTACCCCACCAAGTGCTAAACCTTGACCTGTAGTATATTTACTTGCACTATGAACTACAATATCACAACCTAAATTAATCGGTTTACAAAAGATAGGTGTAGCTACTGTGTTGTCTACACATGTCATGATATTATGCTTTTTTGCAATAGCTACAATGGCATCAAAATCAGCCACATCAATACTTGGATTTGTAATGCTTTCAAAAAGAATAAGTTTTGTCTTCTCATCTATAAGTGCTTCTATCTCAGATGGATTAGTAACATCAAAGTATCGTGTTTCAATTCCAAAACGTTTAATTGTGTGTCCTGTAAGAGTTGTAGTTCCTCCATAAACCTGTTTAGCAACTATAATATTGTCTCCTGCTTCAGCTACATTGGCAATAGCATAAAAAATTGCAGCCATTCCAGAAGCAGTTCCAATAGCTGCCACACCATGTTCAAGTGCTGCAAAACGTTTCTCAAATATATCTGTTGTAGGATTCATAAGTCGTGTATATATGTTTCCTAACTCTTTTAGTTCAAAAAGGTCTGCTGCATGTTGTGTATCTCTAAATTCATAAGCTGTAGTTTGGTAAATAGGTACAGCCATAGTTCCCATAGAGTCTTTGTTGTAACCAGCATGTATAGCAAGAGTTTGTTCATTCATAATAATCTCCTTATATTTGAAGAGATTATAACTAAAGATTTATTTATACTCTATAGTTTTTATATCTATTTTTTTATTTTTAAAAGGTTCAATAATTGCTTTAATTTCACTTAATCTATAGTGAAGAGGAAAACCAATAAGTGAGTTCTCTGCTGTAGTCTCTAATATATAGTAAGGTTTATTATTAATATATAATGCTTTTTTATTTTTTATCTTAGGAAGAGGAACAATTACAAATATATGTTTTGGAACTAAAACAAAATAGCTCTTAATATTAATTTCATGTAGTAAAGAGGCAAGTAGATTACTTTTGTCATCACAGTCACCAAAGTTTTTTTGAATTGTTTGTTGTGGTGAGTTAGCCCTAAAGTGATTAATTTTATAGGGTATATTAGTAACATAATCTAAGATAGATTGAACTTTACACTCTTGAGTGAGACAGTGTTTTGTGAGTATATTTGCAAGTTTATATAGCTTTCTACTCTCTTGTATACTATTAATATATATTCCATCAGAAGTACTAATATGTCGTCTATTAGAAATTAAAATAGTATTTAAAACTAAATATATAAAATATATAGAAAAGCCTCCCAGAACTACTTTTGAGAGCATATGGGAGAATTTAGAGGTCATTAGATATGAAAATCGGTATTTGCCAGTGCCATGCAATCAATCTCCACAAGAGCATTTTTAGGTAGTGTCTTAACTGCAACGGTACTTCTTACAGGTTTATGGAGACCAAAATAGTGAGCATAGACTTCATTAACTTTAGCAAAATCATCCATATTTGTTAAGTATATGGTTGTTTTAATTACATCATTAAAGTGAACTCCTGCTGCTTCAAGTACATAAAATAGATTTTTCATAACTTGATGAGTTTGATTTACTACATCATCAGCTACCATAACACCTTTTTCGTCCATTCCTATCTGTCCTGAAGTATATAAAATGCCATTAACAACAACAGCTTGTGAATAAGGTCCTATAGCCGCTGGAGCATTATCTGTTGAAATAAATTTCATCTTTTTTATCCTCTATTTGCTTTCGTAAAATATATAAGATGTAGAGTAGTCTGAAAATTCAAAATAGACTTTTTCTTCTCCTTCATCTTTTTTGCCATTAAAGTTTTTATCATCATATCCATATCCAAAACGGTAAGGACGCTGAACATCAACATCTGTTCCTGAGGCTGTAGTTAGTTTATCAATTTTAATAAATCGTTTAACTAATTTATCTCCTGCATAAATATCAAGTGTTCCATTTGTACCTGTCCAGTTTTGAATAGAACGGCTAAGCTTGTTCTGTGTCTCTTGAGTACAAGCTGTAAACATAAGTAAAAAAGCACTAAGAATTAAGAGTTTTAATTTCATAAAATATTCCTTTAAAAAGTTGAAAAACATTTTAGCACATTTTTACCTAAATATAATCTTAAAGTTATCTATTTTGGCATATCAAACTTTTGAGTTATTAACTCACCCTCTTCATTAAAGTACAAGTAGTAGAGTTTATCTTTAACTATATTTAACCCTGCTAAGTATCGTAAAGCTAGATTAGCTTGAAGTGAAGCTATGTGCATAACCATAGGAGCAATGTTTCCTCCTACTTGATGGTCTGAATTATTAAATATTTGAAACGAGGAGTTGTTAAAAAAACAGACTTGTCCGTTAAATTCTTCTACAGAAGCATAAATCCATGGAGTATTTTTCTCTCTTGCATATTTATCAATCTCATAACGAGTTTGTAGATTATCTGTTGCATCTAAAATAAGGTCATAACTATTTTCAATCTTAGAAAATGATTCAAAGTCCATTGTATGAGCATTAGCTGTTATGAAAGGATTTTTGCTTTTCATTAACTCTACTACTACTTCTGCTTTTAGACGATTTTCATCATTAAGAGTAAATGCTATTTGTCTATGAATATTGTGTAGTCCTACTGTGTCAAAGTCCACTATGTCAATCTGACCAATACCAGATGTACCTAGTGCCATAGCAAGACTACAACCAAGTCCACCAGAACCAATAATAGCAATCTTTTTATCTTTTAAAGAGTCTTGTACCTCTTTACCCCAAAGCTGAATCTGTCTGTTAAAATAGTCTGTAGTTTTTATCATGTGAAAGTGTATCTAAAAATTAAAGAATTTAAAAACTGTTTTTTGATTTTTTACAAAAAGAAGAGATGGCGCGGCGGACGAGACTCGAACTCGCGACCCCCTGCGTGACAGGCAGGTATTCTAACCAACTGAACTACCGCCGCACCTATAAAATAATGGTGGTCGATACAAGACTCGAACTTGTGACATCTACCTTGTAAGGGTAGCGCTCTACCAACTGAGCTAATCGACCGTATATTTATTGTTTGGACTTAAAAACATTGGCGACCCCTAAAGGATTTGAACCTTTGTTTTTACGATGAAAACGTAATATCCTTGGCCACTAGATGAAAGGGTCATCTTGACCGAACAATAGCTGTAAAAATGGTGGTCGATACAAGACTCGAACTTGTGACATCTACCTTGTAAGGGTAGCGCTCTACCAACTGAGCTAATCGACCAAATGGTGACCCTTCATGGATTCGAACCATGGGCCCACTCCTTAAAAGGGAGTTGCTCTACCAACTGAGCTAAAAGGTCATTAAAAAAGTAACTTATGGCGCGGCGGACGAGACTCGAACTCGCGACCCCCTGCGTGACAGGCAGGTATTCTAACCAACTGAACTACCGCCGCACCTAAAAAAATGTTAAATAAAATAAGATGGTGACCCTTCATGGATTCGAACCATGGGCCCACTCCTTAAAAGGGAGTTGCTCTACCAACTGAGCTAAAAGGTCATCTTTTTAACTTACCTTCACGATAAGTGGACGGAATTATAGCCTATGGTAAAATATATGTCAAGAGTTTTTTTAAAATTTACAAATTATTTTTTAAAATTTCAATAGCAGTGTCAGTTGCTTGTGTTTGAATACTCTCTCTATCACCTTTAAAAAGATGAAGTTGTACCATTTTATTTTTAGGTGTTTCAATACCAATATAAACTGTTCCTACAGGTTTGTTTTTTGTTCCACCTGTAGGTCCAGCAATCCCACTAACAGCAATAGCATAGTCAGCTGATGCCATTTTTAAGATACCACTTAACATCTCTTCTACACACTCAGAGCTAACAGCTCCATGTTCAATTAGTGTCTGCTCTTTAACTCCTAGCCATTGAGATTTTATCTCGTTGGCATAAGTAACTGCTGAACCCATAAGTACTGATGATGCCCCTGATATAGCTGTAAAAGCTGAGGCTATTCGTCCACCTGTACAACTTTCTGCAAAGGTGATGGTTTGGTTTTTCTCTTTTAAAGTGTTTATTATAGTTATTGTGTTTTGTTTTGTTCTATTATTTTTCATTCCATTATTATACACAAAACAACTTTTAGATATAATTTCGCCAATATTTATATAAGGCATGACAAAATGGAATTTAAAGATACACTTTTACTCCCAAAAACCAAGTTTCCAATGAGAGGAAACTTACCTAACAATGAGCCAAAACGTTACCAAAAATGGTACGATGATGGAATGTATGAGCAGATGAAAGCAAAACGTGAGGGGGCTGAGATGTTTACGCTTCACGATGGACCTCCTTATGCAAATGGTGATATTCATATTGGTCATGCATTGAATAAAACACTAAAAGATATTATTGTAAAGTATAACTATTTTCAAGGTAAGGCAGTCCGTTTTACTCCAGGGTGGGACTGTCATGGGCTTCCTATTGAGCAGAAAGTAGAAGATAAAATGGGAACGGCTAAAAAAGAGAGCCTTCCTGTCTCTAAGTTTAGAGAGATTTGTAGAACTACAGCTCAAAAGGCTATTGATGGTCAAAAAAAGGGGTTCAAGTCGCTTGGAATTATGGCAGATTGGGAGAACCCTTACATTACCATGGATTTTAAGTTTGAGGCAAATATCTACCGAACGCTTTGTGAAGTGGCTAAAAAAGGGCTTTTGGTAGAGCGTCACAAGCCTATCTTTTGGTCGTGGGCTGCTAGAACTGCTCTAGCTGATGCAGAGGTGGAGTACGAAGATAAAGAGGACTACTCAATCTATGTTCACTTTGAGCTTTCCGATAAAGCTAAAGAGAAGTTAGATATTCACTCAAAAGCAGGAGTAGTTATCTGGACTACAACCCCTTGGACACTTCCAGCTAACACAGGAATCTCACTAAACCCTGAAGAGATGTATGTTTTAACTGATGATGGTCATATAGTAGCCCAAGCTCGTTATGATGCTATGATAGAAGAGGGTGTAGTAGCAGGTCACTCAAGCCGAAAAATCTCTGCAACAGAGCTAGATGGACTATTGGCTATTAACCCTCTTAATGGTCGCCCTTCAAAGATAGTTCTAGGAGAGCATGTCTTAATGGACGGTGGTACAGGAGCAGTCCACACAGCCCCAGGTCATGGA
This sequence comes from Campylobacteraceae bacterium, assembly GCA_026996165.1. Lineage (GTDB taxonomy): Bacteria > Campylobacterota > Campylobacteria > Campylobacterales > Sulfurovaceae > UBA1140. Next base: position 23,772 of record JALWMP010000043.1, read on the forward strand.
GAAGATGACTACAGAGTAGGACTTGCTAACAATCTTGATGTGATTATGCCTGTTGATGAGCGTGGTTGTTACGATGAGTCAGTTGTTGGTCTTAACTTGCTTCCAAATCCACAAGAGTTTGTAGGAGTGCATATTTTTAAGGCAAATGAGAAGATTTTAGAGCTTTTAGGTGATAGCCTCTTGAAAGTGAGTAAGTTTACACACTCCTACCCACACTGCTGGAGAACTAAAAAACCACTTATCTATAGAGCGACAAATCAATGGTTTATTGCTGTTGACAAAGAGCCAAATGATGG
>JALWMP010000044.1 GCA_026996165.1 Campylobacteraceae bacterium
GGTCAAGATGAACTACTGAAGCTCCTAAACGTTTAGCTGCTACTTCAAAAGAGCTACGTGTTCTAGTAGAGCTTTCAAAAAATAGGGTAATGAGTAGTTTCTCTTTTAAAAGTTTAGATGGCATCTGCTTTTTAAATGAGTATGTATCGTCCATAATTTTTTGTAGTTGTGGGTCATTAAAGTCATTAGTATCTAGTAGGTGTTGCATAGTACCTCTTTAAAAGAATTTTGTGATTATAGCTAATAGATGGTAAATTTTAAGGATATATAGAACGTTTTATTATGATAACAATTATCAGTTTTATTATTTTCTAAGAAAAAAAAGAGTAATATCCAAAGTAATAATTATGCTAAGTTTAAAAAATAGTAGGGGGTATAAAATATCTAAAAGTTTTTGCTAATTATAATTTTTAATGGCTATGATTATGCAATTAAATAAAAAGTTGAGTTAGATGGATATGATATTCCATTGAACTCAGGTTCAAAGGAGAAACAATGAAACTTTCAGAGTTAGACAAGGGTGATAGAGCCATAATTAAAAAGATAGATAGTAGTGAAGATTTAAAGACACGACTAGCTTCATTTGGTGTGGTAAGAGGAAGCGAGTTGAGTGTAGAGGCTTGTTCAATAGGTAAACAGACCATGGAGATAATGGTTGATGATACTCTTATTGGACTTCGGGCAGAAGAGGCAAAAGAGATAGAGGTAGAAAAACTATAATGGACACAATTAAAATTGTCTTAGCAGGGCAACCCAATGTTGGGAAATCTATGCTCATTAATTCTATGAGTGGCTCAAATGGGTTAAAGGTAGGTAATTTTTCGGGGGTAACAGTAGAGAAGACTGAACTTTGTTTTGAACATCACTGTCATATGTTTGAGATGATTGATTTGCCAGGGACTTATTCAATTAGTGGATTTTCTCAAGAGGAGAAGGTAGCACATGATTATCTTACAAATGAGGATTATGATGTTATTATTAATGTTTTAGACTCTACTCACCTAAAGCGAAATCTACTACTTACTTTAGAGCTTTTAAAGCTAAACAAAAAGATGGTATTAGCTTTAAATATGGCTGATGAGGCTAAAAAAGAGGGTATTGAGATAGATGTTAAGCAGATGGAAAAGATTATAGGTGTACCAGTAGTATTGGTCTCTGCTAACACTAAAGAGGGTGTTGAAGAGTTATTAGAAAAGGTACATGAAGTAGCAGATAGTCAAGAGAGAATAAAGTCGAATATTCTCTATAGTGATGCTATGGAAGAAGAGATATTAGCTATAGAGACCTTTTTAACACAAAAAGGGTTTTCTCTAAGAGACTTATCAAATCGAGAGATAGCTATAAGACTTCTTTTTGAAGATAAAGACATCTATAAAGAGTTACATGATGAACCTATTATGATGGAGTTACAACCGATTATTTTAAAAGCTTTGCAACATCTATATACTCATCATGATACTAAAAATGTTCAAGAGATAAAGGCTAACGAGTATTATGCCATTGCTCGTGGAATTCATCTTGAAACAGTAAACTGTCAACGTAATAGAGGTAAAAAGAGTTTAACAAAACAGATAGATGAGGTGTTGATTAATAAATATTTGGGAATTCCTATTTTTCTTTTTTTAATGTGGGGATTGTTTCAAATCACTTTTACTCTTGGTGCAATTCCAATGGATTGGATAGATAGAGCCATTGGTTCTTTTGGTGATTTTGTAGGCTCAAATATTAGTAATGAGTTTATGAGAAATGTTATTGTAGATGGAATTATTTCTGGGGTTGGAGCTGTATTGCTCTTTTTACCTAATATTATTATTTTATATATAGGAATAGCTCTTTTAGAGACTACAGGTTATATGAGTCGAGTTGCCTTTTTACTTGATGGTTTTTTCCATAAATTTGGGTTACATGGTAAAAGTTTTATTCCTTTAGTAACTGGATTTGGTTGTTCTGTTCCTGCATATATGGCAGCAAGAACTCTTAAAAGTGAGAAAGATAGGCTTATTACACTTTTTATTATTGGGTTTATGTCATGTGGAGCTAGGTTACCTATATATGTACTCTTTACAGGAGCATTTTTTGGAGCAGACAAAGCAGGTAATATTCTCTTCCTTATCTATATTTCAGGAGCATTACTAGGTTTGGTTATGGCAAAAATTTTACGTGTAGTGGTCTTTAAAGGAGAAGATGAACCTTTTGTAATGGAGATGCCAAAATATCGTTTTCCATCTTTTACATTAATATGGCATACTGTCTATAATAATGCTAAGAGTTATGTTAAAAAGGCAGGTACATTTATTTTAGGAGCTTCGGTACTTATTTGGGTATTAGCTACATATCCAAACCAACCTCTTTTAGATAAAGAGTATCAAGCAAAAATAGAACAACAGAGTAATAAAGAGAGTATAAAAACATTAGAAAATGAATTAAAAATGAAAAAAATGGAACACAGTTATTTAGGTCAAATAGGTAAATTAACTGAACCATTTTTTGCCCCATTAGGATTTGATTGGAAGATGACAGTTTCATTAGAAGCAGGATTGGCTGCAAAAGAGGTGGTAGTCTCAACACTTGGAGTACTCTATGCTATTGGTGATGATGTTGATGAAAATAGTAATGCTTTAGCTCATGAGTTAAAGAAAAATATATCTTTTGCATCAGCAATATCGTTTATTGTTTTTGTTATGATTTATCTTCCATGTTTAGCTGCTTCTATGGTATTTGCTAAAGAGGCAGGGGGCTATAAGTATCTAGCGTATCTATTTATATTTACTACCGTTACAGCATGGATATTTAGTTTTATTACTTATAGGATTTTATTATGATGAAATTTATAAAAGAGATTTATGGTGTTGGAATTATATTTTTTTACTATATAAAATGGCCAATTTTGATTGGTCTTCCTATTCTATACTTTGGACTTGATTATAAGTCTAATCTGATTATGAATATTTTATGGGGTTACTCTTTTCTTTTAGCTATTAAAGATTTTATATATTTAGTAATTCTAAAGAAGAAATATTAAACATTTTTTAATATGTTTTTAATTAATAATTTATATTATGCTATACTAGCATTAAAAAAAGAGAGTATATCATATTTAGTCAAGCCAATAATTTTACTTTATTATATGTTGAAGATGATAAGCTTACTCAGAAGATAGTCAAGAGTGTTTTAGATGGCTACTTTAAAGAGATGTTTATTGCAAATAATGGTGAAGAGGGTTTTGATATTTATCAAAAGAGAAAACCTGACATTGTTTTAGCCGACATCTCTATGCCTAAAATGGACGGCTTAGAGATGTGTAGAAAGATTAGAGACTTTAATCCAAAACAGCAGATAGTTCTTTTTACAAGTTATAATGAGGTTGATTATCTTTCAAAAGCAATCAATATGAATATCAATAAATATATTATGAAGCCATTAAATACAAAAGAGCTATTTAATACTTTTGATGAGATTGTAACTGAATTGCAAAGAGAGAGAGATAATGAAGCCTATAAAAAAGATTTAGAGTTTGCTTCAAATCATGACTTATTAACAGGTTTAGCAAACCGTAAACTCTTTTTTACACGTTTAGAGCAGCTAGTAGAGGACTCTTTAAGAGAGAAGAAGTCAGTAGCAATTCTATCTATGGATTTAAATCATTTTAAGCCTATAAATGATACTTATGGACATGATGTTGGAGATATTGTCTTAAAAAAAGTGGCTCAATATTTAGAAAAATCATTAAGAAAGTCCGATATTATCTCTAGGTTTGGAGGAGATGAGTTTGTTATTGCTGTAGGGTTTTTAAAAAATCATAATCATATTTTAAAATTTTTAAAACGTTTAGAGAGAAGTTTTTTAGAACCTATTACCTATAGAGATGATGATGGTCTTAAGCATAAACTCAATATCTCTTTTAGTATGGGAATTACTTTTTGTAATAGTTGTATAAATAACTCTTTTGATACTCTATTACGAGAGGCAGATAAAGCAATGTATAGAGCTAAAGAGCTAAAGATACCTTATGCCTTTTTTGACCCTAATGAAGAGTCCAAGTTTAAAGTTAAAGCTAGAAAATCAGAAGAGATAAAAGATGCAATTAGAAGAGGAGAGTTTCTTCTTTTTTATCAACCTATTATTGATATTAAAACTAATAAAGTAGTTACATTTGAATCACTTCTTCGTTGGCATCACCCTAAAAAAGGACTTTTAACTCCTGATAAGTTTTTACCATATATTTGGGATAATCTAGAGACAAGAAGTTATCTTAGTGAATGGGTTATAGAGACTGTTTTTGCTCAATATGAGAGATGGATAGATGAGGGAAGAGCTTTAAGTTTAAGTATAAATATAAGTTTAATGGAGTTTCATTCAGAGCAATTTCTTTCTATTGTTAAACGCCTAATTAAAGAGTATTCTAAAGTTTTAACTTCAGATATTATTTTTGAGATAGATGAAGCAACAGCAATAAAAGATACTAATGTAAAAGAGAGTATTATAAAAGAGTTAAAAGAGATGGGTTTTAAAATTGCTTTAGATGATTTTGGTACTGGTCAATCTACTCTTAATCATCTACAAACTTTTAATATAGATATAATTAAGATAGATAAGAGTTTTGTAGTAGATATGCTTAAAGATAAAGAGAGTCATACTATAGTTGATGCGTCTATTAAGTTAGCAAAAGTATTTAACTATAAAGTTATTGCTATAGGGGTAGAGCATAGAGAGCAACTTCCTGATTTGCAAAGACTAGGTTGTGACCAAGCTCAAGGCTATGGTATAGCTCGACCAATGCCTAGTAATGAGGTTTTATCTTTTCTTTAGATTTGATGAAATCAAACCTGCTGATTAATAACATTTAACTCCACAATATTATAGTATAATGAGAAATAAAAACTAAAAAAAGGAATAAATAATGCGATATATCTATCTATTTATCTTTTCATTTTCAATTTTGAGTGCTGGGGGAGGAATTTTAGATGTTAACTGGTCTACAGTAGCTCCTAAGAGTATTTATCAGAAGACTTCTGCACCATATCCAAAAGTCTTAACAGAGGGAATTAAAGATGTTCATCTTCCTGTATATCTAAGTAGACAATTTCTCTATGATAAAAACATGATTGTAGTCGCAGATAAAGATTTTTATACTATCTCTATTAATTTAAATGAAGCTGTGATTACATTTAGTGGTGACAGAACATATCAAGAGAGTGTTTCGCCCAATAATCCAGAGTTTCAAAAGATAGCAAAAGCCACACCTCCTGTAGAGTATAACTCTGCTGAGGGGATTATGAGTGCAACTTTTAATCGTCATGGAGTTAATTATATGATAAACATAGAGTGTGAAGACCCAAAAAAAGATAAACGGTGTCAGAAGATAGATTTTATCTCATCTTTATATCATTCATTGACTATAGTAGGGGGTAGACCATGAGATATATACTCTTAGTAGGGTTTATTCTATTTTTTACATCTTGTAGTCAAAAAAGAGTAGAGAAGTTAGGAGGTTTCTCTTATACCCCTGCTGGAAAGTTAGTTCCTGCAAAAAGTGGAAAGGGTAGAGTAGGTGATACTTATATCTATGCACCTGGTATTCGTTTTCCTATTGAGGAAGCTCCTGCTTATATAAATTCTCAGGTTTATGGTATTGGTGGCTATTTAGGAGAGAAAGGTTCTCTTTGTGACAAAAGAAATTATCAGTATCCATGGCACGATAACTATTGTGAAAAGCGTGGTTGGAAAATGTCATTGTGTCCAGCAGGTAAAGGACATCAAGGTGATGATATTCGTACTGCCACTTGTGAAAAAAAGAAGTATCATGCTGTAGCTGTTGAAGATGGAAAGATTGTATCTATTGGAAAATATACAGTAAAGCTACGTGGAAAATCTGGAAGAATCTATCGCTATATGCACTTAGACCCTAAAACCTTACGTGTAAATATAGGTCAAAAGGTAAAAAGAGGTCAGAGAATAGGTTTAGTTTCAAACTATATGGGTAAAACACCAACCTCTATTCACCTGCATTTTGATATGATGCAAACTATAAAAATAGGCAATAAATCAAAAGTGATATTTGTTCCACCATATACCTCTTTAGTAGATGCTTATAAGCGATTGCTTCAAGGAAAACCTTAATCGTAAAAAGTGTAATATATAGAAAATTATCTCTATATGTTACCTTTCTTCCCATTAATAGCAATATGTTTTAACCCTTAAATTATGTTATTCCTTGTTTCTCTAAGATTAAAAAAATTAACTGTGTAGATAGTCAACAACTAAGAGAAAATTACTCTTAATAATATTGATATTAATTTAAGATTATTATTCATAATCGTATAATAATTTCAACTTTAAAATTAATAAGGAGTCTCCATTGAATATTCATGAATATCAAGCGAAACAGATTTTCGCTCAATATGGTGTACCAACACCTAGAGGTATCATAGCAAACACACCAGACGAAGCCGTTGCTAACGCAAAAGAACTTGGTGGAAATATTTGGGTTGTAAAAGCTCAAATCCATGCAGGTGGTAGAGGACTTGGTGGTGGTGTAAAACTCGCTAAGTCTCTTGAAGAGGTAAAACAACTTGCCGATGAGATTTTGGGAATGACTCTGGTTACTCATCAAACAGGACCAGAGGGAAAATTGGTTCAAAAAGTATATATTGAAGAGGGTGCTGATATTC
>JALWMP010000045.1 GCA_026996165.1 Campylobacteraceae bacterium
ATGAAAGATTTATTAGAGTGTGGTGTACACTTCGGACACCAAACTAGAAGATGGAACCCAAAAATGAAAAAGTTTATTTTTGGTGAGAGAAAAAACATCTATATTATTGACCTACAAAAGACACTTAGATATTTTAAATACACATATAATGTAGTAAAAGAAGCAGCAGCAGAGGGTCAAACAATTATCTTTGTTGGAACAAAGAAACAAGCACGTTCAGCAGTTAAAGAACATGCTGAGAGATGTGGAATGCCTTATGTATCTACAAGATGGCTAGGTGGAATGTTAACAAACTACCCTACAATGAAAAAATCTATTAGAAAACTAGAAATCATTGAGCAGATGGAAGAGAATGGACAGATTGACCTCTTAACTAAAAAAGAGGCTCTTATGCTTATTAGAAAAAAAGAGAAACTTGCCTCTTATCTTGAAGGTTTCAGACACATGAAAAAACTTCCAGAGATGATGTTTGTTGTTGATGCAGTTAAAGAGCATATTGCTGTTAAAGAGGCAAGAAGATTAGGAATGAAAGTTGTTGCACCACTAGACACTAACTGTGACCCTGATGTTGTAGACTACCCAATTCCAGGAAACGATGATGCTATTCGTTCAATTAACCTATTCTGTAAAGAGATGGCAGAGGCAATTATTGAAGGTAAAGCTGAACTAGCAGAGAAAGAGGGTCTTGCCACTGAAGATGCACCAGCAGCTGATGCAGAGTTTGCAGAAGCTATGATGGCTAAATCAGAAGAGTCAGAGACATCTACACCATCTGAAGAAGAGGTTAAAGAGATTGTTAAAGAGGCTGTAGCTGATGGAGAAAAAGATAGAGATGACCTTACTAAGCTTACAGGTATTGGTAAAGTAGGTCAAGAGAGCCTATATGCAGCAGGAATTACAACTTTTGCACAAATAGCGGCAATGAGTGAAGAGGAAGCAGCAGAAGCAAAAGTAAAAGCAGAAGCAGTTGCAGAAGCAAAAGAGTTAGTTGGAGCAGGAGCATAAAAAATGGCAAACTTTGGACCAAAAGATATTAAAAAATTAAGAGAGACTACAAGTGCAGGTATGATGGACTGTAAAAAAGCTCTAGCTGCTACAGATGGTGATTTTGATGAAGCTGTAGCATGGCTTAGAGAAAAAGGTCTAGGTGCAGCTGCTAAAAAAGCGAATAAAGTTGCAGCAGAGGGTGTTGTATCTGTAGAGGTAGATGACAATAAAGCAGTAATTGTAGAGGTAAACTCTCAAACAGACTTTGTTGCTCAAAATGATGTCTTTAAAGGTGTTGTAGCAGAGATTACAAAACACGCCTTTGATAACAACTTAGCAGATGCAGACGCAATCAATAACTCTACTATTAACGGACAACCTTTTTCAGAGTATCTCTCTTTACAAATTGCTAAGATTGGAGAGAACCTTGTTGTAAGACGTGCTGGTATGATTAGCTCAGATGATGATACTTTTGCTATTAATGGTTATGTTCATGCAAATTCAAGAGTAGCTGTACTTCTTGGTGCAAAGTGTGAAGATGCCGAAACTGCAAAAAAAGTAGCAAGTGAACTTAAAAATATTGCAATGCACGCAGCTGCTATGAGTCCAAGTACACTATCTTACAAAGATTTTGACCCTCAATTTGTAGCTGATGAGACTGCTGGTAGAATTGAAAAGGTTAAAAAAGAGAATGAAGAGTTGACTAGACTTGGGAAACCTCTTAAAAATGTACCTCAATTTGTTAGTAGACAACAACTTACAGATGAAATCCTTGAAGAGGCTAAAAAAGCTATTGAAGCTGAATTAAAAGCAGAGGGTAAACCTGAAAAAATTTGGGACAGAATTGTTCCTGGAAAATTAGAGAGATTTATCTCTGACAATACTCTTCTTGACCAAGAACTTGCACTTCTTGACCAAAAGTATGTTATGGACGACTCTGTAACTGTTGGAGAGTATATTGCAAAAATCTCTAATGGTAAAGCAGAGATTACTGAGTTTATTAGACTTGAGGTTGGTGAAGGTATTGAGGTAGAAGAGGAAGATTTTGCAGCAGAAGTTGCAAAACAGATGGCGTAACTTTCTCCTTTAAGGGCAGACACATTGGTCTGCCCCTACAACAATCCCTCTCTAAACAAATTTCCTATATAATCCCTCTATCTTATTTATAAAGAGACTAAAATGTCCCAAACACTATTAACAGCTAAAAATATTGCACATAAATTTGACTATGAACTCTTCTCTGATGTTAACATTGAATTAAAAGAGAAAGAGAGTATTGCCATTGTTGGTCGTAGTGGTTCAGGAAAATCAACTCTATTACATATATTCTCAACATTTATTAAGCCAAATAGAGGTGATGTTACACTTTTAGGTAAAAATATCTACTCCTTAAATGAAGAGCAAATTGAAGAGTTACGGCGTTATAATTTAGGAATTATTTTTCAAGCTCACTATCTTTTTAAAGGTATGACAGCATTGGAAAATATTGAAATAGCGACCATACTCTCAAAAGAGAAAATTGATAATGACCTTTTAGAACGTTTAGAGATAAAAGAGCTTATGCCTCAAAAGATAGGTGAACTCTCTGGTGGACAACAGCAACGCGTCTCTATTGCTAGAGTTCTATCTAAAAAGCCTAAAGTTATCTTTGCTGATGAGCCTACAGGTAACCTAGACAAAGAGACAGCAAAGCTTGTAATGGAGGTTCTTTTAGAATATATAGAAAAAAATAATTCAGCTCTTATTTTAGTTACACATGATGTAGAGATGGCAGAATTATGTAATAGAAGTTTTAAATTAGAACAGAACATATTAAAGGAGATGGTAATACGAGTATAGGAGAAATTCTTATTAAAATCCTTCTTTTTTTGGAGTTTTTTATAATGCTATTTGAATTACTATTTTTCTTAATGAACTACCCCACCATAAATAGCGAAGCTTCCTAGAAACGTGAACTATAACGGATGATTTATGGAATGGGTACTAAAAAGATTAGAAAAAGGCATATTAGACATGAGGATAAATATTAAATCCTCATAACTAATTTATCATTAAAAACTTAATACTCTGATGAATCTATCATAAGATATTATATAATCAAAACAATAACCATATTTAATAGAGACTTGTATTTTACATACCACGCTTTCCAAAAACAACCTCAATAGTCTTCCATAAAACACTAATCTCTTTAAAAATTGACCATTTTTGAATGTAATTCATATCATACTCTAATTTTTTAATGGCATCATCAACATTACGTCCATAAGGGTAACAGACTTGTGCTAATCCTGTAATACCAGGAGCAACAAGATGACGCTTATGATAGTTTGGTATTACTTTTTCATAATCTTTCACTAAAATATCCCATTCAGCTCTAGGTCCAACTAGGTGCATCTCCCCTTTAAATACATTAATAAGCTGTGGTAGTTCATCAATACGCATTTTACGCATAATATTACCAAAAGGAAAAATACGAGAATCATTATCTTGTGTATAAGGATTAAATTTACTATCTACATGCATACTTCTAAACTTATAGCAAGTAAATGGTTTTCCATTTAGTCCAATTCTAGATTGCTTAAAAAAAATAGGTCCTGGAGACTCTTTTTTTATACGAAAAAAAACATACCCAATTACAGGTAGAGTAATAAAAAACAATATACCTCCAACAAAAAAATCTATAAAACGTTTTTGAATATATTGAGTTTTATTATAAGGTTTACAATTATTTTCTCTATTTTCTACTGTTTTTTTTACACTCTTATTTATAAAATTTTTTGATGGATTAAATTCTGATTTAATATATTTAAAATATATCTTTTTATAATCTATTGAAACAGATTTATTAACTATAATAGGTAAAGTCATATCTCACTTCCTAACTAATATTTTATTTCTTTAATTCTACGATTATATTTTAACAAAAAAAACCATCAGTCTTCATTAAAAAAAACCACTTTTTATTATTTTTTATTAAAAAATATTTTTTTTTATTTAACATTACTCACTATAGAGCTTTTTATAAAAAATAGATAAAAATTATATATTCTTAATTAAGAGTAATTTTATCCTATTTAAACTATAATCCCTTTACAAACAAATATTTAAGGAATAAAAATGGCAACAGTAACATTTAAAAATGACATTGTATGTAACTTAGCAGGTACGGAAGTAAACGTAGGTGATACAGCACCAGTAGTAACAGTAGTAAACTGTAACCCAATGCTTCAAGATGAGCAAGTTGGTGGAGAGGGTAAAGTTCAACTAGTAATCGCAGTACCTTCACTAGACACAGGTGTATGTGATGCAGAAACTAGAAGATTTAACCAAGAGGCTGCTAACCTTGATGGTGTAGAGGTAATTACAGTATCTATGGACTTACCATTTGCTGCTGCTAGATGGTGTGGAGCTGCTGGAATTGAGAATATCAAAGTTTGTTCAGATTTCAGAAACAAAGATTTTGCAAACGCTTATGGTGTTCTTTTAGCTGATGGTCCTTTAGCTGGTGTAACTGCAAGAGTTATCTTTGTTATTGGTAAAGATGGAAAAGTAACTTATAAACAAGTTGTTCCAGAGATTACTCAAGAGCCTAACTACGAAGAGGCTTTAGAGGCTGCAAAAGCTGCTTGTTAAGCACTTTTGAGAGACATTTAAGAGTCTCTCACCTCTCCTCTCTTTTTACTACAAAATTTTTTAGATATAATATATCTAATGAGATACACACCAAAACAAGTAGAGAAATATCAACGTCAACGCTACATTACCTTTTTAGAGAAAGTAACAAAAAATCTCTTTAAAATGTTTCGAGATGAAACAACTACACAAGAGAAGTTTTTAAAAAAGTTTCAAGAGCTAAAAAAGAAACTTGATGAACAAGTAGAGGTAAAACTAAACTCAGAGTACCATCAACAGATGAAATCATATATTGAACAACTTGACAATGAACTCAAAAATGAGTTTGAGCTAGACAATATAAGAGAAGCAAATATGACACTCCTTAACCGTCTACAAAAACTAAAAAATGCCACCTCTTACAAAAAAGATAAACACAAACACAGAGAAAAAAATCAAGATTGGGGTTAAAAGTTTAAAGTATTTGAACCTCCTCTTTAAGCTCTACTCCAAACTCTTTAAGAACTCTCTCTTTTGCTAAATCTATAAGGTATTTTGCCTCTTCAAAAGTGCCTTTTCCATGATTTACTAAAAAGTTTGCATGAATTTTTGACCACTGCATGTCACCTTTTGAAACACCTTTAAGTCCAACAGCTTCAATTAGTCGTCCTGCATAGTCTCCTTCTGGATTTTTAAATACAGAACCAGCACTTGGAGTTTTAGGCTGATTTGAACGTAGATTTACCAACTCCTCTAAAAGCTCTTTTGAAAAGCCTCTTTTAACCCTAAATCGAGCCTCTGTAGCCACACCATTTAACTTAGCAAATCGGTAACCATGCTCTATCTCTCTTTTATCTATCCACTTCCCATCTATCTTAATGGCATCAACTATATTAAATATTTCATAGCTCTTCACCCCTGCATTCATTGCCAACATTCCACCAATAGACCCAGGAAGTTTAGAGACAAACTCAAATCCTGCAAGGTCATTTTTTTTAGCAAAAGAGAGAAGTTTTCCTGTAGGAGTAGCACAACCAACGGTTAAAATATTATCTTCTAACTCCATAAAAGAGAAATCTTTAGAGAGCATCATTAAAGGTGGAGGATGAGTGGGTGAGACCAAAAGGTTATTTGCATGACCAATAATCACTCTGTCGTTAGGCATCTCATCTCCACGCTCCAACATCAACACCTCGACAGAAGTCCCAACTTTTATACTTGAAAATTTTGAAAAATCTATAATCTTAAAATACATTCTATTCCTATTTTAAATAATATCATGATATGATACCATGTGAACCTCACTCTCCCAAATCAAAGATTATAGGAGAGGCTTCCTTTGTCATGAATACGAGATAAAAGAAGTAATTCTTAGCAGAACTATGCAACCTCTCTTAACTTAATTAACGAAGACAAATTATGACTGATTCTGCCTACAAGCAAAGGAACTTTTGCCTCAACTTGCAACCTTAACTTTTCAGACAAAGGTTTTATGCTGTTAATGTTTTATCTGATTACAGCTTTTATATTTAATCAGAACCTCATACATTAAGATTTTAAAGAACTTAGGAATAGTTAATTAAGTCTTTTTCTCTTATTTTAGGACAGTGCTTAATTAATAATTCTGTGTTATTATATATTTTTTATATTATAGAAAACTTATTTAGAATACACAAACATTCCCTTTTTCTCTAACCTCTCCCAAATCATAGATTATGGAAGAGGATTGCGAGAAAAACTTTGTTCAATGTTTTCCTTTTTAGAATTTACTATTTTAACATTATAGAACATATTGATAAGAAAAGGGAAACAGAGCTATTTACTCCTTGTTACCAAAATGTTACCACCTTAAAGTATTATCAACCATTAAAAAAACAAAGGTAAAAAATGGGTGGAAAACTCTTTAAAAATTTCTCATTTTTCTCGG
>JALWMP010000046.1 GCA_026996165.1 Campylobacteraceae bacterium
AACTTTAGCTTTACACTCTGAAAGACAATGCTATCTTGCTCTATGTCAAATCTTTTGGACTCTTCAAGAAGTTTATCAAACAGATAGCTTATGCACCCCTCTTTATTCTCTTTTTGTCTATTACACGTATTATAAATCTGCTTAGAGAGTATAAACATATAGATTTTTTTACGATTGGCATAAGGCTTACAATGCTCTTGAAGCCTTCGTTGAAAAGCAACTGATTCTAATGTAGAAGTTGGTTTTGGAGATGAACGAAAGAGAGAGATACATTTTTTTTTGATTTTTGTAAAAAAACACTCTTTGTTACAGTGTCTCTTAATAAATTCATCTATATTACTATTCATATCTCTCCTTTATAATAAAATAAAAATAATTAATTTATAATAATTATAGTGATTTTATCTTATTAATTACTTTTTTTTACTATTTATTATTGTTTCTATAATTATATTTATGCAACTATCGCAATAGATTAAATGAGAAAGAAGTCTCTTTCGTTTTTGAGAAGTAAGTTTATTATCAATAAAATTAGCCAACTCTTTATCTGTTGGGTGTAATTTTTTTTTAGATTTATATTTAACAGATTGCATTCTCTTATTTTCCTCAAAAATAGAAACTCTTTTTGTCTATATATACGAATTAGTTAAAGAGAATTCCCTAAAAAGGGCAATTTTTATTGAGAAGTTTTTTTATTATCTTAATGTGTTATAATTTAAAAAAATAAAAAAGGACTCTTGATGTGTGTAGTTGAATACTATACTTATGATGACTATTGTCAATGGAAAGGAGAGTGGGAGTTAATAAGAGGAGTTCCACTAGCAATGGCTCCTGCTCCTATGATAAATCATCAAATTATTGCAGGTAATATACTTTTTGAATTAAAAAAATCTATGGGAAAGTGTCAAGAGTGTGTTGCTCTTGGTGAAGCTGATTGGAAAGTAAATGATGATACAGTTTTAAAACCAGATGTTGTACTTATTTGTAATGAAACAAATGAAGCCTATATGACAAAAGCACCTGAAATTGTTGTTGAGGTAATTAGTAAATCGACAGCAAAACGAGATGAAGTACACAAGTTTAAAATCTATGAAGAAGAGAAGGTAAAATATTATGTTTTAGTATATCCTACTGATTTAAAAGCAAAAGTTTATAGATTAGAACATAATAGATACACTAAAGAGGGTGATTTCTCTTTGGAGAGTTATGATTTTACTGAAACTACTTGTAGAGCCTCTATTGATTTTGGGAATGTTTTTGAGAGATTTAGAAAATAAATTAATAAACAATCCTAGCCAAATAAAGCCCCTCAGCAGGGGCAAGTTTAGTACTATGTCTCTTTTTAAGAGAAAGTTGCTCCTCTAACTCTAAAAGACTCTTTTCCCCCATAGCAACTTGCATAGCAAAAGCAACCATCATACGCACTTGTGAACGTAAAAAACCATTGGCTTCAAAGTAAATAAAGTGATAGCCCTTGTGATGTCTATAATAAGCCTTATATATTTCACGTACATTAGTATGTGTAATACTTCCTGTTTTTATAAAGTTTGAGAAGTCATGCTCTCCCTCAAAAGCTTTTAGTGCTAGTTGTAGTCTTTTTACATCAAAACTTGGAAAGTAAGAGATGTAGTTTTGTTCAAAAACAGAGGGTTGAGAGGTTTTAAAAACGTAGCGATAGACCCTTTTTTTTGCTGAAAATCTTGAATGAAAACTCTCATCTACAAAGCAGAGATATTTAAAAGAGATATGTTTGAGTTTTCGGTTTAGGGCTATTTTTAGTTTTTTTAAATCTCTCCAAAACTCTGGAGCTTCAAAGTCAATAACTTGTCCTGTGGCATGAACTCCTGCATCTGTTCGTCCTGAACCTCTAATATTGTCATCAATACCCACAGAGCGTAGAGCAGACTCAATCTCTGAAGTTATAGTTTGGTTAGTAGATTTCTGTTTTTGAAACCCTTTGAAGTAGCTTCCATCGTAAGCAATAGTAGCCTTAATTCGCATCTAAAAGTACCTTAGGACATTACGTCTAAAGAGTAGATAACCAATAATCATAAGTGTTGGAATAATGGCTATAGTTATTAGAGGTGTACCTTGTTTGTCTAGCAGAGTGGCTATAGCATAGGGAACAATAGTAACTATAGCTAAAACAGGATAGGCATAGTTTCGATTGTATCTAGGGTTAATAATAGCAAAAGAGGCTATAAAGTAGACTCCCATAAGAGGAATAAAACTTAGAAAGAAAAAGAAGAGAATTTTACGCTTTTTACGCTCACTTTTTGATAATGCTCTCCAGTAGTCAACAATAGTATTGTAGTTAAAGGCTTTAGAGCTTAAATTTTTATATACTTTCATTGTTTTATAAGTAATCTCTTCTATTGAGTTATCAGAAAAAGTATAACCTGAACCTCTATTTAAGGCTAAAGTAATAAGTGATTTTTTTGTATTGAAATTTGCTTTTTTTGCAATAAATAGTTGAGCTTTGTTCTTTTGGTCTCGTTGGTAAATAACTACATCTCTTAAGGTTTTTCCATTTTTACTCTTTACATATATAAATAGATTGTCAAATTTTTGACCTAGTTTAGAGGGGTTAATGTTAACTTGTGCTTGTGCAGTCTTTTCATACTGAAAGGCTTTAAACTGCTGTCTAGCTTTAGGCATAAGAGCTAAAGAGAGCATAAGTAAAATAATTGAAAAGAGAAAACCAATAAACAAGAGTCTTTTTACTATTGAGTGAGCATTTACACCTAAAGAGAAAAGAGCAATTAGCTCATTGTCTGTTGATAGACGTAGTAGGGTCATAGCTGTAGCAACTAAAAAAGAGACAGGAAAGATATAGAATAGAATTTCAGGTAGATGGTAAGAAAAAATCTGAATTAGCTCTAAAAAGCTAACTTTTATAGAGGCTGTTAAAGCCGAAATTTTAATAATAAAAACAAGTGAACCTATAAAGAAGAGGGGTAAAAATATAGTCAAAAATGAACTAGTAAAGTTCTTCGATAGATAGGTTGAGATGTTTGCTCTTTTAGCCATAGATAATAGAATCCACTAATGAAGATACTTGTGTATCAAAGATATAGACAATAAATGTTGCCATAGCTAGAAAAGGTACAAAAGGTACAGCTCTATCTTTTGCCATAAGAGAAGGAACAATAGCTAAAATAGCAGAGAGAAAAAGGGCATAGAAAAAGAGAGGAAAACCAAGTAACGCCCCCATAGTTCCTGCTACTATAATATCTCCTTCACCCATTGCCTCTTTATTTAAAAAGAAGCTAAGGTAGTAGCGTAAAAGGGTTAATCCACCTGCTGCTAAAATAGCATCGTGTAGTGAGCCTAAAACATTAGGAGATACAACAGCTAAAGCAAGTGCTAAAAGATTTAAGTTGTCTGGAACAGCCATATATTTAAAATCTATCATTACTAATGCTAAAAGAAGCGTAAAGACAACAAATACAATAGGCATATACCAAACAAGCCCCAATTTATAGTATAGAGAAACAGCAATAAGCCCTGTTGTTAGCTCTATTAGTGGGTACTGTATAGAGATTTTTTCACTGCAAAAGCCACATTTCCCTCTTAAAAAGAGCCATGAGAAGATAGGAATGTTATGATACCACTTTAAAGGAGTTTGACAAGATTGACACTTTGACGCAGGGTAGGCTATGCTCTCACCCTTTGGAATACGATAGATAACTACATTTAAAAAAGAGCCTATAACAATTCCAAAAATAAAGATAAATATTACAATAACTGATTCTGCCATCTAAACACCCCCAAATCTTCTCTCTCTATTGACATACTGTTCAATCATCTCTTCTAACTCTTTAGCTGTAAAGTCTGGCCATAATGTTTTAGTAAAAAAGAGTTCACTGTAACTAAGTTGCCAAAGCAGAAAGTTAGAGAGTCTAATCTCGCCACTTGTTCGTACCATCATATCTATGTCACTGTATGGAGTATTTAGCTCATTTCCAAGAGACTCTTCTGTTATGGGTTCATTTCTATTAGCTAATCTTGAGGCAGCTTTAGCTATCTCTTCACGTGAGCCGTAGTTAAGAGCCAAGATTTGGGTTACATTTGTATGGTGTGCTGTCTCTTTTTTAATGTAGGCTATGGTCTCTTGAAGTTTAGGAGAGAATCCCTCAATGTTTCCTACTGTCTCAAACCTAGCACCAAACTTATGATAGGTCTCTAGCTCATTTCTAAGCCAACTATCAAGCAACTTCATAAGAAAGTTCACTTCGTACTTGGGGCGTTTCCAATTTTCGGTACTAAAGGCGTAAAAGGTTACAGTCTCAATCGTAGGGTGTTTGGCACAATAACGAGTAATTTCTCTAGTAACCTCTGCCCCTTTCTCATGTCCTTTTGTACGTATAAGACCACGCTCTTTTGCCCAGCGTCCATTACCGTCCATAATAATTGCTAGATGTTTTAATATATTTTTATTTTTGCTCATTTTCTAATGCTTGACTCTCTTTTAATATTTTAAAAGATAAATCTAGTTTTGAACCATTTCCCAAATCTATTGTTTTATTTGGCATAATAAAAGTAATGCTATGTTCTGTTGTTCCAAAACTTTGAGAATCTTTTAGGAGATTATAGCATACTCCATCTACATTTTTATTTTCCATTAAGCTTTTAGCATTAGAAAAACCATGCTCTTTGTCCATTTCAGCTTTAAATGCAATAGTAACAAGATTCTCTTTGTTTATTTCTGTTAAAATATCTGCTGTCTGTTTAAGTTCAATACTCCAACTCTCTCCAATATCTGCTTTTTTCATCTTTCCAACTTGTGGAAATTTTGGAGTATAGTCAGCTACAGCAGCTGCCATAAAAAGGTAGGGCTTTTTTTGAATTAGATGGACTGGTTGAGATGAGTTCATTGTTGCTTTACTCATTTTTCCTTTTTTAGCAACACGAACAGCATCGACAGTATAATCTTTCATCTCCTCGGCTGATTCAACATCTATAACATAAATATCTTTTGGAATATGAGCATGAGGCATAGTTGTAATAAGACATACATCAGCCCCCTTAAGATAGAGTGCAGTAGCTAGTGCATTTGCCATTTTTCCTGATGAGAAGTTAGAGATGTAACGCACTTCATCAATCTTCTCTCTTGTTCCTCCTCCTGTTACAACTACTCTACGGTCTTTCCAAAACTCCTCTTCTAGTAGGGCTTGTGCAACTTGGTAAAAAATAGCAGATGGTTCAGCTAATGCTCCATTTCCTACGTCTCCACAAGCCAAAAGTTTTGATTGAGGATTAACAATACGTACCTCGTTAACTCCTAGCATCTTTAATGAGCCAACAGTGTAGTGATTTTCAATCATATTTGTATTGGCAGCAGGAGCTATAAGAAGAGTTTTATTAAATGCAAGAGCTGTTTGAGTTAAGATATTGTCAGCAATACCTTTAGAAATCTTATTAATAGTATTAGCTGTTGCAGGAGCTATAACAAATACATCACACTTTTTTCCAATATCTATATGGTTTAATTCACCACTCGCCCAAGACTCAGAACTCTCTGTTAAGACAGCATTTCGTGTTAAAGCTTCAAATGTAAGAGCAGATACAAATCTTTCAGCTGAAGGTGTCATAACTACATGAACCGAAGCTCCAGCTTTTATAAATAGTCTTGCTAAGTCACACGCTTTATAGGCAGAGATACTTCCTGTAACTCCTAAAAGAACACTTTTATTATTTAAATTAATTTGCATAGTCTAAAACTCTCTTTGTTTTTAAATTGGTCTATTTTATTGTTTTTTGCTTTGGGTTAGGTGAAAAAGTTAAGTGTATAGTACTATTTAGCTTCTTGTGTTAAAATACGTCCAAAGGTTAACAAATGAAAAAATTTATTTATTTACTATTTATTTTACCAATTCTACTCTTCTCAAATAGCTGTTTAGAGTGTCACAAAGGTATAGAACATATACGCCAAAACTCATCTAAAATGATGAAAGAGATTTTAAAAGTAGCCGACAAGGCAGGAGCAAAGGGCAATGACTGTGTAGTCTGCCATGGTGGTAATCCAAACAGTTCTGACAAAAATATTTCACACTCAGGAACACTAAAGTACTTCTTAACCCATAAAGGACCCAAAGAGTTCTACCCAAGCCCAACAAGTCAATGGATAAATATTAACACTTGTGGAATGTGTCATCAAGAGCAAGTAAAAGCACAATGGAACTCACTTATGAATACAGAAGCAGGAAAGATTCATGGGGCATTGTGGTCGTTTGGAAAATCTGATGGCTATAATCATTGGGAGTCAAACTATGACTCTAACAATACCCATAAACGTTTAGGAACAAAAACATATCAAGAGTATATGAGAGAGCTTTCAAAAAAGGAGTCACAAGCCTTTCCTAAACACTCAAAAGCACTACCAAAAGCACCAACAGCCGATGAGGTAGAGAAAGACCCACTTTTATCTGTATATACCTACTTGCGTCAAGAGTGTTTGCGTTGTCACACTGGAGGAAAAGGGCGAAGTAGAAGAGGAG
>JALWMP010000047.1 GCA_026996165.1 Campylobacteraceae bacterium
ATTAATTAAATTTTTACTAATACAGATTTTCTTTTTGATAGGCTTCAATAGCTCTTTGTTTGCCTATAATTATTCATGGAGTACACATGAAGATATTACTAAGCCAGATAAACCAAACTGTAAGTCTCTTTGTGGGTGTAATGAAGATGGTTCTGCTAAGACATGTAAAAAAGCACCAAATGATAATTGTGGTTCAGTAGGTGCGAATAGTGGTACTATTGGAGGAAAGACAGGTTCTCCTGTTTTTCTAAAAACAGGCTATTTTATATGGAGTGACAGAGACATCTCTTTAATAGGAAAACCTTCACTCTCTCTTTCACGACACTATATAGCTTTTGAGCCACATTTGGGTCTGTTTGGAAATAGTTGGATAAGTAATTTTGAAAAACTTTTTTTAAAAACAGTACAATACTCTAAAGATGATAATGGCTCAAAACAGAGTGAGACCTATTTTGTCTATAGACAACCTGATGGGTTACGATATTTCTATAGATACAATGAAAATAATAATACTTTTATTGATATAGGAAACAGAAGATATAAAGCAACTAGAGTAGATGAACAAACAGCTACATTGACCTATCCAAATGGAACAGTTGAGACATATAAAAATGGATATTTGGTAAAAAGAAGCGATACACAAGGCAATACAATTACTCTAACTTATGATAGTAACTACTTGTTACAAAAAGTAAGTAGTGGTCAAAATGAACTTACATTTTCCTATAATAGTAATGGGTTTGTCTCTCAAATTACAGACCAAAACAGTAGAGCTTGGCAGTACAACTATGATGAAAATGGTAATTTAGTTGAGGTTGTAGACCCTAAAGGGCAGAGTCTAAAGTACTCTTATAGAGAGTTTAAATTTTCTAATGATGCACAGATTAGCTACCTTATTACTGAAGTTAAAGATGCCTCAGACAGAGTTGTCATAAGTGTAACTTACGATAGCAATGGTAGAGTAGCAACCTATACAGAAGGTGCAGAGAGATATAGTTACAGTTACAGTGGCAATAGAGTATATAAACAAGACAGTAATGGACATCGTACTACTTATACACTTGATGATAATGGTTATATTACCAAAGTTGTTGACCCTCTAAATCATGCTATTTCCGAGAGTTATGATGCTCAAACTCGTACAACTACTACAGTTGATGCTATGGGTAAAAAGTGGTTAAGAGTACAAGATGAAAAAGAGAGAACCATTGCTACTATTGACCCTCTTGGTAATAAAACAGAGTATCAATATAGTGGAGACAACCCAAAACCAACAAAAATCATCTCGCCACTTGGCTATACAACTACACTAACTTATGATAGTAACTACAATCTACTAAAAGTTACCAATCCAAAAGGTAACCATACTACAATGGTCTATGATGCAAAAGGTAATGTAGTTTCTATAACTGATGCCAAAGGTGCAAAAACAGAGATAACCTATAATGCTCTTTCTTTGCCTACTTCAATAAAAGATGCATTGGGTAGAACTACTACATTTGCTTATGATAGTTTTAACAGAAAAATTTCTCAAACCGATGCAAGTGGCAAAACAACCCTATTTGCTTATGATGATTTAGACAGAGTAACCCAAGTGACCAATGCTCTAGGAGATAAAATAGAGTACACTTACGATGAGGCAGGACGACTTATTTCAATTAAAGACCCTGTAGGCAATGAGACCAAATATGAGTATGATAGCTATGGAAGACTCTCTAAAGAGATACGACCTGATGGTAAGTTTACTACCTATACCTATGGAAGTGATAACTTAGTTACCTCTATTGCACGATATGATGGAAAAACTGTAACATTTAGTTATGATGCAAACAAAAGGGTTACAAGTCAAACTGTAGGTAGTAACGGAGTTGACTATAACTACGACGCTCTAAATCGCATTACCCAAGTAAAAAATAATACTGCAACAATTAATTACACCTATGACGCTATTGGTAGAGTAACAAAAGAGAGTGTTAATGGTGTAGCTGTTGATAGAACTTATGATAAAGATAGCAGTCTTAAAACTCTAGCTTTTCTTGGTAAAACAATCACTTACACTAGAGACAACTTAGGGTTAGCCACCACCATAGCCAATGGTAGTGATAGTTTTGGTTTTACTTATGATAACAACTCCTACCTTACTAAAATAGCTCTACCAAATGGAGTTAATGAGAACTACACCTTTAATAGTGTAGGAGAGCTAACAAAAATAGCCTCATCTGTAGCAACACTTGATTATGAGTATGATAGTAGAGGATTAATTACCAAAAAAACTATTGACTCAAATGTGTTTAACTATGGTTATGATGATATAGGGCGACTTGTTTCTGAAAATGCCAATAGTTTTGTGTATGACAAAGCAGGAAACAATCTAAATGACAATGCTTCATACAACACTCAAAATAACCAAATGGTTCAAAATGATAACTATAGCTTTGAGTATGACAATAGTGGAAATGTTATTAAAAAGATAGACAAAAACACCAACTATAAAAAGCTTTACACCTTTAACGATAGAAATCAGTTAACCCAAGTTGTTACACAAGATGAGAACAACCAAACCACTAAAACTTTAGCATTTACCTATGACCCTGTGGGTAGAAGATATAGCAAAAGTGTTAATGGAGTGGTAGAGAAATTTGTTTATGATGGTATGGATATAGTAGCCATAACAGATAGTAGCAACAATATTATTAGCACTATTACTCATAGTGAGGGAATAGACCAACCTCTATCTATTAGTGATGGAACAGATACCTACTACTACCTAAGAGACCATCAAGGCTCTATAATTGCTTTAGTTGATAGTAGTGGAACTAAAGTAGAAGAGTATAGTTATGATGCTTATGGTAAAGTGACTGCTAAAAATATTACGGCTACTACTCATAATCCTTATGGATATACTGGTAGGGTTATGGATGATGATGATTTGTATTATTATCGTGCTAGATATTATGACCCTACTACGCAGAGATTTTTGAGTGAAGACCCTATTGGGTTTAGTGGTGGGGATATAAATTTATATCGTTATGTTGGTAATAATCCAGTAAATTTGTTAGATTCATTTGGATTGCTGTGGGGTGATAAATATGGTCAAAAAGCATTAGAATATTGGGTTGAGAAAGCAGTAACAACTGGTAACAATGTATATTATATTCCTGCATTCTTTGTTGCTCTTTGGACTCCTGAAACAAGTACAGATACAGCATTGACGTTATTTCCTTATTCTCGTGTTTTAGGCGTATCTGGAAAAGCTTTTACAAAAATTTGTCCTGCTGATAAAATAATGCAAAGTAAGTTTTTTGGTGTTAGTTCAAAATTATTAGGACATTCTGCTGTAAAAGGTGGAACTCCTGGGATTTTAAACAAAACAGGTTCATCCTTGAAGTTAGGATGGTCGAGTACAAGCTCAAATGGTGGAGGTTGGGCTTTAAGATTGGGTTTAGGAGCAAAAGGAAATAAATCTCTTAGACACTTAGATATTCCTAATCTTTTTGTTCCTAATGAAGTAGCAAATCCTATTATTAAAGAGCTTATGAGGAGAAAATAATATTGGAATATACTAAACAAATATTATTGATTGAAAAACTAATTAATGATGTATTAATTAGTTTAAATCAAGATTTATTATTTCAAAATAAAGTATTTAGCATAGACTCTATACTACACAATGAACATTATGTTAAGGTTATTTTAAAAAAAACTAATGCTGTGTCACTATTAATGGAAATTTGCGATAGCGGATTACGCATTGATATTGATAGAGCAGAAGAGATAATAGATTTAGATTATGAGTATATTTACAAAAATATGGAAGAAGTTTCAAGACTTTTAAAAATGATATTTACATCAACAATAATGGTTCAGTATTGTGGAAAGTATATAACTAATTTGTATTTTATAAAAAATGAATCTGTTGAAACATATAGATATACTTCAACATTAATACCAATAAAATTTTCTAGATATTGTGAAGAAAAAGTATATGTACCGATTTTTTAACTCGCTCACATCCCTCCTGCGTGGGAGTGTATATGAGAGATTAGGATGGAATAAAAAATATCAAAGGCTAAATAATGAGAAAAACTATCTTGACAAAAAACTACATTGTAAGTGTAATGTAATGAAAGAGATACATTTATCGCCAGAGTAGTGGAACTATACGAATCATCTCTGCTAGAAAAGCAACTAAAAATGAATCTAAACATTACTATAGGAGATAAAGCTATGAAAGAAGAGTATGATTTAGGCACAATGAAGTCAAGACCAAATCCTTATGCTAAACAGTTAAAAAAGCAAGTAACAATGAGATTAGAAGAGGATATTATTGACTACTTTAAAAAGATGGCAGAAGGAGTTGGCATACCTTATCAGAGTCTTATTAACCTCTATTTAAGAGATTGTGTCTCTTCTCATCGTGAGTTGAAGATGCAGTGGCAGTAAAAATATAGGATAGTTTTGAATTATGAGTCATAAATAAAAAAGTGATATAATCAGATAAAGAAACGATTACAAAGGACACCCATGAGTGAATTACACTATATGCCTCTTCTTAATGTTAAGTATTTTAAATCATTAAATAGTTTGGCAAATATTGAAGTAGAGAATGCCATTAAAATTTCATTGATGATGGTTACAGGCTTTCGTGAAATTCTTGATGAACTCAATTTTGATGAAGAGAAACTTCGCACCCTACAATTTAATCTTGATGATAACTATGAAGTGGTAGAAGAGATTTTCAAAAACACTAAAGATACAAAAATAAAAGAGACTCTCGATAAACTTTTAACACAAATGGCAAAGTTAGAGATGGAGATTGGAGATTTGATTTTGGAACATCGCCATGCCTCTTAAGTTTGATGTTAAATATGAACGAAGCAAAAAGAAAGTTGCTAAAAAAATCTCTTTGGCTCTTATTGTAAAAACAGAAGAGCTTTATAAAACTGACCCATCTCATATCTGCGTGGGAGTGTATATGAGAGATTAGGATGGAATAAAAAATAAAAATTCTAATAACAAACAGTACGAACTAAATTTAGGTTTTGCTGTGATATAATAGATAAAAAAGGAGTCAAAAGTGTTAAATATTGAAAAATTAAAAACTGAAATAGTAGAAAGACTAAAACCTTTAAATCCTAATAAGATTATACTTTTTGGCTCTTATGCCTATGGGAAGCCCAATGAAAATAGTGATATTGATTTGTTTTTATTAAAAGATGATTTGGATATTAAAGATTTAAGATATTATGAGAGAGAAGCAACAAAAAATATAATGGATTTAATTTTTAAATATAAAGTAGGATTTGACATTTTATCAGCTCCCACAAAGTATATAGAAAATAGAGAAGATTATTTTTACAAAGTAGATATTTTACAAAATGGACGAGTCTTGTATGAACAAAACAGCAACTAAAGAGTGGCTTACAAAAGCTTGGCATAATTTATCAACAGCTAGATTGCTATATGAGGTAAATCACTATACAGATATTATCGCTGTAGAGATACATTATGCAGTGGAAAAATCTTTAAAAAGTTTTTTGGCTTCTACAAATCAAAAAATACCTAAAACACATAATTTGTTAGAACTTTATACCTATATAGATGATTTTATTAAATTTGAAAATGATGAACTGTTACTTTTAAAAGATATTTCTGCTTATCATATAGAGGAGTCATATCCTGCTTTTAATCGACCTCTTCCATCAAAAGAAGAGATAAAAGAGGTACTAGAGTTTTCAGAAAGAATTTTTGAAGATGTTTGTAATATTTTAGATATTAGAAAAGATGAATTGGTTTAGTCTTTGGCATATAAGATGAAGATAAAATTACTACTTTTAATAACTATAATATTCATCTCCTGCTCCAAAAAAGAAAATAACAATCAACTCATTATCTACACCTCCATAGACCAAATATTCTCCTCTAAAATCATAAAAGAGTTCAAACAAAAAAGTGGCATAGATGTAAAAGTTCTCTATGATACAGAAGCCTCAAAAGCTCTAGGATTAGAAAAAAGACTACTAGCAGAAAAAAAACACCCAAGAGCAGATATTTTTTGGAACTCGGAGTTTATGCGAATGGCTAGACTTGATAAGGCAGGGCTATTTGCTAGTTATAAAAAAGAGAACCTACACTACACAAAAGAGTACTACTACTCCAAAGAGCATAAGTGGCATGGAGTGGGGATTAGAAGTCGTGTTTTTGTAGTCAATAAAAATTTGATGAAAAAAGAGGAGTACCCTACCAAATTAGAAGATTTAACTAACCCAAAATATAGAGGAAAAGTAGCTATCTCTCTGCCATATATGGGAACAGCCTCTACACATTTTTCGGCACTTTATCTTAAGTTGGGAGCAGAGAAGTTTAGAGCATTTATCCAAAAACTAAAAGAGAACAGAGTAGCTCTGTTGGCAGGAAATTCAGTTGTCAAAGATGCAGTAGGAAGAGGAG
>JALWMP010000048.1 GCA_026996165.1 Campylobacteraceae bacterium
TTACCTCTTTATCTATTTACCAATTATATCATAAAGTTACTCTTAACCCCTATTTATACTTCTGTATATCCCTAGGCTCTTTAGCCTCAAAAGCATAACCTAAAAGAGAAATCGCCTTAGCATGAAGTAAAATTCTCTTTGAACGTGTCACTGAACCATAACGCTCATCACCTACAATAGGGTGACCAATGCTAGATAGATGTAGACGAATTTGATGAGTACGCCCTGTCATAATCTCAATCTCAACTTTGGACTTTTTACCCTGAATCTCTAATGGTCTAACCACCGTTACAGCAGGTCTCCCTCTCTCTTCATTAATCTCTGAAAATGCTTTTCCACCCTGTTTATGGGTAACAATGGGAGCATCTATCTTTCTCTCTTCACAAAAGACCCCCTCAACCCATGCAACATAACGCTTTTTTACTTTTCGCTGTTTAAATGCTTCAATAGCATCTTGTAAAAACTCATCATCTCTTGCAAAGAGTAGCACTCCAGAGGTATCACGGTCAAGTCTGTGAATAAGCTTGGCATCACCATCTAAAGCAGTAGCCAACTCATAGCTATCTAACAAGGCTGGTTTATTGACAGCTACAATATTCTCATCTTGATAGATAATCTTTACATCATCTATGCTCTCAACTCTAAAGCGTGTATCTTTTGGCATCTGGGCTCTTGCAATCTTGATTTTTCTATCAAGGTAGTAGACCAATCCACGGTCAATTAGCTCTTTTGCTTTTTTATTAGATATACCCTCTTGGAGAGCTAATAGTTTATAGGCTTTTTCCATTCTCAATCTCTTTCATAATATTTAAAAACTCATCAGTCAAAGGAAAACT
The DNA here is from genome assembly GCA_026996165.1 of Campylobacteraceae bacterium. Taxonomy (GTDB): domain Bacteria; phylum Campylobacterota; class Campylobacteria; order Campylobacterales; family Sulfurovaceae; genus UBA1140. The sequence continues at coordinate 837 of JALWMP010000048.1, forward strand.
AAGTCGTTTGATTTTACTTGTCTGCCCAGATTTAAACTTAATGTCACTCTTAGCAACTTTAAAACTTTTAGACAAAAACTTTACTAGCTCTTTGTTGGCTGCACCTTCAACAGCTGCTGCTTTTACTCTAACCTTTAGAGCATCTTCACCATAGAGTCCAGAAAACTCATTTTTGCTAGAGGCAGGTTGGGCTTTTATATTGAATGTTACCACTCCATTGTCGATACTATAACACTTCATTAATCGTCTCCAAAATAGGTTGAATATTGGTTCTCTGCATAATCCGTGTTGGTTTAAGAAGTTCATGTTGCTCTAGTTGCCACGCTAGAGCCTCTTTACTTACAATAGTAATTCCCTCTATTACAGAAAATATATCACGCTGGTTAAAGTAGTGTTCTCCAGAGATAATCTTACACCCAAATTGGGCAGCTTCTGCTGCATTGTGTCCACCAATCTTAGCAAAAGCACCACCCAAAATAACAATATCAGCAATAGCATATATGTTTACCAACTCTCCTAACACATCTACTACTACAATATCTGAGTTAAAAGCTTCACTCTCTGAGTAGTTGTGCCAAGTGTAATGCTCCTCTTGTGCAACCTGTTCTACCAACTTGCTTACCTCTTTAAAACGCTCAGGGTGACGAGGTACTAAAACAAGCCTTGCTTTTGGCTCTTTGTGCTTTAACTTTACAAAAGCATCTAAAATCAACCTCTCCTCTGTAGGGTGTGTACTTGCTCCACAGATTAGAAGCCTTTTTGGTTTAGTTAGATTTTTAGTCGCTTTAGGGATATTGGCTAATTTTATGTTACCAATTACTTTAATATTTTTAGCCCCCAACTCCTCTAAACGCTCTTTGTCAATCTGACTTTGAGCATAGACCTCATCAATATACTTAAAAATCTGCCTATATAACCAAGCCATTCTTTTATATTTAGGAAAGGAACGCTCACTCATTCTAGCATTTATCAATACGGTTTTAGCCCCTCTTTTTTTAGCTAATGCAAAGAGCAGATACCAAAACTCTGCCTCCATTACCAAAAGAATCTTTTGAGGTTTTAACCACGAAAAGAGCAGAGGCTCAAATGGCAAATAGCGACTCTGATTAGGCTGTTTTTGCAAAATAGCCTCATAACCTGTCTGTGTAGTTGTTGTTAAACGCAAAAGCTTGGTTGGTAACTTATCTAACAGAGGATAGATAGCCCTAGCCTCTCCAAAACTACAGACATGAAACCAGACTCCATTTTCACTTAAAGGGGGATTGTTTTTTAAAAAAAATCGTGCAGGGAGTGAGACTCTATATTTAACATTGCGTTTAGAGAGAAAAAAGATAAAAGGGAGTGCCAACAGATAGACTATTGACAGAAGTGTTGCATAGAAGAAAAAAAAGAGTCTATCCATCTTTCAACACTTTCAAAGAGCAAAAAAGCAATTACGCCTCTTCGGTCTGTCTCTCAAGATACATAATTCTACCACAATGAGGACAGGTAATAATCTCTTCTGACTTAATCAATGCTGCATAAGTATTATCATTGAGTTTCATATAACACCCATAACAAGCCTGTTTCTTAACAGGAACAACTGCTGTGTTTTTAGCCCAAACACGGATTTTTTCATAAAAAGATAAAATCTTCATATCAAGAGCCATTGTTTTAGTATTACGCTCTTCAAAAAGTTTACCTTTCATCTCATCTATTTTCGCTAACTTTTCGTTTACTTCAGCAGAAACCTTCTCGAACTCTTCATTAGCCTCTTCAAGAGCCTTGTTAGCCTCTTCAATCTCACTCATTTTAGCATCAACAATCGCCTGATGTCTCTCAATTTCAGAATTAGCATGAGCCAACTTCTCTTTGGCTAACTCTGTCTCCATAGAGAGTGCCTTCATCTCCTTTTCACTTGTTACCATGTCGAACTTTGCTTTACTTGCTATAAGCTGTTCATTTAGTGCCTTAATCTGCTCTTCATAAGAGGCAATAGCACTCTTTGCCTTTTCGGCAACTTCAGTAAGTTCAGCAATCTGCTCAAGAATCTCATCTCTCTTTTTTGCTCTTCTTGCCAATTTTTTCTGTGCTGCTTCAATTTGTGGTGTAAAGTCATCAATAGACTTATCTAGTTGTGAAAGTTCAATTAACTCTTCTAAATGTTTATTCAATCTCTATCCTTTGGGAGTTTAAAGCATTTTTTGTAGTATCTATTTAAAAAAATCGTTCTAAGATATTTCAAACGGATTTTGTGATTGCGTGATTATACCCAAAACTCCTAAATTTTCCAACTCACCTTTTAGTATCTGTGCAAAAAACTGCTCACTCTCATAGTGTCCAATATCTACCATCATAAGCTCTTGACTCATAGCCTTCATGGCATCGTGGTACTTAATATCACCTGTTAAAAAGCAGTCAGCCTCTACCTCATCTATTAGTGAAGCCCCTGCTCCTGTAGTTAATGCTATAGAGTTAATTTTCTCTTTAGGCGATACAACTTTTAGCACCTCCAAACCTAACTTCTCTTTTATAAGTGCCAAAAGCTCATCTTTTGACCACTCTCCTATAGCTCTACAGACAAACTCCTCTTGTGACTCTATCTTAAAGCCTAAGACTTTTTCAAAAACATAAGAATTTAAGTGAGTCTTGTCAAAGTTAGTGTGCATAGCAATAAGTGAAATATTTTTTTTAACCATTATCTCTAATAGATTTGCAGGGTAAACAGAAAAGTCTAGTGCCTTAAGCCCAGAGAAGATAAGTGGGTGATGGACAATAAAAAGAGTATTCTCTTTTGCACTCTCTAAGCTCTCTTTGTCGATGTCAAGCCCTATAGCAATCTGTTCAACTTTACGGTTCATGTCGCCTACAAGCAGACCTGAATTGTCCCATTTCTCTTGCAGTTCAAAGGGGCTTAGGGTGTTTAATTTTTCGTATATCTCTTTTATTTTCATTTTGCATTTACACGCTTATTTCGCTCTTCTTCTTGCTCTTTATATAATTTTGCACAACCTATTGCCAATTCACGAACCTTTAAAATATAATTTTGTCGTTGAGCCTGTGAAATAGCCTTTCTAGCATCAAGCACATTAAAAGCATGAGATGCAATCATACATTGGTCATAAGCAGGAAGAGGCAAACCTTTATCTAAACAGAGTTTACACTCAGCCGAAGCATCATCAAAATCTTTAAGTAACTTCTCTACATTGGCTACTTCAAAGTGATACTTACTAAACTCATACTCACTCTCTTTATGAACATCTGCATAAGTAGTAACATTGTCACCTTGTCTATTCCAAACAATATCAAAAACAGACTCAACCCCTTGCAGATACATAGCAAGTCTCTCTGTACCATAAGTAATCTCAACAGCCACAGGGTCACAAGCAATCCCACCTACTTGTTGAAAATAGGTAAATTGAGTAACCTCCATACCATCAAGCCAAACTTCCCAACCAAGCCCCCAAGCACCAAGTGTTGGAGACTCCCAGTTATCTTCTACAAAGCGTATATCATGCTCTTGTAGGTTAAGACCTAGATACTCTAATGACTTTAGATAAAGCTCTTGAATATTATCAGGACTCGGTTTAATAAGTGCTTGAAACTGATAGTAAGCTCCTAATCTATTTGGATTCTCTCCATATCGTCCATCGGTTGGTCTTCTACTTGGTGCAACATAGGCTGTACTCCATGGTTTAGAGTCTAAACTTCTTAGAAGTGTTGCAGGGTGAAATGTCCCTGCACCTGCTGGTATGTCGTAGGGTTGGACTATATTACAGCCTTGTTCTGCCCAGTATTGTTGTAGTTTTAGTAGTAGTTCGCTGAATGTTAGTGTGGTTTTGGTCATTACTTAATCTCCCATAATTGATTATTAATATTATGTGCTTTTTTAGGATTCTTAATATGATAAATAATAATATCTGTATTATCATCTCTTTTTTCACAACATACATCTATACACATTTTTTTACCTTCTTTTAATTCTTTATTTATAAAATAATCGTTTTCAAATTTCCATAATTGACTTTCTTTACTAAAATTTATTTTTTCTAATATTAAAGGTGAACCATCATTAATAGTTGATGGAGTTATACATAATGGATTTTCTTTTTTTAATTCTTCTAAAGGTACTAAAAAAAAGAAATCATCATTTGGATTGTCTTTTATTATTTTTAATTCATATCCAATAGTTTGTAAAGATATTTTTCCATCATTACTAACACCTAGAAACTTTTTACTATCTTTTGATTGTAATTTCATTTTTTATCCCTATAATATTAATTTTAATACTAGCCTCTTTAATCATTCCTATATTTTTCCATTTTAAGTTTTTTTAATTCACGCATTGGTAAAGCTAACTTTTCAAAAATATTTTCTAAACTATCTTGATGTGCAATATATCTATCTTCTGCTAGGTAAAAATTGGTTTTATCTTCTATCTCTTCTACTTCACTATATCTTTTTAATGCTTCTATCATATATGGGCTATGAGAATTAACAACTATCTTAACTCCATTACCTACAAGTTCAACAATAATTTCAGCCAATTTTAATTGCCATTTTGGATGTAAATGAACTTCGGGTTCATCAAGTATTAATACTTGATCATTATACAGATAGTTATTATTCTCTAGTACTTGAAGTAATCCAAAATACTTTATTCCCATAGCTGTATTAACTAATTTAATTTTTTCCACACCTTTATTAAAAACAAAATCACTTAGATTATCTTCTTCAAATTTACCACCAATAATCTTTTCAATATTTAAATTAAAAGATTTTGATTCTTTTCTCTTTATTGTTAATGCAAAATATAAATCTTTTAATGTTGGCACTATTTCAAAATCTATATCATCTAAAACATCATGTGCTTTAAGATTTCGAATTGTTTTTAGAAGTGGATGAATTGTCCAAATAAATGGTGTTTCAATAAGCAGAGGTCTTCCTATCTTAGAGTAGTTATTATGAAACTTTTGACTAATACTAAAATCACAACAAGAGTTATGTATAATTTTATACTCAAAGTCTACACCTTCATAATAGAATTTAATTTCACCATTACTAGATAATTGCTTATCAAATATATCATTAATTTGTTTTGTAAACTGATTTTTATAATTACTATCTTCTTGAGGATGAATATTACTAGCCCAAGAGATTGATTGAATCAAACCATATAAAACTTTCCCTAAAGTACTCTTCCCCGTATCATTCTCCCCAGCAATAACCGTTAGTCCATCTAACTTAACATTAGCCTCTTTAATCATTCCAATATTTTTAAGCTGGAGTTCCATAATTTACCTTTTTATTATTACAAAATCACTTCAACAGTACTAGAGTCAAGCTCAACCTTTTTAGCCTTACTAATCCTATCCTCTTGAAGCTTTATTTTTAACTCATCATCTTGAAGTGCCATAATCTGAATTGCTAAGTAGGCTGCATTTACAGCCCCTGCTTTACCAATAGCAACTGTTCCTACAGGCATTCCTGCTGGCATCATTACTGTACTTAGTAGTGCATCTTCTCCTCTTAGCTCTCCACTTGCCATTGGGACACCTAAAACAGGCTTTGTTGTTGCTGATGCTAATGCTCCTGCTAAGTGG
>JALWMP010000049.1 GCA_026996165.1 Campylobacteraceae bacterium
CCTGCAAGAGTTGCTGCAATAGTTCCAATAAGCATATCATAATGTTTAATATGACTTAACTCATGAGCAATAACAGCCTCTACTTCATCTTCATCTAATAGCTCTAAGAGTCCTTCTGTTACTGCAACAACGGCATGTTCATAGTCACGACCTGTTGCAAAAGCATTTGGCATCTCTTCTGGAATAATATAAAGCTCTGGCATTGGCAAGTTTGCTTTACGGGTCAATCGCTCAACAATCTCATAGAGTCCACGGGCTTGACTTCTGGTTACAGGAATAGCATGATAGTGTTTAAGTACCTGCTCATGAGAGTAGAAATAGGCATAAAAGTTCATACCCATTGCTGCAATAAAAGCAAGTATCATTCCTGTCTGACCAGCAATCAACCCACCAAACCAAATAAAAAGGAGAGTCAGTCCTATCATTAACATATAAGTTTTAAATTGTTCCATTTACACTCCTTTTTAATTAACTACTTAATTCTAAATATACTCATTTGGAATCGGAGATTTTAGTTCCGAATATTGCGAGGCTCTATGCTTTGCACTCTCTGTAAGAAAGCCATTGTTTAGGGCAGACACGGAGGTTGCCCCTCATAGGGCAGACACGGAGGTCGCCCCTACTTCTTTTTAGGTATAGTAATGGTTAAAACACCATTTTTATAATCACTCTTATAGTGTTCAACATCTGCATCTTTTGGAAGTGTCATTCCTCGTTGCACCATACCTACATGACGCTCTTGATGGATAATTCTTCCACCCTCTTTTTTCTCTTTACTCTCTTCACTTTTAGCTGTAACACTTAGGTAATTTCCTTGAACATCAATCTTAATACTCTTATCGTCCATACCTGCTAAATTCATCTTTAGCTCATAACTGTCACCATTATCTTTTAAGTCTGTATCTGGTTTAAAAGAGAAATCTTTCTCAAAGTTTGGCTCAATATCTATACCCTTAAAAGCATTTTTACTAAAATCTTCAAACATTTTATTCATATCTTGTTGCAATTTTTGAAAATGTTGAAATATTGGGTCATTAGCCAAAGGATTTTTTGTCAAGTTATTATCAGCATGAATTGCCACCATAGGAATGGTAGCTAAAAGTATACTTTTCAATAATCTATTTTTCATAACTAATCCCCTTACTTAATTGAAATATTACGAGCTTTTCTCGAATCTTCTTTCTCTAATGTAATATAGAGACGACCATCTTCATACTTTGCAGAGATTTTATCTCTGTCAACATCTTTTGGTAAAACAAAACTTCGAGAAATAAGTCCATAATTACTCTCACATAAGTAATAGTCTTCCTCTTTTACCTCATTTTTTGTCTTTCTAATAGCATTTACAGTTAAATAATCATCTTCAACTTTAAGTTCAATCTCATCTTTATTTACCCCTGGTAAATCTATCTCAATATCATAAGTATCAGGACTATGTTTTGCAAAATTTGCTAAAGGTAAATGTCTTGCTATATTACCAAGAGTCTCTTTTGCAATCTCTACACCCTTTTCAACTTTCTCTTCAACAGTATTTACTAACTCTTTTCCATTCTCAATAATTTTATCTTTTGTTACACTCATCATTAACTCCTTATTACTTAATCTCAATTTTTTTACTTGAAGTATCTACTTTTAATTTTGGAATAGTAATCTCTAAAACACCATTTACAAATTCTGCTTCAATATTTGAAATATCTACTTTTTCTGGCAATGTAAAACTTCTTGAGAAAATACCATAACGACTCTCTACTTTATGGTAATCTTCATCTTTTACCTCATCTCTTACATTTCTCTCTCCTGAAATAGTAAGAATATTACCATCAACACTTATGTCAACATCTTTTTTCTTTACACCAGGAAGCTCTACTTCAATATGATAAGCATCCTCTGTTTCACGAGTATTTACCTTTGGACGGAAATCAACTACATTTTGTTGTTGAGTAGTTTGCTCACCAATAGTATTTATAATTGCATTTACAAGGTCAAAACTTTTTCTAATATCATTTAATGGTTCATATCTTTTTACTAACATGTTTTATTCCTTTTTTATTTTTTATTTTTTTAACCTATCTGGCTAAATATGGAAGAATTATAATAGATAAACAGATAAAATAAGTGCCACTTTAGTTGCATTTCTAATTTTTTAATGTGTTGTTATTATAAATAAGGATAGACACGAAGGTTGCCCCTACAGATGTTTATATTATTTTATAATAATTTTTAAAAATCTATTCATTAAAAATATTCTTTTACCCTCAACAACACGTAGGGGCGACCTCCGTGTCTGCCCATATTTGCATACCAAAATATTCCAACCTCTAAAATTCATATAGTCCACGAATCTGTAGAACATGCTCCTTTATAGTAGAGGGCTTCATTACCTTAGCAAATGTATAGTCAGACATTATACGAATATTTTTTTTTAAATAGTAATTAAATGCTAAAGTAAAATCAATCTTCTCTCTAGGATTATGTTTTTTATTTTGCAACCTAATCTTACTCGCTCGAAAGGCAATCTGTAAAGCATCTTTTTTAATCTTGGTTCGTGAAAATTTCGCTGTTTTTACCTTATATTTTCTATGTTCACCTGTTAAAAAGAAACTTACCTGACCATACCAACCATCAAAGTCATAGCTATCTTTTTGATTAAAAGCCTTAAGGGCAACATACTCACCCTGAAAAGAGAATGCTCCATTTACTACTGCTGTCTCTAAGCCTACTCTTTTAGTTTTAGTTACATTTTTAATCTTGCTTTTTATGAGTGAACCATTGTAAAGGTGTGAACCTGCATCAGTAGAGTATTTCATAGACTTAGAATGATATTTAGTTTTTCCTACAGAAGCTCCTATATGGACTAAACTATCTCGTGAGTGAACAAGAGCGTAAGTAATACGACCAATAATAGATGTTCCATCTCTTTTTTTAGCCAAAAGTTTATCTAATGATTTACCAAAAATACCAAAAGTAAGTGTTCCATGATGTTTTCCATCGACATAATGCCCTTGAACCACAACACCAAGCTTTCGTTTTTTCATAAAAGTATTAATAGCAGAGCGTTCCATAAAAGCACTATTTTTTGAACTATTAAGAGCCTCTAAACCTATTGGCTCTTTAATATTTCCTGCCTGTATGCCTAAATTATTTAAAATTTGATAATCTATATTTACATCTTTCCAATGATTTTTCCCTGTAAAACTATACTCTACCTCGTATTCCACTTTAGGAGAAAATTTTCCCTCAAGAGAGACTCTTGCACGGCGTATTTCACTACCTTGAGTATTGACATCATCTCCACCTATCCATGCTCTATCTATAGCAATCTGTCCACCTAACTTCTCTTCTTCTGCATTAAGAGCAATTATTAGTACGAGCATAACTATCACTACTCTCATGCTCTACTCCTTAATAATCTTATAATTTGCCCCATGTGTGCTAACAGAACCATTGTCTTGGACAATAAAAAGAGCATTATCTTTTAGAGCTGTTACCCCCTCTGCATAACCAATATCTACATCTTCATGACTAATTGTTAGCAAATTTCTTTTTTTATCCCAAAACCACAAAGAGAAATCACCTTTTCTTTTACCTACACTACCAGAGACAATCCAGTAGCCCTCTCTTTTTTTATCCCAACTCATAGCTCTAATACCATCACCATACAAATCTAACAAAATAGGTTTAGCCAATTTAGGGTTCTCATGCTTATCAAAAATATCATTTGGATTTTTTAATGGAACAACTATAGCCTTACCATCTATAAGAGGACTTCGTAAACCAATTAGGAGAGAGTTACTATCTCTATCCCACGTTAAAGCCTCTATATTTATCTGCTTCTTTCTCTTAGAAAAGGAGTTATTTAGTGCAGGATTAAGCTCTTGAAGAGCATTCAGCAATCCATGATAGTGTTTAAAATTAGATACTTTACCATGCTCATAGTTTAAACGGACAATCTGTTCTCTTGCCTTTTTATGTTTATCTTTTTTATTAGTACTATGAGAAGTAATAAGATAGAGTTGGTTATGTTCATTAATAGCTACACCCTCTATATCTCTTACTTTATGCTTCAAACTCATCTTTATCTTTTGGCTCATTTTAGGTTCACCTAACTCCTCTACTTTCCCATTTTTATCTACTGAGATAACTTGTAAACTCTTTTTACTCTCATCTTCAACTAAAAGAACTTTTCCATCTTTAAGAGTTACAGCACCAGATGGTTCATAAATATGTTTAAATTGAGTATTAGGTTGAACTACTATTGCCCTATTATTAAATAGTGAAACAATCATCATAATAGCACTTAAACTAAGACCCAACCCAAAAGATGTATAGGCTCTTTTTAACCAACTATATTTTACTTTAATCTCTGCTCCTAAAATATGTATATGTTTAATAATATGCTCATGAACCTCTTGCTTATTTTTTAAAATCTCTCTAACACTATGAACATAATCATTAGGTGAAGTCTCTGACATATCTTGAAAGTAAGCAACAGAGTTAAATCTTTTTAAATACTCTTTTTTCATAAACTGTTGTTTATCTCGTGGACGAATTGCCATAGTTGCTAGTAAAATTGAGACCAAAGAGGTTAAAAGAATTGTAATAAAAGGGTATATCATATTAGAATTATTTAAATAGAGTCCAGAAGCTGTAATAATTACAGTCAATATAAACCCATTAACAGAGATAAGTACACTAGCTTTTGAATCTGCTAAAGATGTAAGTTCAAGATTGGCACGAAGAGAGTTTCTAAAAAGTGTCTCTATAGAGCGAAAATCTTTATTATCTTTATTTTTTTTAGATTTATTTTCTTCATGGACTTTCATAAGAACCTTTATAGTGTTAAAATATATTTTTATATGTTATATTATAACACTTATTACTTAAAATTACTTTTAGTCCATTCTCTCAATCTTATCTGCCTTATTTACATAGTTTTTCTTAATAGTAAAACAAATATTTGAAAAATACTCAACCAACACAACACTAATTCCAGAAGCAATTACCACATTATAGTCAAACGTTGTCTCTAATGACAACACAACAGCAGTAAGAGGTAACTTCATAATTACCCCCATAAAAATAGAAGCTCCAATGGCAGCAAAATAGAAAGGTTCAACGGGAAACATAAAAAAACTCATCATCTCCCCAAAGCCATAACCAATCAATGCTCCAATACTCATTAGAGGTAAGAAAACTCCTCCTACAGCATTAGCATAAATGGCAACTGTTGTACCAATAATTCGTAAAAAGATAATAATAAAAATTATAAAAATAGATATATGATTCTCTTGATTCATCAAACTTACAACTATCTCTTTTCCAGAAAAAGCCGCTTGTGGCTCTAGTAAAAAAATTGTACCTATAACACTTCCACCTAATAGTGCAAATATATGATTACGATAGTTATGAAACTTCTTAAAAAGCTCAATATCAATAAAGTGCAATACCTTCTGTTTCATAAAGAGATATAGATATATAAATGCTGTAATAAAAGGAATAAAGAAAAGATTAGAGATAATATAATCATTATCCATAAGTCTACCTGCTGAACGTACAAAGGTAATAGCATCTAAGTAATTTGCACTAATTGCAAAGGCAATCACTGAAGCTAAAATAAGATAGGTAATATACTGTTTTATAAACTGATAAGCAATATTTTCAACAGCAAAAGATATACCTGTCATAGGTGACACAAAAATAGCAGATATTCCAGCACTTGCACCAACTGAAATCATCATCTTAGTTAATATTATGGGTAGTTTAAAGAGCTTATGAATTTGATAGGCAATCATTGCACCAATACTAGCACTAGGTCCCTCTGTTCCTACCATAAAACCACTAGATAGAGATAGAGCTGAAGCCAGAATTTTTAAAAAGAGTGTCTTTAGCTTTAAAACCATTCTATTTTCAGATACAGACTCAGCTATCTCACTTACTCCATACTCTCTTATATTTGCATCTTTAGACGAGAGATAGTTTACAAAAAAAATAGCTAAAGTAGGAACTAAATATAGATACCATATGGGAAGAGTAGAGACGGTCTTTAAGGGATTTCCCATAAAAATAAAATAAGTTAAAAAGACAATAAGTAGTTCATAAAAAGTAATAAATATACCAGTAATTAACCCTGTTAAGATAGTTGCAATTATAAGTTTTCCTATCATACTCTATTTCCATTTTTATTATTGCTACTATTGTATCAAAAGGAGTTTATGGAGAAATTGTTTAAGGTAAACTTTTTATGAACTTAAACGATTTTAATTTAAAAGTAACTGCTCAGAGGTCTCCAATAGCTTTTTAACATCTTGTACATAGATATTTTTACGCTGATTTTTAATAATCTGTTCAGACTCTAACTCCTTTAGATGTCTTTCAACTACATTTCTAACTGTACCCAATA
>JALWMP010000050.1 GCA_026996165.1 Campylobacteraceae bacterium
TAACAAATGTAAGTTAGCAGGTGCAGACCATATTGTACGTCCAAATATAATAGCAAATAAGATGTTATTGACAGCTATTACTCAACCTGTTATGTATCAGGCTATTTATGCTATATTGACAGGTAAACACCTTGCACAATTAGATGAGGTAATGTTGGTTAAATATCAAAAATTAGTTGGCTTAAAGATTGAAGATATAGATTTTAAGCAATATAAACTTCTATTTATTGGTATTCAACGAGGTTTAAAAGGTGAGTTTGTTTTCAATCCAGATAAAAGAAGAGTATTTAATGAAAAAGATATTTTGTTGTTAATGGGAAGACAAGCAAGTATTAAGTATTTTAAAAATTCGTTCCAAGGAATAAATTATGGCACATAAAAAGAGAGCATTTATGTTTGGTTATAGTAAATCTTCTTCATTTGTAGCAAAACAGTTAAGCTATGAAAAGTTACATTTAACTTTAGTTCTTTCTAGTGATGAAGCCTATGAAAAAGCTCGTGCAGATGGTTATATTGATATAAAAAAGATTGATATTACTAATGATGAAGCACTGAAAGAGTTAGAAGTAAGAGAGGAAGATTATTTGGTTTGTGTTTTAGAGGATAAACATTATAATGTCTTTTTAACTCTTTCTCTTCATTCATTGTTTCCTAAAACAGTTATTGTTGCACTCTCTGATTCAGTACATACTACACAAAAGTTAAAGATGGCAGGTGCAAAGCGTATAATTGATTTATATCAAGTGAGTGCAAATCGTCTTCATAATATTATTCATAAGCCTGTAACTACTAAATTAGTCGACCGATTACTCTCTCCTACTGAGGAGTTCTCTTTCAAAGAGATTTCTATACCAGAAGGGTCTCCTATTGATGGTACTATGGTAGATGATTTTAATTTTGAAGAGTATAAGATTATAATGGTTGGTATGATAGATAAACGACTAACTAATAAATTTCTTTTTGTTACATCAGGTGTGGAAAACCGTTTTGATAATGGTGATATAATAGTTTGTATTGGTTATAATGAAGATTTAAAAAGGTTTGAGGAGTTTGTTTATAGTAATGAAATAGTTAATTGTGATATGGTAGATTAAATTTTTATAATATGGGTATAATTTTTTAATTACACCCGTTTTTTAGTTAAGATTCAGTTAACTCTTTTTTATTTTTATCACTTTCTTTTAGAAAAGCTTTTTTATAACCATTCCAAACTTCCATAAGAGATTCAATAGTATGGTCGTAGATTCCTTTAATATCTTTAAGAACTTTTGGTTCATATTCTAAAATATTAACAATGGCTTGGTGAGAGAATCTATCTGTTAGTTTTTGAAGTTTCTTTTGACCAATGCCATCTACTGAAGTTAAAAGTGTTTCTAAGTCATCATTTGAAATTTCAATAGTAGGTGTTGATTCATCTTCTGAAACTATAGGAGCTTTCTCTTTTTTAAGAGCAGGAACTTTCATAGACTTTAGGTTTTTAAGTGCAAATTTATCTTGATAGTTCCATTTTTCACTTGGCCACTCTTCAAAAGTACGCTCTTTAACATTGTACATTTTGTATTTGGAGTCCAGCTCATGTAGAAATAGTGTACTTTCACCATACATTTTTTTCTTTTTGCCAAAATAAGCACCATCGTAAGATGAGTTGTATTTCCCAAAAGTAATATGTCTCATAGTTCTTAATAAGTCAGGAGAAATTTTTCCAAGCTCTTCCCAGTTAAACATTGGTATATGTGGTTTTCTAAATCTTCCTTTACTTAAACTCCACATTAGATATTCTCCAATCCAATCTCTAATATATGGAAATGCTGCAAACGCAGTTGCACACTCTAAAATACGTACCTTACCATCTTTACCATAAGCAATATCACATGCCCAATACTCAGCATTGGCAGCTTTAGAGGTTCTAACAGCCAAATCTAAAACTGATTTTGGAACATCCATGTAGTCCATGCTTCCACCTTGGCTAGTGTTGGTTAACCATTCTCCTTCTGGAGCTCTTCTCCAAAAGGCACAAACAGGTTTGTGACCAATAAGCATAACTCTAATGTCAGCCTCCATAGGAACAAAATCTTGAATATACATAGGGTGATACTTTTTAGTTTCAAAAAGCTCTTTTGCCTCCTCTTTTGAGTCTACTTTGTGAACAAAATATCCTCCATAGTTAGATGGTCCATAGGAACGTTTTATAATTTTTGGATATGTTGTGTTTTCTAAAAATTTTTCACCATTTTTTCTATTGTAGTAGATATATGTTTTAGGGATAGGAAGGTCATATTTCCATGCAAAACGAGTTACGTTCTCTTTTGATTTATTAGAAAATTGTGTATCAAGAGATGGTATAAATCGCACATTTGGTAAAGCACGAGCAATTTCTCTAAATGTCTCATATGCAGTTGCAGGAACATTTCCTATAAGCACATCAATTTTTTTGCGTTTAACCTCTTCTATAAATCTATCTTTATCATCTCCCCAATGATATGTTACTGTCTCTATTTTATTTGGCCAACCTTTAAAATTAGAGTGGTCAAAAAAGCGTAATACATAGTCAAGATATAAAAATCCTAATTTTGGTAATTCTTTGTTTTTTAAGCTCATGTTCTTTTTCCTTTATATTATTTGTTACGTGTTTTTTGGTCTATTAAATCTACAATAAGGTCTATCTTTTTTTCATTAAAGTTAAGACCCATCTTCTCTTGTTCTGGTGTTGCAAAGGCAGGAATACCATTTACCTCCAATACTACATACTCTTCACGCTCTTGGTCATAAATAATATCTACTCCTGCAATATCTGTTCCACATGCTTTTGCTGCTTTTTTGGCTATATCTATTACCTCATCATTACATTCTCTTAAAAATACAGAACCTCCAGAGGTAATATTTGTTCTCCAGTCTGTTCCAGAAGCTTTTCTTCCATAACATCCAACATATTTTCCATTGACAATATCAACTCTAAAGTCAGATTTGTCATACTTGATAAAACGTTCAACAAGAACTTCACGAATATTACTTTGGTTTAGAGTTGGAATAAGTGCATGAAGTGCTTCATCATCTTCAATCTTAGCAAGACCAGCTCCTCCCCAACCATTAGTTGGTTTATAGACCATTCCACCCCATTTATTAAGAGTTTTTTCCAAATATTTAGCTGCATCATCTCTATGAAAAAGTCTATAATCTGCTGTTTTAACTCCTGCATTTCTTAAAACAAAAGATGTTTGAAATTTATCTTCTGTCAATGCAAAAGCATCATATGTATTAATCATGGGGATAATACGATTAAGTGCTTGATAAAGGTATGTTTGATATACAGTTTGTTCACCTGCATTATAAGAGAAGAAAAGGTCAAGTTTATTGAGTTTAATTCCATTATGAACAATGTTTTTATTTTTGGCTGTTGCATAACGCAAGTTAATATCATTTATGGTTAAAATATCCCGTTCTCTAAGTTTTTTTATAATTTTTTTTCCAATGGCTTCTCCTCCACCATTTTTGTAGAGCCACATTCCAATGGTTCGTTTATCTGACATGCTTCTTCTCCTATTTTTAAAATTGTTTATACTCTTGATGGTGCAAAAGTATTTTTGTCATTAACTCTATACGTTGTTCAAATGAACTCTTTAAAGCTCTCTCTTTTATAGTATGGTCACCATCTCCAAATGGTCCAAAGCCATCAAGGGTAGTAACTCCTTGAGAAGCAACAATATTTGCATCACTTACTCCACCACGTTTTTCTGTAAGTAGTTCTATATGTGTAAAATTTTTGATTTTTTCAATAAGTTCTAGTTGAGACTTGTTTGTTTCCATAACATCACGTTGAATAAGTCCTGATAGGGTAGCTTTTGTTCCTTTAACATAAGAGGTAGTAGTAATATGATTTAGTGCTTTTATAAGTCGGTCACGTTCAGAGTTTTGTGTATATCGCAATTCTAAAAGTAGGGTAGCACTAGGAGAAATAGTATTAGCACCAATACCTCCATCTATCTTTCCAACATTAACTGTAGTACCAATATCTAAGTTAGTAAGTTTTGTAAGCTCTATAAGTTTATAAGATGCTTCAAGATTAGCATTGATTCCATCAGCATAACGTACTCCTGCATGAGAAGCTTTTCCTTCAATTTTGATGGTAAAAGTTCCTACTCCTTTACGACCTGTAACTACCTCTAAGTTTTTACCAGCAGCTTCAAAAACAAAGCAGACATCATAATTTTTTGCTAGTTTAGATGTTAGTAATTTACTATCATCTGAACCTGTCTCTTCATCAGAGACTAAAAATACATCAATATTTTCAATTTTTCCATTTTGTGTAAAAACGTTACGTAAAGCTTGAAGAGCAACAATGTTTCCACCTTTCATGTCACATACACCAGGTCCATAGACCCACTCATTGTCTTCTGAAAAATTTTCAAATTTACCTTCTGGAAAAACAGTGTCATTATGTCCTAAAAGAAGAATTTTAATACCATCAGCTTTAGGAGAAGAGTAAAGATTATGGTTACCTATTTTTTTACGTTCAAAGCTTTCTACTTTAAAGTTTAACTCTTTGAACCATTTTGTCATTATAGTTGAAACTTTATCTACACCAGCTTTATTTTTTGTATATGAGTTAATGTTAATAATTTCTTTTAAGTTGTTAAGATAGGTCATTTTTTTTCTTTGAATATGTTTAATTGTGTGTTAAAAATATAGCCTGATGAATAATTGTGAAATTATATCACTCAAAAACTCAATTAAAGGTAAAAAAAATATCTTTTTCCCTTAGAAATTTTTAAATTATATGGTGTAGTTAATTGTTTTTGATTTATTAAAAAAAGAAGAAGCTTCCCTATCCATAGTTTCGATATGTTCGACAATCCATTTAGGAAGAACGTCTGTAAAATAGGTTTTTAAAATGTGAATATCATTTGTTTTTAACCATTCACTATAAATAGTGTGCATTTCTGCAAGAGTTCTAGTATGTTCTTTTTTATGTATTTTATAGTTAGGGTATCTCTCTTTTTTCATTTTTTTCTCTTCTTTACTAAAATGTTTAACTGTATGATTAAACCATTTTTGAAATAGAACAGCAATATTTATTTTTGTATTGTAAGAGGGTTTTTTTTCATATTTTAATATTTCATCAAAAATCTCATTAATGATTTTTCTATCTTCATCGTGAACTTCATTCATAAATCCTTCTGAGACTAAAGGTACATCATCTTTTTCTAAGAGCATTCTATTTCCTAACTTAGAGTTTCTCCATTACTTATATTACTATTATAATAGAAAATTCCTAAATAAAACAATTATTCTGATATAATTATTTTTATGATAAATGAGCAATTAAAAAAAATAGAAATATTTAAAAATTTAACCGAAGTAGAGCTAGAAAAAATTATTAATATCTCTGTTATTAAAAAGCTTTCAAGAGAAAATGTTTTATTTTATGAGGGAGAAAAACCCAAGTTTTTTTATGTTTTAGTAGATGGTTTTGTAAAGTTTTATAAAACTGATTTGAAAGGGAATGAGATTGTAATTCAATTTTTTACTCAACCAATGTTTTTAGCAGAAATGCCAAGTTTTGAAAATATACCTTTTCCTGCTACTGCAATTTCTATGAAAGATGAGAGTTGTTTTTTGCTTATAGAGAGAGAAAAGTTTTTATTACTTCTTAATAGTGACCCAAAATTTGGTTTATATCTTATTAAATCATTAAGTCAAAAGGTAAGGAGCTTAGAACAGGTTATTAATCGTAATCTTATCTATGATGCCATGACTAAAGTTTGTTCATTTATAAAAGAAAATCCAAAAGATATTGTAGATACAAAGCATAAAGATATTGCTATTGTATTAAATATGGCTCCAGAGACACTTTCACGCATACTTAAAAAGTTAAAAAACTTAAATATTATAGATAAAAAAGGAACTCTTCTTGATGAAGAGAAGCTAGAGATGTTTCTAGCCTTTTAACTTCTACTTCTTTTTAATATAGATATTTTCACAGTACCTATCAAAAGTCTGAATAATTCGGCTCATACGGTCATTAGCACGTAATTCAGAAAATGGTCGTTCATCGTGAAACCAAAGTAAGTTAGGTACATCTTTTCGCAAGTGTGTATCTGATGGTTTGCTTTTACCATTGGGTAGCTCCATGACATAGTATAGAGCAGGGTAGTAGGTATACTGCTCAAAGGTAGAGATAA
>JALWMP010000051.1 GCA_026996165.1 Campylobacteraceae bacterium
TCTGTAGCTAAGACTTTGTTAAAGTATTTAGAGAGAGGAATAGTAAAATTTCCTAATCCACAATAGCTCTCTAAAAAGTCTCCACTCTGAACTCTTTTTGCCTGTTTGATTGCCCACTCAATCATCTTAACATTTATAGTAGGATTAGGTTGAGTAAAGCCACTTTCATAGTATCTATAGAGATAATTTTCTTCATCTATATAGAGCTTTTCAGTTACAAATTCATCAGAGAGAACTACCTTTTGTTTACGACTTCGACCCATAATATTTGCAGATAAAACTTTTTCAAGCTCTTTAGCCTCTACTTCCCAATTAGTATCCAATTTTCTATGATAAATCATAGTAATCAAACATTCATCAGTAGTAGTTGCCAAAAACTCAATAGCAAAAAGACGATATTTCAGTACTTCAGAGCCATTGATTTTATTAAGTAGTGGTTGCATTCTCTTCTCTATAGGCTTTAAGACTTTAGGACACTCTTCAAGATTAAAAGCTCCCTTTTTGTCTAAACGACTCATAGCATAAAAAGCTCTATCTCCCTCATGCCAAATCTTAAACTCTGACCTTGCTCTATAGTGGGAGTCTAAACTAGAGAAAACCTCTAATTCTTTAACATTAAAAGGAGATAAAAGCTCTAAGATTTGCTTTTTTTTTGCCTTTAACTCCTCTTCATAACTTAACTTATAAACGCTACAAGAGCCACAAGTTCCAAAATGTTTACAATTCAATACTTTACCTTAATATTAATATGCCGACATTTTAGCAAAAAAGCTCTTGTTAATCTCTCTTCTCTTCCTCTTTTTTTAATTTAGCTGCAATACTATTAAAGAAGCTACTAAGCTCATCCATCGCCTCAACAGCAAACTTCTCAACTTTCTCTTTAGACTCTTCAAACTCTTTTTGAATATTTTTACCATTTTTTTCCCAATAGTCTTCAGCCTCCATAGCAACTAACTTTGCCTTCAATTTAGCAACATCTAAACCCTCTTGAGCAGAATCAGCTACCTTAGATGCAAACTCCTCAATGGTATCTTTTAACTGCTCAATATTATCTTTTGCTTCCATTGCACCAATATGTGCCTCTAGCTTTTTCTCATCATTCTTTTGAGCAATATTTTCAGAAGCACTATCTAGTTTAGAACTAACTGTAGAAAAATTCTTTTTAAGCTCTTTCCAAACCTCACTAGCACTTTCACTCAACTCTTCACTAAATGACTCAACTCTATCTTCAAGTGATTTCATCGCTTTTTTTGACTCATCTAATGCTTTTTGTAAATCTTTTTCCATCTCGATTCCTTTTTGAAATTTTTAATTATTATAAACGTTAAATCATATCACTTTAAAACTATTTTCATAATAAAAAATTATTTATAAAAGTAAAAATTAAACTATTTTTGACTTTAAAGAACAATTATCAGCAAAAATTATTATAATTATAAATAATAATTTTAATAATTTAAAAATATATTACTTTTCGTGACATTAATCAATAAAAAACATCTTAAATCTTTTTAGATTCAGTTTTTTACACTTTTTAAGAGTATTATAGAGGAAATTTAAATATAAGGAGTAATCAAATATGATTAAACAAAGCATCGTTGCTATAGCAACACTCGGACTACTTTCTCTCTCAGCTTCAGCTGCAAATACTACTGCATGTGCAGGTTGTCACGGTAAAAACTTTGAAAAATCTGCAATGGGTCAATCTAAAATTGTTAAAGATATGTCAAAAGCAGACATTGAAAAAGCACTTAAGGGTTATAAAGATGGTTCTTACGGTCATAGTCCAATGAAAGGTGTTATGGCAGCACAAGCTAAAAAACTTTCAGATGCAGATATTGAAGAGATTGCTACATCTATAGCTGGTGGAGATAAAAAAGCTGAAGACGCTAACACTACAAAAGCTAAAGATGCAAATGCAACAAAAGCAGAAGATAAAAAAGAGGCTGCTGCTCCAGCAAAAGAGGTTAACACAACTGCATGTGCAGCTTGTCATGGTAAAGATTTTGAAAAATCTGCAATGGGTCAATCTAAAATTGTTAAAGATATGTCAAAAGCAGACATTGAAAAAGCACTTAAAGGGTACAAAGATGGTTCTTACGGACATAGTGCTATGAAAGGTGTTATGGCTGGACAAGCTAAGAAACTATCTGACGAAGATATTAAAGCTATTGCTCAAAAAGTTGGTAAATAGTCCCTCCTCTTTTCACTCACAAAATCTACTTTGTGGGTGAGTATCCTTTCTCTCTTAATTTTACTCTTCTCAAATATAACTCTACTTTAGATATAATATTTTTTTTAATTGGAGATTATATTATTGAAAACTATAACACAAAAACTAGACCTAGAACAGTTTATAGAAAACTTTAGAAGCTTCTATGCAAGAGATAAAGCTATTGAGATGATGGGAGATATTAATCAGCACTTTAAATATATATCGGCTCTCTCATCTATAGAGTTTCCTCCTATAAAAGAGGTAATAAACCTAGATACACAACTAAATAAGATTAAAAAGCAAGGTATACTTTCGCTTGATGAGATTTACGCTTTTATAAGTATGGTTGAATACTTCAATGCACTTAAGGCTACCTCTTTACCTGAACCTTTGGGTAAATGGATACGAGAGATTAATGTACCTGATGATATTTTAAATATCATCTTATACTTTACAGATGAAGGTCATATTAACCCAGAACGTGAACCTGAACTCTATGAGATTGAAAAAGCACTCAAACTCAATAAATCTGAATTAAAAGATAAGCTTTATAGGTTAGCTCACTCCTCTACACTTAAAGATTATCTAGTCGACAGTCAAATTCACTTTATAAATGGGGAAGAGACACTCATGGTGCGTGGAGGATTTAACAAAGCTATTAAAGCCTCTGTTGTAGGGCGAAGTGCTAGTGGATTCTTTTATATTTTACCACAATCTATTAGCAACTTAAAAGAGAAAGAGTCGACTCTACTTAGTCGTAAAGAGGAGGTAGTTTATAGATACTGTCAAAGCTTTTCGGCTACTCTACATAAGCACTTTTTATTTATGAGATTTATTAACCGTGAGTATGATAGATTTGACCAATATCAAGCTAGAGTGATGTTTGCTCGTGCTTATGACTACAACTTTATTTTGCCCTCAAAACGAAAAGTAGTTAAACTTAATGAGTTTTGTCACCCTGCTATTGAAAATCCAAAGCCTGTAAATATTGAACTTGAAAAGTCAGTTATGTTAATAACAGGAGTAAATGCTGGAGGTAAGACCATGTTGCTAAAATCTCTACTTGCCTCTGTTTTTATGTCTAAAAATCTTTTACCATTTAAGTGCAATGAAGCCAAAACAGAAGTAGGACACTTTAAGAGCATAGAGGCTGTCATAGATGACCCACAATCAGTTAAAAATGACATCTCAACCTTTGCTGGTCGTATGGTAGAGTTTGCTAAACTATTTGAGAAAGAGAATGCTATTGTAGGGGTTGATGAGATAGAACTTGGGACAGACTCTGATGAGGCTGCCTCTCTATTTAGAGTAATGCTTGATGAATTACGTAAAAAGGGGATAACATTTATAGTTACTACACACCATAAACGTTTAGCATCTTTGATGAGTTCTGATGATGATGTAGAGTTAATTGCAGCATTATACGATGAAACAAACAGGAAACCTACCTATACTTTTTTGCAAGGGAGCATTGGGAAGTCATATGCTTTTGAGACAGCAGAACGTTATGGTGTGCCTATTTATATTGTAGAAAAAGCCAAAAAGATTTATGGAGAAGATAAAGAGAATTTAAATGAACTTATTGAAAAGTCTACAACTCTTGAACGTGAAATGCGTCTAAAACTTGAAAAAATAGACAAGGAGTTAAAAGCTGTAGAACGGAAAAAAGAGGATTTAGAGAATATTGAAGCAAAACTCAATGAACAACAGAGAAAAGCTATTGCTACACTTGAAAACCGTTATAATGCAGCAACTAAACGAGCTTTAGAAGCAATAAAGGTAAAAGAGTCTACCGAGGGGCGAAGACTTCTTAATGATGCTCACAAATATAAAGAGCGTTCAAAACAAGCCAAAGAGATTAAACAGCCAAATAAAAGAGTACTTCAAGTAGGAGACCAAGTAAAATATCGCTCTAAGCGTGGTGAGATTTTAAGTATTAGAAATAAAGAGGCAACAATAGAGATTGATGGTTTAAAGATGCGTGTACCTCTAAATCAACTTCGTTATTTAGAAACTCCTACTAAAAAAGTAATTAAAAAACCCAAAACTGTAGTCAATGTAGAAAAACCAAGTAGAGGAGCAATCTCTATTAAACTTCTTGGTTACTATGCTGACGAGGCTATTGATAAGCTTGATATATTTTTATCAGATGCTTTAGTTGCTGGTTTCTCAGAAGTTGAAATTATTCATGGAACAGGTTCAGGAGTTTTAAAAAAAGTGGTAATTGACTATCTAAAAAGTTACCCTAAACTTCAATCTTTTCATGGGCTTAAAGGAAACCTTGGAGTTACAGTTGTTAAACTATAATTCTATTTAGATATAATAATGCCATTTATAAAATATCGGAGTACATAAATTGAAAATTTCAGAAACTATTGATGAAGTTAAAAAAGAGTTAAGTAGTGATGAACAGATGTTAGCATCTGCTTTTAAGTTAGAGAAGTTCTACAAAAAACATAAATTTAAACTCTTTGCTATAATTGGTTTAGTTGTTGCATACTTTGGTGGTACAACCATAATAGAGGCTATTGCACAGAACAAAAGAGAGAGTGCAAACAAAGCACTTTTAACCCTACAAAAAGATGAAAATAACTCAAAAGCACTAGAAGAATTAAAGAGTAATAACCCTGCTCTATTTGAACTATTTACCTATCAAAAAGCATTAAAAAATGCAGATACAGAACAACTAAAAAAATTAAGTTCAAGTAAAAACCCTATTATTGCAGATATTGCTAGTTATCACCTTTCAGTTATTCAGAGCAAAGAGGCAGATAGTAAACTATATGATGATATGGCTAAACTTTATAATGCTTCACTATATATTAAATCTGGAAAAATCTCTGAAGCAAAAGATGAACTTGAACTTATTGGTGAAGATTCACCTGCTTACAGTATCTCAAAAATGATTAAACACTACACCATCAAAGGGAAATAATGTATAGAAAAATTCTACTTGCATCAACCATTGCTACTATTTTGTTTGCTGGATGTTCTTCAAAGCAATACTTTGAACCACAACAGACTACTTCTCTATCAACTTATAATATGAGAGATAAATTAATTAACTATAGTCGTGATGGAGCAACCTTGGCAAGTGGAACAATTTTAACTAAAAATGAAGCTAAAAAGATAAAACTTGACAAAGGCTTCTATTTTATTAACAACAATCAAAAAGCAGCCATTACAGCTGACTTACAAGGTAACTGCCATATTGTAACGAGAAGAGGTACTGTAGCCTCTGCTAAATTTCCTCAAGCACTAGTAGCTGGAACACTTATTGGTCAATACTTAATCTATGTTTTACAGAACAATAACTATGGAATTTATGACTTTAAAGCAAATAAAATCATCTATAATAATGAAGCACATAAAGCCTATGCTATTGACAGAAGAATTGCAAATCCATTACTTGTAGATAAGTTAGTTGTTATACCTACACTAGATGGAAAACTTGTTATTTTAGATTTAACGACAAAAAAAATTACTAAAGAGATGTTTGTAAGTACAGAAAAGTCACTCAACAATATTATCTTTTTAGGAACTCTAAACGATACACTTATTGCTGCAACTCCTCATAAAATACTTTCACTCTCATCTAAAGGTAAAAAAGAGTATAACAAAGAGATTTCTGAAGTGGTTATTAATGGAGGCAATATATTTGTTTTTCAAAAAGATGGAAAAATTGCTAAAGTAGATGAATCGCTCTCTGTTATAGCTGAAAAAAAGTTTAAGTTTGCACACTTCTCTGTAGGCACTGTTGATGCAACAAAGGTATATGGGTTAGAGAAACAGGGCTACCTTATTGTTGCAAATCGGAATTTAAGTAAAGATAAAATTTATCGTGTACCAGAAGTTGAAGACTTTACATTTGTATCAGGTGATAAAATATACTATGATGAAAAGATTATAGACCTCTCTAAATTAAATTATGAGTAACAACAGTAATCTACTTATAGCTTTTCAAGAACATCTACACATAAATAAAGCTCTTGAAAGTAATACTATCAAGAGTTATCTCTCGGATATAAAGCAATTTTACACATTTTTTAAAAAAGAAGATATTTTAAAACTTCAAACTACTGATATTTTTTCTTTTTTAACCCAATTTGAAAATAAGCGTACACTTAACAGAAAACTCTCTTCTATTAATGCCTTTTATGATTTTTGTCATAAATTAGAGTTTTCTCAAACCAATATTAATATTCCCATGGCAAAAGTTCCTAAAAATTTACCTAAATATCTATCATTTGAAGAGATAGAATCTGCTCTAAAACTTATTGACCGTTCTACTCTACTAGGGCTTAGAGACTATGCCTTAATTCTCTTTCTTTATGCTTCTGGTTGCCGTATTAGCGAGGCTCTTATGGCAAAAAGAGAAGACATAAACGATGGTTGGCTTAAAGTTCGTTTTGCTAAAGGACAAAAAGAACGTATAGTTCCTATTGCCCCTATTGCAATAGAAGCTATAGAGGAGTATCTAAAAAAAGCTTCAATACAAAGTGAATATATTTGGCTTAACTACCGTGGTACTCAACTTAGTCGAATCTCTGCCTACAAAATAGTCAAAACTTATCTAAATGTCTCTCCCCATGTCCTCCGACACTCTTTTGCTTCTGCTCTTATTTTAGGTGGAGCTGACTTGCGTGTAGTACAAGAGTTACTAGGACATTCATCATTAGAGACAACACAGATTTATACTCATATTCAACAAGAAAATTTAGCTAAAACAATTAATGAGTACCACCCACTAGCATAAGGAGAAAGATGAAAACTATAGTAGACCTACTTCAAGAGAAAAAATTAATATTTAAATCACTAAAACCAATTAGTATTAAAGAGCTTGGCTCTAGAAAAAAGATAGATATGTATTTAGGTGTTGATTTAAATAGTTATTATGCTTGTATTATTTATATATCTAAAAAGAGTAGAATTTTACAAAAAGAGGCAATGGAATTGATGGAGTTTCATAAAAAATTAGAAGCTTATAATGAAAGTAAAATAAACAAAAAATATATCTATATTCAAGCCCCACTATGCTCTAAAGCTAAAGCTCTTCTAGAAAAGGAGAAGTGGATTGTTTGGGTAATCTAACGCCCAGTATAAGAGTAAAGAAGTGCAGACTTCAAACAAGGAAATACTTTCCATTTATCTTGTGGTAAAATGGCAAAACAGCCATTACTTCGTCCCTGATTTGCAACATAAGATGCTGTATGGAGTAATATCTCTCTCTTTTTTGCATTTCTATTTTTCCACTCTAACCCTTCAATAGGAAGATATTTATGTCTTTTTCTAAAGGTTATGCCCTCTTTAACACCAACTTTGAAAAATCCATAAGGTGTCATATTTGTACCATAAACATTACTAGAATGCCAAACACGCCCTCCCTTTGCACCTGAATTTTTACCATGAGCAACAAAATAGCGTAATACTGCTCCCGTATGTAGGTTAATAATATATAGTCTCTTCTGTGTAGCTAATTTTGTGTAGTCTGCAATAGCAATAAAATCTTTTGAAAGATGTTTTTTATATCGATTATGTTCATAATAATTAAATGTTTTTGCCAATGCTTTTTGACTAACATTACTTGTACGTTTTACTTTATTAAATACATAGTGAAGATGTGATTTACTTACATAATGACCATAGTGCCAATCATTATAACTACTCTTAGCATTTAAGTGTATAGAGGATAAGATAAGTAGTGAAGTTGTAATAATTTTATATTTCATATTTTACTCTTTTATTTAAAATTTATTATTATATTTTTTATTTTATATTTTCTTAAGAATAATTTTAATCTACTTTTTATATATTTAAGTTGAAATATTTGAGCTAGATAAACAAATATTGTGTTAATATTTCTTATCAAGAAAAAAAGGTTATATATGCACTATTTAAAGTCGCTAAATGTACAAGTACTATTAGGAATTATCCTTGGTATACTCTTTGGAGTTACCCTACCCCAAATTGCATTGGAACAGAAACTCATTGGAGATATATTTGTAGCACTACTAAAGATGTTAGTTGTACCACTCGTATTTGCTTCCATCTATACTGCTTTAACAGGACTTGGCTCAGTTGAAAAACTAAAACAAATTGGTTTAAAAACTATTGGTCTCTACCTATTAACAACAGCTCTTTCTGTCTTTTTAGCAATTATTGTGATGAATATTTTTCCTATTGGAGAGCCTGTAAGTTCTGCTGGATTAGAGTATGCAAAGGCTTCTACCATTAAGCCATTCTCTTTTCATGACATGATTATGAGTTTTATTCCATCTAATGTATTTAACTCATTAGCTACAGGACAGATGATGCAAGTTATTATCTTTGCTATCTTTTTAGCTATGGCTTCATTTAAACTAGAACCAAAACATCAAGAGGTACTTTTTGACCTTTTCACCTCTATAAATGAAGCAATGTTCCATATTGCTAAATGGGTTATTAACTTAACTCCTATTGGTGTATTCTCTCTTATCTCATATATTATTGCTAAACAGGGAATAGATGTTATCTTAGGATTATGGCAATATGTATTGGTAGTTTTGGCTGTAATTATTATACATGGTATAGTTACACTACCCTTAGTCCTTAGTTTCTTTGCAAAGATTAATCCCTATAAATATATGAATGCAGTAAAAGAGTCAACTATTATGGCTTTTTCAACAGCTTCTTCAGCCGCAACTTTGCCTGTTAGTCTACGCGTAGTTCAAGAGAAAGGTGGTGTATCTAAAGATTCAGCAGGGTTTGTTTTACCACTTGGTGCAACTGTATCTATGGACGGTACAGCAGCATATTTGACTATTGCTGTTCTATATATTGCCAATATGGCAGGGGTTACTATGAGTTTAGGAGACCAGCTTATCTTGGGTCTAACGGTAGTTGCTCTCTCTGTTGGTGTGGCAGCACTTCCATCTGCCTCTTTAGTTATGATGGTAGTTATATTAAATCAAGTAGGCTTACCTGTTGAGTATTTGGCTATTATTGTTGCCGTAGATAGAATTTTAGATATGGCTCGAACATCACTTAATGTTACTTCTGATTTGGTGGTTACTAAGATTGTAGATGTTTTATCAAAGAAGCAAGAGAAGAAAAATTGAACTCTAGGGAGAGACCAATGTGTCTATCCCTATTGATTAATACTCGTTAATCATCTCACCAAGCTTAAATGAAAGCTCTAAAGCTTGATTTGCATTGAGCCTTGGGTCACATTGAGTATGGTAACGACTTGCTAAGTCATCTGCTGTAATAGCACAAGAGATTGACCCAGTACACTCAGTTACATCATTTCCTGTCATCTCTAGGTGTATTCCACCTGCAACTGTTCCCATCTCTTTATGAATCTCAAAGAACTGCTCTACTTCAGATAAAATATTGTTAAAATCTCTAGTCTTAAACCCTGTTGAACTCTTCTCTACATTTCCGTGCATTGGGTCACATGACCAGACAATATTTTTTCCCTCATCTCTTACTCTCTTAAGAAGTTTTGGGAAGTACTCTTGAATCTTATCTGCTCCCATACGAACAATAAGGTTTAACCTACCCTCTTCATTTTCAGGGTTAAGAGCGTCAATAAGTTCAATCAACTCATCTTCACCTATTGTTGGTCCAACTTTACAACCAATAGGGTTAGCAATACCTCTAAAGAACTCTATGTGAGCATCGGTTAAATCTCTAGTTCTATCTCCAATCCAAAGCATATGAGCAGAGCAATCATAGTATTTATCATCACCCTCTGAATCTTTTTTTGTCAATGCCTCTTCATAGTTTAGAAGTAGTGCCTCATGTGAAGAGAAAATAGTTGTTTGGTGAAGTTGAGGAACTTGCTCTGTAGAGAGACCACAAGCCTCCATAAACTTTACAGCATTGTCAATTTTATTGCTTAACTCTTCATATTTCTTACCTAATTCGTTATCTTTAATGAAATCTAAATTCCACTGATGAACCTTGTTAAGGTCAGCCAATCCACCACGTGAAAAGGCTCTTAACAGATTTTGAGTTGCAGCAGATTGATAATATGCTCGAATCATATTGTGAGGATTAGGAATACGTGCCTCCTCTGTAAACTCAACACTATTTATAATATCTCCACGATACGATGGTAGTTTAAGACCATCTTTCTCTTCAAAATCAGAAGAGCGAGGTTTTGCAAACTGCCCTGCAATACGACCCACTTTTACTACAGGTTTTTTTGCTGAGTACATCATGACCATATTCATCTGCAACATTAGCTTAAAGAAGTTCTTAATATTTGGTGTATTAAAATCAGCAAAACTCTCTGCACAATCTCCACCTTGAAGTAAAAAAGCCTCTCCTCTTCCTACAGCAGCTAACTTCTCTTTTAATGTTCTTGCCTCTCCAGCAAAAATAAGTGGTGGATATGAACTAAGCTCCTCTTCTACACTTTTTAGTGCTTCTTTATTGGTATAGGTTGGTTGTTGCTTAATTGGAAACGCTCTCCAAGAGCTTGGTGTCCAGTTCATCTTATTGTCCTTTGAACCCAACTTTGACGGAATACCATATACCGTTAAACTCAGGTTTTAAAATTAATTCAGAAATTATACCAAAAAAATACAAAATTGAATATTTATTATAAGTTTATGTAGGTAACGATATAATAAATTAAAAAAAGGACTTTCATGCAAAAAAATGTGCTACTACTATCTCTCACAATGACAATTCTATTCTATAGTGGTTGTGTACCAAATAGGCTTTCAAGAGTTGTTCAAATAGATAAAGAACCTACATCATCTGTCAATACTCCTCAAACTAGAAATTTACCATTATCTACATTTTCATACAATAAATTTCAAACAGTACAAGGACCAGTCTTAACAATAGGTAAAAGTCATACAGGTTTTTTATTTCCTGATTTTAAAGGAAAAATTATTCTTTTGGAAGTCTTTGGTCAAGATTGTCACTACTGCTTTAAAGAGTTACCTAGCATTAGTAATTTACATTCAAAGTATCATCAAAGACTACAAGTAGTAGGACTACAAGTTCAAGAACATATGAGTAAGAAAAAAGCAAATAGTTTAATTCGACGATTTAATATGAATTACCCTATTATTGACAGAGCGAATGGTACGGATTTAATGTATGCACTAAAAAATAACTATGACTGGAATGGAATACTACCTTTTACATTATTGATTAAAAATGGAGTTACACAAGAACTTTTTTCAGGCGAGACTAGTCAAGAAGAGATAGAAAAAGCAATTAAAGAATTACTCTAAACTATCTCTCTTTTAAGAATATCTGCCTTACCAAAATAGTAACCTTGAGAGTAGTCAACTCCTATATTGCAGAGGATTTTATAGATATTTTCATTTTCTACATACTCTGCAATAGTCTTGATACCCTGTTTTTTTGAAAAATAGACAATAGTCTCTACCATATTTTTAGATGCTATATTTGACTCAATATCTCTAATAAGTGAACCATCTATTTTAATATAGTCTGGCTCATAGTCTAAGATTCTTGAAAAGTTTGAAAAACCTTTACCAAAATCATCAATAGCAATATTAACTCCTTTAGATTTTATATAATGAATAAACTCTTGAGTTGCTCTTAAATCTTCGACATCATCCTCTTCTATAATTTCAACTGTAATTCTATGTGTTTCTGTTTTATAACGCTCCAAAAGTTCAAAAAACTCTTGTTTTGTACTTTTTTGAGTCATATCTAATGTTGAGAGATTAATAGAAATGCCCATATCTGTATAGAACAATGCACGAAAAGAGTTTCTCAAAACAATAGTTGTAATTTCATTATAGTATTTACCCTCTTTAGCTGTCTCTAAAAAAAAATAGGGAGAGACAATATTGTTGTTTTCATCTATTAAACGAACTAGAGATTCATACTTCTCTACCTCTTGAGTTTTATTATTAACAATAGGTTGAAAATAAGATACAATATTATAACTATTGATTGCCTTTCTTAACATATTAAATGTTTGTAGCTTTTTAATAGCTAATTCTTTCTCCTCTTCAAGCAACTTATTTGCTACAATAAAGCTCTGTTTAGTCTCTAAAAGATTACATAAACCAACTTTAGCACTCTCTAGTGCATGTGTACCATAAGCTAGAGATGTTACGATAAAGAGTGTATAGTCAACAAGACCTATTTTAATTCTTGCACTATTGACTCTCTTATGGAACTCTTTTATAGTCCTATTTAAAGTCTCTTCTTTAATTAATTTATCATAAGGTTTAACAAAAACAAATTCACCACGCTCTAGCAGATAAATTCTCTCAAAATTACAATGCTTAGGCATATGAGAGAAGAGTTTTTTAGCAAATCGTTTTTGAAGTTTTTTACTAATTTTACTTTTTAGTGAAAAGTTTAAATATTTAAACTCTTCTATCTTGATTAAAATAACAACTGCTTCATCTAAAGAATCAAGATAGTCAATTAATTTATATTCACCAAAGAATAGACGGTCATTCATTGTAAATTTATCTATCAACTCATAAGCCTTTTAAAAAAATATTTATTTTTATTAATTCTGTATTTTAGTCTAAAAAGCCCTAAAATGTGGGATTTAAAGAAAAATAGACTCTTTAAAAAAAGTTTAGTTACTAAAATATACAGTTAGATTATTATTATCATAATATTCTAATAGATAAAAATATTACAATTTGATATATTTCTATATTTTTAGAAATTTTTTCAGTATAATTAACTATTAACCAAGGAGATTTTATGAGAGAAGCTAAAGCTCTATTCCAAAAACTAAAAATTGTTTCACTTCTTGATTTAGCACTTACTCTTCCTACATCATATAACAACACAACTCTCTCTTCTGAGATTACTTTAGGAAAAGTACATACTTTTGAAGCTAAAGTAGAAGAGGTAAAAAGTGTTAATGGTAAACTACGTATTACTTTTTGGCTTCCTCTCTTTTATAAACGACTAAACTCTATGCTTTTTCGAGTTACCCCTTATCACTATCAACTCTTTAGTATTGGCTCTAAACACTTTATTCAAGGTAGAGTTGAAGAGTACAAGGGATTTTTGCAAATGAACCAACCAAAATCACTTAAAAGTATTGGAAAGATTACTCCAAAATACTCAACAGCTCTAAAACAGAGTAGTATTCGTTCTTTAATTGAGCATTATATTAATGAAAAAAACCTCTATGCAGAGGGGCTAAACCAATATGAGATAAATACTCTTTTAGGACTGCACTATCCTAAAAATTTACAACAGATTGAAAAATATGACCAAGAGGTACTTAAGTTTGTAGAGGCTTTTAACCACATGAAAAAACTTAAAGGAAAACGTGAAGATTTTCCTGCTATAGAGGCTCTAAATGGAGAGTTACATACATTTGTAAAAGGGCTTCCTTTTAAGTTAACTAAAGAGCAACAGAGTGTAATTTATGAAGTACAACAAGATTTAAAAAGAGAAAATAGAGCTACTAAACGGCTTGTTATTGGTGATGTTGGTTCAGGTAAAACCATGGTTATATTGGCTAGTGCTGTTATGGCTTATCCATCAAAAAGTATACTTATGGCTCCTACTTCTCTTTTAACTCTTCAACTCTATGAGGAGGCAAAAAAGTATCTACCTAAACATATTAAAACTGCATTGGTAATGCAAGGAAATGGTGAAGAAGAGTATCTTGAAGCCGATTTTATTGTAGGGACTCATGCCCTACTATTTAAAGATGACCTGCCAAAAGCTTCACTTATTATGGTAGATGAACAGCATCGTTTTGGAACTAAACAACGTGCCTTACTTGAAGCAATGATGGCAAATAAAGAGAAGAAACCTCACTACTTACAGTTTTCTGCAACCCCTATTCCAAGAACTCAAGCAATGATGCACTCTGAGCTTATAGATGTAAGTTTAATTACTTCTACCCCTTTTAAAAAAGATATTACCTCACGTGTTATCTCAAAAGAGGATTTTCCTCAACTTTTAGAATCTATTAAAGAGGAGATTGCAAAAGAGCATCAAGTACTTATAGTCTATCCTTTAGTTGAAGAGAGTAGAGAGATTCCTTACCAATCACTTGATGAAGGTCGAGGCTTTTGGGAAAAACGATTTAAAAATGTATATGTTACTCATGGAAAAGATAAGAGAAAAGAGGAGGTTTTGCAAGAGTTTAGAGATAAAGGTGATATTCTTTTAGCAACAACTGTTGTAGAGGTGGGTATTTCTCTACCAAGATTAACACTAATTGTCATTGTAGGTGCTGAGCGTTTAGGGTTAGCTACACTTCATCAACTACGTGGACGTGTAGGACGTTTAGGACTAAAGAGCTACTGTTACCTTTTTACTAAAGATAAAAGAAATGAGCGTTTAAAATCTTTTACCAAAACCATGAGTGGTTTTGAGATTGCAAAATTGGATTTACAGTTTAGAAAATCGGGGGATATTTTAGATGGAACTATACAGAGTGGTATGCAATTTAAATGGTTAAATTTAGCTAAAGATGAGCATATTGTAAAAGTGGCTAAAGAGAGGGTTAAAAAACTGTAGGGTGCGATTGTTGTCGCACCACTAATTATTAATATAGACCAAACTTACCATCAGCTCTTTTATACATAACTCTCATAAGACCATCATGGTCATTAAATACGATAAATTGTCGCTTCTTCTCAGCTTTTAATGCTTCTATAGCTTCCTCAAAATCTAGTGGTTTGTGAAGTTCTAAATCCATAGGAACAATCTCTACATCTTCTGGCTCTAAATCTAATACAGCCTCTGCCTCTTCACCTAAATCTTTAAAAGACATAACTTTGTGGTCTTTTACTTTATCTGCATGTCTTCTAAGTGCTTTTTTTGCTCTTTCAAAAGCCATATCTGTAGCAGTATAAACATCTTTGTCTCTTTGAGTAATAACGATTGTATTTTTATCTTTTAGATTAAGAACAAGCTCTACAGATACACCTTCTTTATTCTTATTATTGGCTGAGATAATAGTGTTACTTGAAATTATATTTAAATTATATTTGTCCAGTGCATCAATACTCTCAGAAATATGTTCTCTAAGAGAATCTGATAGGTCAAAATGTCTTCCCACTATATTTTTGCTCATAATTTATCCTTTATGTTTGAGTTACTTAACTACTAACGTTTTAAGTTGTTAAGTATTGAATATTATATCTTATTTTTGTAAATCAAAAGTTAATATAACTGAAATTTCTATAGCTTCTGTAGAGTTCTTCGATGAAAGGTAATGTCTCTATTACTTGGGTCATCGAAGTCTTTATATTTTACATAAGTATCGATGATTAAAGAGACAGTTTTATCAAAGCCATTAATATTATTTGGTAATATGGTTGTATCTGTGGCTGTACTACAATTACCTAAAAGAGTAGCATTTCCTATATATTTAACATTAATAGCTATATCATACCCTCCAGGAGAGTTTTTTCCTCCATCTACATTTTCTAAACTTGAAGTAAAGCATGTATTATCTCTATCTGTATAGAGTATATTTAAAATAGCTAACTCTGTATAACTTCTTGCTAAAATAGATGCTTGTTCTTTTTGATACTGTTGAGTTGTTGACTTTACTGTTTTTCCTGTAACATTCATAATAAGTGATGTAACTGTTGCCATAATTACAATAACAAAAATAGCTGTTATCATGGAAAATGCTTTTTTATGTTTAATCTGTATCATCGTATTATCGCCTTCTCTTTACAAGTACTAATATTGTAATCTGCTCCAATATCTTCAGTAGCACAAAGCTTAAGTTGTATAACTCCACCACTTTGAGTAAATTTAAAAACAGAAACGTTTTTAATAAGTGTTCTAATTGATGTTGAAGTACTATTGTACTCTTCTCCTTCCCATGGCTGGTAGTTATAATGTAAATTTAAGGTATAAAGTCCATTTGCTTGTTTAACAGGAACTAGAGCATAAGCAGACCATACTAACTGGTAACGTTCAGTTATTAATTTAGCTTTAGCAGTATCGTTAAAATCAAAACTTGTAGCATTATGCTCTAATACAGTATATATACAACTAGTATTATTATCTACAATCCCCATACATGTTCCATCAACAGTATCCCCCTCTTGTGTTCTAGGGTGAAATATAACAGCTGGTCTTTGTAGAGAACCACTAAAACCAACTTCTGAGTTTGATAAATTTTTAATGATTACATCTACTTGATTTAAATTAGAACCTGGACTATCAAATAGACTTTTTGTAGCAGTTTCATAATCGGCTACACCACTCCAATAGGGAGTTGATGCAACAGAAAAGCTATCATTATCATATCCTATCCATTCCAAAATAGTTAAGTTTGTATCGATTGCTAAATTAATCTTTGTAAGAAGTTTATAGTCTGAACTATCATTCTGATTTTTTGCAATAGCAGAATCTAATACACTGTAAGTTAAACGATTAACAATTTGATTAATAGCTAATTCTGTTTTATTACTCACATTATATACAGCTCGTTGAGTAATATAGTTTTCATAGACTTGAACTATTATTTGTGAAGAGATAGAAGCCACTATACCTAAAATAACTAATACAAAAATAACTTCTATTAAAGAAAAAGCTTTTTTCATTATGGTAGCTCCTTTCCATTAACAGAATATGCTCCTAGATTACAAGAGAATGCTTTAAATGTAATATTTTTGTCAAGCTCTTCTATGCCAGATTTAGAAGTTAAATTTACTTGTATAGCTTTAACGTTACTAAAAGAACCACTAGTAATATCTGCAAATACATCATCTTCTTTTGTATACCTAACAGTTGTACTAATAGAAATATTGGTATCGACATACTCTCCAACATCTGCACTACTACTCTCACTATTAAAAAGCATTAAACCAAAAGTTGAACCATCATAATCATCAACATCATCAAAATCTGTATAGTCGGTTTCATTAGCATCTTTTCCTATTGCTGATGGAGATAAAACAGTACTTCCATCTTTTATATTTCGTCCTGATACATTTTTATCGGTATCCATATTTAACCCAACTAAAGGGAAAGGAAAAGAACTTCTACTTGCATCTAAGATAGGAGTCTCCCCTGCATCTGTATTGTTTTCATCCCAATTCATTGAGAGTATAATGGCTGTTTGAGATGCAGCTACAACAATAGCTTCTTGTTGTAGTGCAATATTGGAGCTTTTAATAGACTGTTGTATAAGCATCGGTGCAGACATTAATACTATACCCATAATAACAAGAGCAAATATAAGCTCTATCATTGCTATAGCTTTTTTAGTTTTTACCATGATATTTTTCCATTTTTCACATCTATTCCATTAAGTTTTTCATTATTTTTAGTTCTCATAAGGTTATAACCTAGACCTATATTTTTATTGTCATCACTAATAACTCCTGCCATTCCAGAAATAGGTTGAAATGTAACGAAATATGAAGCATTTTTATCCTCAACTCTATTGTATCTTAACCAATCATCAGTATATATTTCTATTTCTGATTTAACTTCTCTATCTAGTTTATTAGCTATATATAGAGTTTGAATATTATTTATTTTTCCATTAATAAAATAGTGTGAAGTCTCTGTATAATTAGTGGCTACTTTTGATGAGCTACTTTTGAGACTTTTTATTGTACCATCATGTAATGAATTGTGTTGTGTAGCTAAATACCAACCTTTATAAGTTTTTTGACCATTAGAAATCATACCATTATCAGTAAGTTTCATAGTATCTCTACACCAATCTTGTGTTGTAGTTGGTGTTATACAATACACCTCTACTAGAAGAGGTGTTCTAATACTAGTTTTACTAGTTGCTGGATATTTTTTTAAATAACTAGATACTCTAGCAAAATAGAAAATCTGACTTTGATTATTAATTATACTTCTACTATTAATATTTTTTATTCTATTAATATCACTCACTTTAGGTCTTGACTCTTCAAGGTAGCTACTATTGGCATCAAAACTTTCAAATGTAACTTTTATAGGATTTGTACTCTGATTATACTCTTTTCCTATGTTGTATCTAACTTTAATACTACAGTTACCTTCATTTTTATCTAAAAATGTTGATGATGGAACATCTAAACTTTTAGCGAGTGATTTTACTACAATATGTTCACTAGATATATTATTATCATTCAAAGATTGTATGCCATATTTAGATAAATTTTTATCATCATTAAAATCAGTATGAAGTGTAATATTAATATCTTTAGCAAAACAGCTTGTTGTAAAGTTAGTTAATACATTATGATTGTATCCTTGAGCAATAATATTTGAAAATATATCTATTCCCATACGAGCATCTTTATCTAAATTACCCATATAAACATAATTTTTTCCAAAAGGATTCCTAACTTCTGTATTTATAAAACTAAATCCATAAGCTTGAAATGTTATATTTATATCTTTTAAGTTAACTCCCTCATCAGAAGCAATATTACAACCAAACTTACCTGTACTATCAGCTACATTTGAACTACTTCCTATGACACAACCCAAATTATTTTTATTTTTATCAATATCTGTCCAATTAATATCTTCTATATGTAGAGTATATTTACCTACATTATTATGAGAAATCTCTTGATTTAACTGACCATTTGAGAAATTGTAATTTTCTATTTTAGTTGTATTTGTATCAGCACAGTGTGTAGTACCTGTATCATCAAAGTCAAGTGTTACATTTAACTCTTTTGAATTAACTGTTTTATAGTGTGTTGCTATAGTATTATTACTATCTTTTATGGCATAAGCTTTTAAAGCATAAGGATACCCTGCTACAAGTTTTAACTCTTGGGTTTGAGTATTATAGTTTGTAGCATAAGTTACTGTTTGGTTATTTTCATCTAAATCATTTAGTTCTATACGATAATAAAGAGGTCTTATGGCAAAACTATCTCTACTATAACTATTACCTTTTTTAAAGCTAGAGTTACTTTCAAGATTTTCATAAGCCTCTTGAAGAGTATTAAATTTACTAATTGTTGTATTATTAACATCTGGAATATAATAGATTTTAAATCTAGCTTCTCTTGTAGCTTTTTGAATTTTTAAATCCTCACTATTTTCAATAGGAAATCTACTCTTCAACTCCTTATTTGCATAATAGTAGCCAGTATAAAGAAGATTGTTCTCATCAGTAGTATTCATATCTAAAAGCTCTATTTTAAAAAGAGTATTGTTAATATTGTACTCATCTTGACCATCATAAGAGACAATAGCATAATCAAAATCTTTATTGGTTATTTGAGTATATAGAGACTCTTTTTGTATTTGATTGTTTCCACTACTATTACTATCTACTCTCTCTATATTAAAACTATAGTCATCATTTATGATAGTTCCAATACCAATATTTTTATCAATAACATATTTAGGATTCATCATAGGTGGAAGTTGAGGAGAGTATATCTCTACATAAAACTCTTCATCTCTCTCTACTTTTTCATCTCCATAAACAGTAACAGGTATATTAATACTCACTCCATTACTAAACAAACTCATACCCATTCCTATACCCTCTTGAGCTTTAAAGTCATGGTCACTACTAAGAGCTACTTCATGAGGGGGAACAACCTCATCTCCATCTCCATCAACAACTCTATAGTAAAAGATTGCTCCACTCATAGGACTCATATCAAATGGTTTATCGGCTGTTACTGTAAAGTTAAAGGTAGTCTCTCCACTGTCTCCCTCTAATTGAGATACATTGTTAATAGAGAGTCTAGGAGGGTGAGGTGGTAGAGTAATATTTGCATCAGGACAGCTTGTACCATCATTATAAAAACTCAAAGGCTCAAATGGTCTTGTAAAATATACTTTACCTGATTGTGTAATCTCATACAGTTTACCATCTTGTGAGAGAGCTACTACTTTACCCTCTGCATCAGAGAATACAAGTGATATATAAGATGACAAATCACTATGTGATTTACCAATAGTTGTAACTGTTCCATCTGATATTTTTATTTTAGCAAATTTGTCATTTTTATAATTACCATTAACTTTCTTAATAAGCATAGCATAAAAATAGTCTCCTGTAGTATCAAGAGCCATATCCCAAAATCGAACCGATTGATTTAGAGTAATGGTTTTTACAACTTTTTTCTGTTCAATATCTATCTTATACATCTTATTATCGGCACTACCATTACCACTAACATAATAGTATCCATCTCTATCAAATTCACCTGCATAGAGCTGTTCTGCTGGTAATCCCTGAACAACTCCTAAATCTTTAACAACTGCATTTGAATCAATTTTAAGTAGATGATTACCATAAAGAGCATATATAAAATTATCTTGAATATTATATCCAATAGCATTATATCCACCATCACTACTTATAAATCCATCTCCAATAGGTGCATAAGTTGCTCCTGTAGCATAAAAACTATGCAACCAAGTAGCTCCACTATCTCCACTACCTGTTCCTAGCTCTGTACGGTTGGAGAGATAGAGTGTTTCATTACAGGTAAATGGTTTTTGTTGTTGATTTACATTATCTCTATAGTCAAAATCTATACCCATTGGAGTAGCATTTGAGCCATCTGATTGGGTATCATTATCACTATCTTTTAGTTTAAATTCATTGCTTTCATAAGCTTTACCATTTGTATCATTATAATCATCGCTATTCTCTATTGATGGCATATTGTCTAAACCATTTATTCCTACATCATAGTTTGTTCGTCCATTATTGTCTTGGTCATTACTACCAAGTCCTGATTCAACAATATCAAATAGCTCGTCATTATCTGAATCCAAATCAAGATAATCAGGTATACCATCTCCATCTGTATCAACAGGAGTTAGACCACCATTTGCCAAGTTTGCATAAGCTGTATCTACCCCATTAGCATTAAAAACTTTATTTGGTTTAATATAATCTTGTGTTGTTTGAGCTTCAATATTGTCAGGAATTCCATCATTATCTGAATCTAAGTCTAAAAAGTCAGGTACTCCATCTTCATCATGGTCTGCTACCTCTTTAACTGAAACCATATCAATATCTGCTCCTGCTGAAAGATTTCCAGCAGGTGGGGTTGCTGAAAAATCTAGTTTTGTTTGTGTTGAAGTTGCAATAAAAAATGCCTCATAGTTATACCAAGTATTTGGTCCTGCATACCTTGAAGTATCTCGCCCCTCTGCTATCTCATGTAGTGTTTCATTTGAAAGCATTTTATTGTTAATTTTATCTATAACTTTCATAGTAAAGATAATAGGTTCATCTTTCTTATGTCCTACATCTTCTCCCCACCAAAATGAAAACCTATAAGTCTTTCCAGGAATAGTTGCAATGGTTTGAGTTAAATGGTTTTGCTCTACTATTTTTTCTGAACCAGAACCATAAACTTTTAAATTTCCTTGAAGGTCAATATATTGTGTTCCATAATTAGTTAAAGCAAATTTATGTCCCTCAACCCAACAGTCTATATTTGATGTATAATTCCAATTTGCTATTTGATTATTATTGTAATCATCTCCTAAAAAAGTACCATCTCTACCTGTAAAGCCATTAGGAAATCGTGTTGCATCCATACAATCATCTATCTCAAAAGATGGATTTTTAACCAAGTTAGGATAGTCTCCAAACTCTACCTCATCTAAAATACCATCGTTATCTTCATCTAAGTTTGTAGGAGTTCCCCAAGAGATAGCTGAATCATCATTAATAATTGTTCCTATAGCTACAGCATTACCAATATTTGCCCCATGAATATTAGAAATAACTACTCTAAACTTCTCATTATCTTCAACCTTAGCATCACCCTTAACAGGTACAGAAATAGTATAAATTTGTGCATTAGCTTCTATAGTAGCAGAGCCAGAGATAGCCACATAATCATTATCTGCTACAGTTGCATTTTCTACTAGTGAACTACTATTTCCATCTAAAACTTGGTAATCAAATGTTACATTTGAACTACTATTTTTATCTAAAGCAACAGTAAATTTTAAATTTTTTGTTCCCAAATCTCCCTCTTTTATCTCTTCATTTGAGATGTAGAGTTTTGGTCTTACTCCACAAGTAGGCAATCCATTGCTAGGCTTTCCAAAAATAACATTAAACCCTGCTTTTCCTCCATATTGACCAGCATTTTTATTTTTTATATGTGTAAATTTCATAGTAAATTTACTTCTGTTTTCATGAACAAATTTTACAGTAGCATTCT
>JALWMP010000052.1 GCA_026996165.1 Campylobacteraceae bacterium
GCTTTGTTGTTGCTGATGCTAATGCTCCTGCTAAGTGGGCTGCCATTCCTGCTGCGGCTATGAAGACTTGAGCCCCTTTCTCCTCTGCCTCTTTAATATAGTTTTTTGTTCTCTCTGGACTTCTGTGAGCTGATGAGATAATAAGCTCATAAGGAACACCAAACTTTTTAAGTGTCTCTGCACACTCACTCATAACACTGTAGTCACTCTTAGAACCAATAACTATTGATACAAACTTCATCTCTTTCCTCCATTTTTTTGAATTATTATAAGAATAATAGCTATTTTTCAATTTAACATTGATTAACTAAATAACCAAGAAAAAAACTTAGCAATAACCTCTATAACTTTCATAAAAAAATTTATTATCTTCTCTAGCGTCTCCATGGTTAGGCGTTAAGTGCCAAACCCTTTTTAGCTTTTGCCTCTGCAATTCCTCTTCTTAAGATAGTATAGCTTGGCAGTTTAACAGGCAAGAGAATATCGTTTAAATCTCCACTATGAATACACTCAAACTCTTTTCCTGTAGTAGAGACTATCTTTTTAAACTCAATAAAAAATGACTCACCCTCTTTAGTAACTCTACACTCTTCATTCTCCATCTCTTCAATAGTTACTCCAACAGGTAGAACAATCTCTACTCTATCACCTACACAAGTTTTATCTTTACATCTCCAAGTTAAGCCATCTTCGCTAACCAAACCTGCTACTTGGTGAGTTCCATCTTGAATAGTAAAGCCGTGAGATTGAGTATTGTTTCTCTCAAATGGTTTAGAGAGTAAGTAGGCATCGGTAAAGCCTCTATTTTGTGTGGTATGTAACTCTTTTTGGTACTTTGAAGCATCAAATTTACCTGCATAGTAGTCATCTATAGCTTGTCGGTAAGCTTTGGTTACTACTCCTGCATAGTAAGGTGACTTAGTTCTCCCCTCTATCTTTAAAGAGTCAATTACCCCTGAAGCCAAAATCTCATCTACATGTGAAGCCATATTCATATCTTTTGAGTTCATAATGTAGGTTCCAATCCCCTCCTCTTCATCAAGTCTAAAAGTTGTATTTGTCTCTGGATTGTGAGCATATATCTCATAAGGGAAACGACAATCGTTTGCACAACTTCCACGATTTGGTACACGACCTGTCTGAAGTGCAGAGACTAAACAACGACCACTATAGGCAAAACACATAGAGCCATGCACAAAAATCTCTAACTCTAAATCAGGTAGAATCTTTTTAATAGCTTCACAATCTTTTAAAGATATTTCACGTGCTACAATAATACGCTCTACCCCCATATCGTAATAGACCTGTGCATCTAGTACATTCATTACATTGGCTTGAGTTGAGAGGTGAATAGGAATATTTGGGGCAATCTTTCTTGCCATTGCCACCACCCCTGGGCTAGAGACAATAAGTGCATCGGGTTTTAGCTCGGCTATTTTTGCAATATGATTCTCATAAAGTTTTAGTTGAGAGTTAAATGGAAAAGAGTTAACTGTGGAGTAGACTTTTTTCCCTCGCTCATGAGCATAAGCAATTCCTTCTGCGTAAGAGTCCATGTCGAACTCTTTTCCTGAACGAATACGTAAAGAGAAAGTACTTGTACTTCCATAGACAGCATCAGCCCCATAGGCTAGTGCT
Source organism: Campylobacteraceae bacterium (assembly GCA_026996165.1). Taxonomy (GTDB): domain Bacteria; phylum Campylobacterota; class Campylobacteria; order Campylobacterales; family Sulfurovaceae; genus UBA1140. The sequence goes on from JALWMP010000052.1 coordinate 1,639, forward strand.
ATTTTTAATTTTTCTAAGTTACCTGCTGGGGCTAAAAGTTCTGCTTTTTTCATTGGCATATCCCATATAATATTTTATGGAATATTACACTATAAGTAGTAAAGAACAGATTTTATTATTTAATTGCCAACATTCTCTCTAATGCTAAGTTGGCATAGTGACGAGTCTTTTCATCAACAAAAATCTCATTAATAGGCTCATTATCTTCAATAGATTTTAATGTCTTATATAAATCCTCTAAAGTAGTCTCATTCATAGTTGGACACTCTGGTTTTGTTGAAGAGAGAACATAGGTATTTTTTTGACGCATTCTATTTACCAAGTTATACTCTGTTCCAACAGCAACTTTTTGCTCTGGGTCTAGCTCATTGACATACTTAATAAGTTGTGAAGTAGAGCCTACAAAATCAGCAACAGCCACAACAGATGGGTCACACTCTGGGTGTACGGCAATTTTTATATCAGGATACTTCTCACGATAAAACTCAATATCATCAAGGGTAAAGAGTTGGTGAACAGAGCAGAAACCATTAAAACAGATAACATCAGCTTCAGCTGGATTACACTCTTTTCCCTCCTCTTTAATAACACACGACTTTAACCCAATAGAGTTAGCAAAGTTTTGACCTAAACATCTATCTGGAACAAAAAGTATCTTTTTGCCTGACTCTAACCCTTTTTCAATAATCTTATAGGCATTAGATGAAGTACAGACCATTCCACCCATCTCTCCTACTTTTGCCTTTACAGTTGCATCACTATTGATGTAAGTAATTGGTAATATATCTTCCTTTTTTATACCATGCTCTACCATATACTCTACAGACTCATCAAAATAGCTCTTGTCTATCATTCTTGCCATGGCACAACATGCAATCTTAGGCATTAATACACGTTTCTCTGGGGCAATTATCTTAACACTCTGCCCCATAAATCCAACACCACAAAAGACAACCCATGGATTGTTATCGGCTTTACACTTTCTTGCAAGTTCTAAACTATCTCCTGTTATGTCTGCCATCTCAAACACTTCATCACGTTGATAGAAGTGTCCTACTACCGTTACAGGTAACTCTCTTTTAAGTCTCTCTATCTCTGCTCTATAATCTATACCCATTTTTTTGCCTTAAGTGATAATTTAGGGAAAAATACCATATTTTTCGTTAAAATTGCGACACGAATAATTAATCTTGGAGATTTTATGACAAATATTATGCTTTACCTAACTGCTTACCTCTTATCGGCTATTCCTTTTGGATTTATTTTAGCAAAAGTTTTTGCAGGAGTCGATGTACGAAATGAAGGTAGTGGAAATATTGGAGCTACCAATGTACTTCGTGTGTTAAAAGAGAAAGCTCCAGATTTAGCCAAAAAACTAACTATTGCAACTTTTGCTCTTGATGCTCTAAAGGGGGCTGTTATTGTCCTTATTGCTATGGCTTTAGGAGCTGAACCTACTGTGCTTTGGACTATTGCAGTTCTTTCTGTTTTAGGTCACTGTTTTAGTCCTTTTTTATGGTTTGAAGGTGGTAAAGGGGTAGCAACTGGCTTTGGTGTTCTCTTAGTTTTAATTCCTATTCCTGCACTTATTGCCATTGCTGTTTGGTTTATAGCAGGAAAAACACTTAAAATCTCTTCTCTATCTTCACTTATTGGTCTAATTGCTCTTATACTCTCTTCTTATATTATATACCCTGATATAGAAGGAATTCACTCTCATGCACCTATCTGTATTATTGCCTTTATTATCTTCTATAAACATATTCCTAACATTATAAGACTTCTTAAAAAAGAAGAGGCAAAAGTAGTTTAATGACTATTCATATTGAAGAGCTTACTTTTGAATGTATTATAGGTATTTTAGACTTTGAGAGGGTAACTCCTCAAAAGGTTATTATAAATCTTGAAATTGAATATAATTTTGAACAAGATAATTTTATAGATTATGTAGATATTATTAACTTAATAGAAGAGCAAATGATAGAAAAAAAGTATGAACTTTTAGAGACAGCTATAGAGGAGTTAACTCAAAAAATCATCTCAAAATATTCCAAAATTACAAAGCTAAATCTAAAAATTTCTAAACCAAATATCATAAAAAATGCAAAAGTCTCTATCTCAAAAACATATTTTACATATTAAAACTAATAAAAACAGTTCAAAACGTCAAAAAACACACAGAAACAAACAGAAACATTGTTCTTTTTCTAACTAATCCATTAAAATTATCGAAATTTATTTAAAAAAACTTTAAACTATAACTTTTTTGTGTTATAATATTAAAAAATATAACAAATAAGGAACTTCAAAAATAATGAGAATTTTAATAATAGAAGATGAAGTAACATTAAGTAAAACCCTATCTGATGGGCTTAAAGAGTTTGGTTACCAAAATGATGTAGCAGGAAACATCAAAGATGGTGAATACTACTTAGGTATTAGAAATTATGATTTAGTGTTACTTGACTGGATGCTTCCAGATGGAAATGGTATAGATATGATTACGAAACTTAAAGCAAAAGCACCTAAGACATCTGTTATTGTCCTCTCTGCTAGAGATGATAGAAACAGTGAAATCGAAGCACTTAAAGCTGGTGCAGATGATTATATCAGAAAACCTTTTGACTTTGAGGTATTAACAACAAGGATTGAAGCTAAACTAAGATTTGGTGGTTCAAATATTATCGAAGTAGATGATTTAATTATTAATCCTGAAGAGGAGAAGATTATCTATGAAGGTGAAGAGATTGAACTTAAAGGAAAACCTTTTGAGGTCTTAACACACCTAGCAATGCACAAAGACCAAATTGTATCTAAAGAGCAACTTCTTGATGCTATTTGGGAAGAGCCTGAGTTGGTTACTCCAAATGTTATTGAGGTTGCTATTAACCAAATTAGACAAAAAATGGATAAACCATTAAATATTACAACTATTGAAACAGTAAGAAGAAGAGGTTATAGATTTTGCTTTCCAAAAGGAGCTTAAAAGAACGCTTCACTATTGAGTTAGCTATCGGTATGATAGCTATGCTCATAGTAGTATTAGTAAGCCTATCAACCTACTTCTATGCCAGTACTATAGGGCATATAAAAAAAGAATTAAAAGTTGAAGCTAAAAATATTACACTTAACTACTCTGTAGAGAATGAATATAACTCTAAACATGACATATCTCTCTTAAATAGACTCTCTCCATATAAAATAAAAATATCAAAAAACCCTACTAAAAAACATTTAGATTTAATAATTACACCTATACAAAAAAATAAAAGAGAGTTTTATCTATTGAAAATGTCCTTTCTTAATGATAAGATGCTTTTAGAGCTTGAACGTGATATTACACAAGAGACAGAGTACATTACAACCATGTACTATATAGTAACATTTATTCTTATAATAGGTATTCTATTTATTATCTACTACTCCTCCCTCTTATCTAAAAAAATTATGTCTCCATTAGAGACATTAACATATCAATTTACAAATATGCATGAAAATCTTTTACATGAGATTAAAACAAAAGGACTTCCTTCAGAGTTTGAGACACTTGCCGATAGTGTCAATCTACTCATTACTAAAGTAAGAACCTCTATTAAATATAGACAAGAGTTATATATAGGTACAGCTCATGAGTTAAAGACCCCACTAGCCGTTATGCGTCTTAAAAACCAAATTACACTTATGAAATATAAAAAACATGATAATGTACGTGAGGCTTTAGAACAGAATATTGAATCTATTGATACACTTAATGCCATGATACACAATCTATTAGAATTTGGACGAGCAGAAGGGGCTCAATTTGAGCAACCAGAACGTTTAAATCTTATACGTCTTATGGCAAATAAATGTGAAGAGTATGAACTTTTAGCCCACTCTCAAGAGAGAGATTTTATCTACCATTTCGATATTCCTCACTTTAGAATCAATGTTCAACCTCTACTTTTTATGCAAATTTTTCAAAACTTTATACAAAATGCTCTAAAATTTACACCTAAAGGTGGTCTAGTAAGCTTAGATACACGTATGGACCCAGATAATTTTATTATTGAAATTAAAGATGAAGGTGAAGGAATAGATGAAAGTAAAGACCTCTTTGCTCCTTTCCAACGTTCAGTCGAATCTACGGGTGCAGGATTAGGACTATTTTTAGCTAAAAATGCTGCTGAATCCATGGGAGTTATAATAGACATAAAAAATCGTAAAGATGGTAAAGGGGCTGTAGCCTCTATTGCTTTCCCTTTAAATAGATTTTTATTAAAAGATTAAATGTTTCAGTGAACCTCACTCTCCCAAACCAAAGAGACCTTCGTGGGAGAGGCTTCCTTTGTCATGAATACAAGATAAGAAAAGTAATACCTAGCTAAACTAAACAACCTCTCTTAACTTAATTAACGAAGACAAATTATGACTGATTCTGTCTACAAGCCAAGGAACTTTTGCCTCAACTTGCAACCTTGACTTTTCAGACAAGGGTTTTATGCTGTTAATGTTTTATCT
>JALWMP010000053.1 GCA_026996165.1 Campylobacteraceae bacterium
TGAATCTACATCTTGGAAATCTCTTTCGCCATCACTATCTGTATCAACTGGTATTACACTTCCTAATGAGGTTGCATCACTATCATCTCCATCAGCTACATCCATCAATCCATCATTGTCTGCATCTGTTGTACTATCTAAAATACCATTATTATCACTATCTACAGCAGAAATATCTTGTCCACTCTCTACTAAATCTAAGATTCCATCATTATCTGAATCTAAATCTAACGAATCTATAACTCCATCACCATCTGTATCTCTTGTTGGGTCTCCATTTAGCTCTACTAGGTCTGTGATTCCATCGTTGTCATCATCTAAATCAATAGAATCAATAATTCCATCGTTATCACTATCTTTAGTAACCGTAACATTAACATTGGCAGAAACAGTTACTGTTCCATCACTTACTTCATAAGCAAATGAGGCTATTCCTGTATTATTAGGAATAAAAGTGACATTACCATCAGTAGCCACTTGTGCTATTCCACCTACAACTGAGATATTCTGCTCTACTCCTAAAGTAATACTTATCCCATTAATACTCACAACAGTTAAAGTGTCTCCATCAGCATCTGTTGCACCATCTAAAAGGTTAAAAGTTGAAGTTGTCCCAATATCAATAGTTCGATTAATATCTGAGATAACAGGTGTACTATTATCTATATCTATATCTCTATAGTCAGGTTCAGCATCATTATCGGCAACACCTCTATCATTATCTGGTAAATCAGTAGCTGGAACATTTATAATTCCATTAGCATCACTATAATCATCTGTAGTATCAACATTATTATCAAGTCCATTAATACCAACTATACCACTTAATGTTAATCCACTCTCATCTGCATCAGTTATGTTATCATCATCTGAATCACTATCTATATAGTCAGGAATACCATCCCTATCTGTATCTACAGGAGTATAGTTTGCAAATGTTCCATCTGCACCAGCAGTAGTAGGAGACTGGTATCCTGCTGTAGTTTGTGCTTCAACATTATCGGGAATTCCATCGTTATCTGAATCTAAATCAAGCGAATCAATAATTCCATCACCATCGGTATCTCTTGTTGAGTTACTACCAAGCTCTACAGCATCACTAATTCCATCATTATCATCATCTAAATCATTTTCATCATAAACACCATCACCATCAGTATCAACAGGAGGTGGTGTTACAGTTACCGTAACACTCTCACTCGTAGTTAAAGTTTCACCTGTAGAGAAAAAATTATCATCTCCTTCAATAGTTACACTACCAGTTAACGTAGTCGTTCCAATAGGTAAAATTGTACTACCTGCGGTCAATGTACGATATGCTACCCGTTTTGTAGTTGTACCAACAAACTTATTTTCATAAAGACCATCAAGTTCTGTACTTAGTGTTTGACCATGATTATTTGTCTCACTTTTAAATATAAAATTTTGAGTCGCTTGGTTTGAGACTTCATAACATAGGTAAACATCTTCACCAGCTACAAAAGTTTCTGTATCGACCCTATCAGTACATGTTGGATTTTTACTAACCCAAATGTCATAAGTAACCGACCCAAAGTCCATATCTATACAAACTTTATCTAAAGTTCCAACATCATTACTATAAGCATCTTCAACATACAATCCCCATGTTCCAGATAGGGGGTCATCTCCAACTAAATTAGAGAGTTTATTAGTTGTCATCCCTTGAGAATTATAGGTTAGAGCTGTACCTTGTAGTGCTGGACTACTACCTACATTAGGTAAACCTGGAGAGTAAGGTTGAGGAGGAACAGTTTCACTACCCCTATCATTAGTTCCTGTACAATAGTTAGCTTCATCAGCAACAGACAAATCAGTACCACTTGCACTATCAGAAAAAGTTATATCAAAATCTGCACGACTACATCTAGAAGCATTTTCACCATATCGACCATCACCTAGACGAAATAAAATAACATTCGTTCCAGATGGACTTCGAAGCTCTGCTGCTAAATCTCCTGCATACTGATGCCGTCCAATAATTCTTGCACTATTGACTTGTTCAATATTTGTCCAAACATCTCCTGCTGTAAGATTAAAGGGAATAGTTGCAGACCCATTATCTTGTATATCCCAATTTACATCACCTCCAGCTGGTTGTGTATCACAAAAATTATATGCCAAAAGTATGTTTGGCATAAAAAACATACCTAAAAGCATATAAAGCAACTTTATCACTCTATCTTTCATTTTCTTCATATAAATTCCTCTTATATCATTAATTAAGATTTTTACATCCTCCAATACTCTTCAAATAAAATAATTGAAAAATAGAATTTTTCTATCCCCACTTTATAATGAATTTAGCTTTTTCAATATTTTATTTCTACGATATGATATTAACAGAGAGAATCTTTTTTAAAACTTAAATATTTATTAAATATTTATATTATTATATTCAATAAATTTTTAATGTTATTTCATATTTACTACTAAGTTCAAATTCATATTTTATAATAAAAACAAATCTAAAAGAGCAATAGAAAATGTGATAAAAGTGTGATATTACAGGATTTAGGAGAGTACTTATCTTTAAATATAAATATTATATAAAAAATAAAATATAATTAAAAAAATTAATAGAATATAGAATTATAAAATAAGAAGCTGGTCGACAAAAGCCGACCAAAAAGTAAAAAGAGAGTAACAACTATCTTTTTCTGAAGAAAGATTAACGTTTTGAAAACTGTGGAGAACGTCTAGCTTTCTTCTTACCTGGTTTCTTACGCTCAACAACACGAGAGTCACGAGTAAGAAGACCCATAGGCTTAAGAATAGCTCTAAAAGATGGCTCATACTCAACTAATGCTTTTGTAATACCATGCTTAACAGCATCAGCTTGTGCTGAGTAACCACCACCAAGAGTCTTAGCTACAATATCTACTGCTTCAAGTTGCTTAGTTGCTTCAAGTGGAAGTCTAACTTTCATCTTAAGTGTCTCATGTCCACCTAACCACTCATCAAGAGTTTTACCGTTAATAGTCATCTCACCTTTACCTGGAGTTAACCAAACTTTAGCGACTGCTGATTTTCTTTTTCCTGTTGCGTATGTAGTTGCCATTAATTACGCTCCTTTGTTAATTTGTGCAGTATGTGGGTGTTCTGGACCTACATATACTTTTAATTTTTTAAGCATTGCTCTACCAAGAGTTGTCTTAGGAAGCATACCTCTTACAGCTAAACGGTAAAGTTTTTCTGTATTTGACTCTAGCATCTCATCAAGTTTTTTACTTTTTGTAGAACCAAAGTAACCTGAGTGAGTAAAGTACTCTTTAGTTGAGAGCTTATTACCTGAAAACTTAGCTTTTTCAGCGTTAATAATTACAACATAATCACCACAATCAACATTTGGAGTAAATGATGGTTTATGTTTACCTCTTAAAAAAGTAGCTACGTCTGTCAAGATACGACCAAATGTTTTTCCCTCAGCGTCAATAAGAATCCAATCTCTTTTAACTTCATGAGGCTTCATTACAGATGTCAATTTCATGTAATTTCCTTATGTAAAATAGCCATAATTGGCTTTAGATGGCGAAGTATATCTTATTAAACTTAAAAATTATTTAAATTAAGTTAAATTTAAGATTATAGATGTGATTTGTTGTTTTATTGGAATATATCAATACAAAAAACCAAACAACCACAACGGTATCTTATTTCCAAACCCAACCTATAGTTCAAGCATTATTTTACATTTTGTGTATTATAAACAACAAAATTGTATATTAGTGTTGTTTAGAGTAGTATAATTTTTTTAAATTTATACCCAAACAAACTCAACCCACTCCTCCAAAAGATAAACCAAAATCCTAGTAGTAGGCTTTTTTACAATACTCTCTAGCTCTTCAAAAGAGACTCTAACACTTTAATGATTCCTCACATATCCCCCAAAGAGAACCCAACATACTCAACAATATACTGCTTATGCTTAGCCGTCAATTTCAAAGCCTTCTGCTCCAACTTATGCAAATCTATCTTTTTAGGATTTCTCTTAACCTCGGCTATAAGCATTCGCTTTTCATCTTCATTAACTGCTACTATATCTATCTCATTTTGGTTACCCCTCTCCCAATAGTTCCCAATCGCCGAGTAGTTGAAACTCAGTCGAAGCTTCTCTTGAAAGTAGCGTTCTAAAAACAGCCCACTGTAGGTTTCGTAATCTCTTTTAACAATCTTTTTAACATACTCATAGTTCTCTAGCTCTATGGCACTTCTGTACTTATAGATGAACCGAAACCAAAAATTAAAAAAGTTATCTACAATCTCATACTTGACCGTTCTGCTTCCCTCTTTTGCAAAGATAGGTTTTACCTTTTTAATAATGCTATACTCAGCTTCCAACTTATCAAGATAACCCCCAATATTTCGCTCTAAAATAGACTCCATCTCTGTGCGTGATGTTTTAGAAGAGGCAATAAGTGAGAGAATAGAGAAGTAGGTCGTATACTCTTTTCCAAACTCTTCAATAAGCAAATTTTTCCCCTCATCTAAAAACAGAGAGTAGTCATCAAAAATTAAATCCAACTGCTCCTCTAGTGTAAAAGCCTTTGCATCGACAAATATCTCAACATACTTTGCCACCCCACCTGTAAGAATATAAAAAGAGAGCAAATCATCACTGCTATAGTTAGGCGAATAGTCCTCTAAAATCTCTTTTAAGGTCACCACTGAAAAGGCTTTTAGCTCTATCTTATTATTTGCTCGTCCAAAGAGAGGCTCTCTTCTGTTTTCAAATATTCGTTTCATAAGTGAATAGATAGAGCCACTTAAAACAAGGTTCATTTGACTTCTGTTTTTATAGCTGTCCCAAATATTTTGCATATCGGAGTAGAGAGATTTATTGATGGCTAAAAACTCCTGAAACTCATCTATTATCAAGGTAAAAGCCCTTTTAGTAGAAAGCTCCATAAGATACTCAAACAGCTCTTTAAACTTTTTTATCTCTCCAAAAATCTTAACCTCTAACTGCTGTTCAACTATTTTTATAAACTCCTCACAAAGCAGAGGCTCATTTTTTTTAGAGACAAACAGATAGAGTTTTTGAGGGTAAGCTTCTTTAATAAGTGTTGTTTTACCAATTCGCCTACGACCAACAATTATGGTCATTTTTGCAGACTCTTTTGAGGCTTTTTCTATTTTTTTTAGGTTTTTTAGCTCTTTTTCTCGGTTGTAGAACTTCATTTTATTCTCTTTTTATTTATTGTAACTGTAGTTACTGTAATATAGGTTACTATAAAGGAAGTTAAAAGTAACTTGGGTATGGTTAATTTTTGCTTGTAGATATTATATATTTAGGTTGTAACCCAATTTTTAATAAAAAATTTAATTTAAGATTAGTTATCTATTTGGGGTCTGACACCTTTGTATTGACACCTTTGTATTTTTTTTCATGACTGCTTTCTACAATTTTTTATCTAACTCCAAGTATATCAAAACTATCCTATTATTTTTAATAGGATTAAGCATTCTCTATCTCATCAATCAAAGCACCATAATCATCTTGAAATGTATCCAAAAACCCCTCATCTATCAGATTAATACTTCCAAGTAACCTATAAGGAAAACTTTTTAACCTAACAATCAAATCATCTATAGAAAAAACAGACTTCTCTTGTGCAGAGTCCAATATCTCTTGCCAATCAACAGAATAGTATCTGCTAATAAGATAAATATCAAAAATATCTTTTGGATTATCTCGACCTATCACAGCCGTGATTTTATTACTCAATATATTTTCAATAGTATCAATCTTGTAACCATTCTCTAAAACTCTTGGCTCTTTGTATCGTGGTACTCTATCATTAACAAAATCTACTTGCAACAAATCATCTATCTTAATACGCACAAAATCTCTTGAATCCAATTCGGTCTCTATACTAAACTCTTTTGAAAGCTCTGCTAAAATATTTTTAACAGCAAAGTTAAATCGTGTAGAGTTGTTGGTAAAAAAGTCCAAATCATCAGAGTATCGTTTCTCTTGATAGAAACGAGAAAGAGCTGTAC
>JALWMP010000054.1 GCA_026996165.1 Campylobacteraceae bacterium
TACATATACTGCTTATGGACAATGCAAGTGATGAAGTGGTAACCAAACAGTACGCTGAGTTAGATATGGTGGACTATGGAGAGATGGAAGAGATGTTAAATTTCTATCGCTCTGCTATTAAGCCACTAGATAGAATCTATATAGAAATCTTTGCCCAAGAGAAGTACGACTTTAAAGAGAACAATGACTTTTCAGAGCGTGGGTTTAAGACGATTATGGAGGTACAAAAAAAACAGCGTCACGCTGTGCATAAGATGAATGCAGACTACATCTTTATTGACCGAACTCTGCTTGGGTACTACAATATGTTTGAGAAGATGGAGGCGACTATTGATACTAGGTTTGCACAGAGTTTGATACGAGAGAGGGGTTAATTATTAAATTGCTCTCGTTCCCACCGTCTCGGTGGGAATGTATAATAGAGAAAAGGATAAAAGATGAAAGAGACAACAGCAAAACAGGTAGATAGACTCACTAACTCTAAAATAAAAGAGCCTATAGTCTTAAATAGACTATTTGACTCTAAAGGATTTGCATGGTTTATCTTTGGCTTAAGCATACTTCTTATGTTTATTGAGAACTTTTTAAAAATGAATAAATTTGTAGGTGGGTGGCATATTGTCTCTTATCTACTGCTTCTTAGCCCTTTGGTCTATTTGGTTTACAAAAATGAACTCAAAAACCCTTATGTTAAATTGTTTTTACCCATTTTGTTAATAATGATAGTAGATATGTTTGTATACTCAAATGAGATGGTTCAAACTTTTGTTCCTATTGTTTTCTACTTGATGGTTATTACCCTCTACTTAACCTCTATGCATAAAGTGCATTCGTTGTATCAGACTCTGTTACCTAACTTTGTTATTCAAGGAGTAGGTTTTGTGTACATAGGAGCATTTTTTGACAAGCTATTTGTCAAAGGAGACAACAGTAACCTCTACAGTCGTATAGGGGTAGCGATGTTAATAACTATCCCTTTTTTGGGGCTATTTATAGCACTTCTATATTCAGCTAATGAGAGGTTTGCTTCATTTTTGACAAATTTGGTTGACTTCCATTTTCATTTTGATATTAGCTACATCTTTACTGTACCTTTTTATCTGTTTATATATATGCTTCTTTTTGTTTTTAGCCTATCTGCATTTAAAAATCGTACCAATATTCGAGAAACAGAGCCTTTTGATATGCTTATAGTAGGCATTTTTTTAGGAATGATTAATCTTCTCTTTTTTACATTTTTAGCATTTCAATTTCCATTCCTATTTGGTGAAATAACTCTGCCAAACCACACAACATTAGCAGAGTTTGCAAGAGAGGGGTTCTTTCAACTAATGATGGTTATGGGAATTGTTGTTTTAATCTTTCTATTTATTATGAGACGATTTAAGGGTGAAAAACTCTCCATCTTTTTACTAGCAGGGCTTCTTGTTCAAACAGCACTTATGGGTGTTGTCTCTTTAAAAAAGATGTATCTATATCAGAGCATAAAAGGTGCTACAACTCTTCGTTACTATGTAGAGTGGTTTGACTACTTTTTAATTGCAGTATTGGTTTTAGGATTGATATTTATTTTACGTAAAATGGACTTTAGAAGACTCTTAGATATTGTTGCTACTCTTGGAGTGGTAAGTTTTACACTTGTTATCTCTTTAGATGTTGATGCAATGGTGGCTTCGCACAATATAGAGAAGTTTAAAGATAATCCAAATGAGTTAGACAAAGGGGCTATTTCAAGATTGTCTATAGATGCACTACCTGCTATTCAAGGAACAGACATTATTATAGACAAATCCCAGTTTAGAGACTGTAGCTCTTTTTCAGAGTATCACTTTGGGTACTGCTCTAAGATTTCAAAGTATGGAGAGAAGCAGTATAGAGATAGATATTTGACCCCATATAATGCTCCTAAATATATTCGCCATAACAATATGAGTGCTAAAGAGATATATCAATCTTGTGCAGGTTGTCATGGAAGAGATGGAGAGCAGAAAGCTCTTGGAAAGTCAGCCATAATTGCAGGTCGAGATGCTAACAGAACTATTCAACAGCTTCAAGCCTATAGAAGAGGAGATTTAAGTCTATATGGTATGGGTGGATTAATGAGAGGACAAGTTGGTTCACTTAGTGATGAAGAGATTAACTCCTTGGCTCTCTATATTTCTCAACTGAAAAAGGGAGATAGCAATGAAAGCAGATAGATTACGAATCATTTTACCCTTAAGCTTTTTTCTCTTTATAAGCTTCATTATCTATCTAGCCGACACAGCAGATTATAACTTTGCTTTTAGAGTAATTGGTCATATTCCCTATGGAGATAAGTTTATGCACGGTCTACTCTATGGCGTTATGGCACTGCTTCTTAACTATGGGCTAAACTTTAAAAGCAAAAAAATCTTTGGCTTCAATATGCAAATAGGGGCGATAGTTGTCCTAACCTTTGCAGGGTTAGAGGAGATAACACAATATTGGTTACCTAGTCGAACTTGTGATGTTTTTGATTTTGTGGCTGATATGGTTGGGGTTGTTTTGTTTTCATTTCTTAAAATTTAAGCTATAATCTCTTTAAAAAAAGGAGATGTCATGCACGAGCAGAGACAATTTTTATTGGATGAGGCAAGAGCTAAGGAGCCTGTAAAAAATACATTTCGGTTAGCTTGGGAATTTATAGTCTTAAATAAAAAGTTTACCTTAACAGCTATGGCTTTGTTGATTCTGTTAAATATATTAACAGCGTTTTTAGGCATTATTGGAATGGTACTTTCAGGTATATTCTCTTTAACTATTCAGATATATCTTTCAAAGTTAGTATATTTTGCACAAGATATTGAAGAGTTTGTAGCTCAAACAAAAGCTTCAAAAATAGAAGAGGCAGTATCAAGAAACTCTTTTGTTGCTGCAGGAGCTTATATTGCTTGGATTATACTTCTTGTATCATTACTATTTATTCTAGGTTTAATAGTAAAAAGCTCTGGAATTCCTTTAGAGAATATTAAGAGTGTTGAGGAGCTTATACCTGTTGCTAAAATACTTTTTTTACCAATAGTTATTTTAACTCTACTTATAAGTTATATTCGCCCTTTGGTGCAATCTAATATTGCCTTAGCAGAGAATTTTTTAGGAGGTTTTTTTGCTCCTTTTAGTATCTTTTCTCTAACTTTATGGCAAAGTTCATTTAAAAATGGTTATCCAAAATATATTTTTATAATAATAGGATTAACTTTTTTAGTAGGGTTACTTTTAGGTATTTTTATTAGTTTACCCTTTATTAATATGTTAGCAAGTTTTATAATTGTTGTTGCAATGTATGGGTATATGGTTCTTATTTCTGTGGTTGCAATGATGGGAAGAAGAATGATAGAGAGCTAAGAGTCACTCTTAGCTCTTTTTAGAACTATTTCTCTTGAGATAGTTTTTCATAAATAGTTTTAAACTCTTTGAAGCTCATACCACCTACATGGACAACTTTAACCTCTCCATGCGGGTTAATTGCTACAAAGAAAGGGATTGAACCACCCCATTGAGCTCTCTGTCCAATATAGGAGATAAATGGTTCATTGTTTTGCTCTTCACCTGAAAGTAGAGTATAGTTAATTCCTTTATCTTTTTGAAACAGTTTAAGTTGTTTACTTGGAAGACGTTGGACTTCCATGGCAATAATTGCTAAATCTTTATGTTTTTCATCAGCTAATGCTTTAAGTGCAGGAATCTCACCTAAACAAGGTGGACATCTATGACCAAAGAAGAGTAAAAAGACAACTTTACCTTTATGCTCTTGAAAAATAATCCCATCTTGGGCTTCATCAACATGTAAAGTTTCTCCATCTAGTGTTGTTAGTTGGAAAATGTCTTTTGCTAATTTTTCTGTAGTAGCTTCGGTAGGTTTTTCAGTTGAAGCTTGTGTTGTAGAACTCTTCTTCTCTTGAACTTTTTCAACAGGTGGTATGGTTGTTTTTTTTGCAAGTTCTTTAAGAGTAGCAGGTGTTGTTGTATCTGTATGTTTTTCTGCATTAAAGTTTTTTGTCTCACTTTTCTCTTCTGAACCACAAGCAGTTAATAGAAGTGCAAATAGCATGATAGTTAAGATTTTAGTCATCATTAATCTCTCTTTTTTATAATTTTGGTTGATTATATCAAATTATTGTTAACAGTTTGTAGGGGTGATTTGAACTATAGAGTGATTCTTTTGTTTTTTCTATTTTGGGAATATAGAATTATTATGATATATTCTCTCTTATGATAACAATAAAATCTATTTTCCAAGAAATTTACCAACACAGAAAAGTATTATTTGTTGCTAATATTGTGGCAATACTTTCAACACTTATTATTTTACCTGTTCCTCTACTTATTCCTATGTTGATTGATGAGATTATTTTAGGAAAAAGCAGTCAAATTACTGGACTAATTGACAAATTTATAACTGTCGAGTCGGCAGGATATTACATCTTAATTGTTTTAATTGTCACTTTAGTTGCTAAAGCTGTAAGTCTTCTACTTAATCTTTTACATATTAGGCTCTATACTAAAATATCTAAAGAGGTCATCTACGTTATTCGTAAACATCTACTCAATCACCTACAGGTAGTCTCTATGAAAGAGTATGATATGTTAGGTTCAGGAGCTGTTTCGGCAAAGCTAATAACAGACATAGAGACAGTTGATAAGTTTGTTAGTTCAACGGTTGGGGCAATTGTTGTTGAGTTTTTAACTTTAGTAGGAATCTCTATAGTTATTTTAACTCTAAATTGGCAATTAGCACTAATAATATTGCTACTTAACCCTCTTGCGTTGTCCTTCTATATGCATATATTTAAAGTAGTAGCTCAGATAAAAAGAAAAGAGAACAGAGCCATTGAGACTTTTCAAGACTTTTTAACAGAGACTTTAGAGCTTTACAATCAAGTTCGTGTACAAAACCGTGAGAGGTTTTTCTTTAAAGAGATAGATAAAAGAGCAAAAGAGATACGTGATAGAGGTTATAACTTCTCTTTAAAGAGTGAGATGGCACTAGAGATTTCCCGAATGCTCATTACCTACTCTCATGATATCTTTAGGGCTGTTGGAATTTTTATGGTACTAATAGGCTCTCTTAGCATTGGAAAAATGTTAGCAATCTTTGGATATGCATGGATTATTATGCGACCTGTAGATAAGTTGATGAACTTTGTCCACCTATATTTTAATGCTAAAAGTTCAGTTGATAGACTTAATGAGATTTTAGCACTAGATGTTGAGCCTAAATATCCACCTAAAGTCAACCCATTTAAAGATAGCATTACAGCATCTATTGAGCTTAAAAATGTCTCTTTCTCTTATGATGGAGAGAGTGAGGTACTAAGCAATATAAACCTATTTATTGATACAGGAGAGAAGGTTGCCATAGTAGGAGAGACAGGAAGTGGAAAGAGTACTTTAGCTCAAATATTAATAGGTCTTTACCCCATCTCAGAGGGTGAGATGTTCTATAATGGGTGTGAGGTAAGAGAGATAGGCTATGAGACTATTCGTGAAAATGTAGGGTTTGTTTTACAAGCTCCGTTAATGTTTAACAACACCTTACGCTTTAACTTGACACTGGGCAAAGAGTACCAAGATAAGGAGATTTATGAAGCTTTAAAGGTAGCTCAACTTGACACTTTTGTCAATAGTCTGAGTAAAGGTCTTGACACTGTAGTTGGTAAGAATGGAACTAAACTTTCAGGAGGACAGAGACAACGCCTCTCTATTGCTAGGGTACTGTTAGATAACCCTAAAGTGATAATCTTTGATGAGTCTACCTCCTCTTTAGATACGTTCA
>JALWMP010000055.1 GCA_026996165.1 Campylobacteraceae bacterium
TTGGCACAAAGATAATCTGTGTAGGAGCAATAAATAGTGGAAACTCTCCAGCATAGTGTTCAGTTAAGATTCCTATAAATCGTTCAAATGAACCCAAAATAGCACGGTGAATCATAACAGGTGTATGACGCTCATTGTCTTCACCTACATACTCAACATTGAAGCGTTCTGGCAGGTTAAAGTCTACTTGTACTGTTCCACACTGCCACTTTCTGCCAATGGCATCGGTAATCTTAATGTCAATCTTTGGTCCATAGAAAGCTCCACCACCCTCATCAATAGTAAATGGCAGATTGTTTTCTGTAAGAGCATCTTTAAGCCCTTGTGTAGCAAGTTCCCAAACTTCATCATCTCCAATAGCCTTTTCAGGTTTAGTTGCAATCTCCATGCTGTACTCAAACCCAAAGAGCTTCATAACAGAGTCAACAAACTCAACAATATCAATTACCTCACTAGCTATCTGCTCTGGAGTACAGAAGATATGAGCATCATCTTGGGTAAACTCTCTTACACGTAAAAGCCCATGAAGTACACCTGATTTCTCATGACGATGAACCACACCATATTCATAATATTTAAGAGGTAAGTCACGATATGATTTCCCACTCTGTTTAAAAATCTGAATATGACCAATACAGTTCATAGGCTTAATCCCATACTCCTGCTCGTCAATGGTAGTAAGGTACATATTTTCACCATAACAAGCGTAGTGTCCAGAAGTTCGCCACATATCTGCTTTTAAAATCTCTGGACCTCTAACAGGTTGGTAGCCTCTTTTTCGGTGAGCTTTGTGCAAAATGTTCTCTAATTTGTAACGTAGACGTGAACCTTTTGGCATCCAAAATGGTAATCCTGCTCCACTCTCTTCATTAAACATAAAGAGTTCCATCTCTGCACCAATCTTTCGGTGGTCACGTTTTTTAGCCTCTTCCATCATTTTGATGTAATCTTTTAGCGACTCTTTATCTGCAAAAGCGATACCATAGATTCGAGTCAACATCTCTTTAGTCTCATCACCACCAAGGTAAGCACCTGCTACACGAGTTAGTTTAAAGTTATGTAAAAATCTAAGTGCAGGAACATGAGGCCCTTGACAGAGGTCTTCAAAATCTCCTTGTTTATAGATAGAGACTACCTCATTTGGGATTCTTGAAAGAACAGCTTGTTTTAAATCATCATTAGCAAACTTTTCAACAGCTTCCTCTTTTGTTATCTCGTACTTCTCAATTTTGTACTTTTTCTTGATGAGTTCTTTCATCTTCTTTTCGATTTTCTTTAAATCTTCCTCACCAATCTTCTCATCAACTTTAAAGTCGTAGTAGAAGCCTTCATCGACTGTTGGACCTACAAAAAACTTAGCATTGGTGTAAAGCTCTGTAATAGCTTGTGCCATTAGGTGTGCTGTAGAGTGTCTAATTATCTCTAAAGCTTCAGGTGAGTTATCATACTCAATCGCTTGTGCATCAATATTTTCATCTGCACTCTGTGTATCTACAATATTTCCTAAGTTATCTATGTAACCAATTATATTTTCGCTCAAAATTAACCTTTGTCTCCTCCATAATACGTAATGGAAGGTGATTTTTTTAATGGGTGTATTATATCTCTTTAGACTTAAGTAAAATAAATATGATAAAATTATGCAAAAATTAAATAGGAAATTGTATGGAACTATTTGGAACAGACGGTGTACGTGGTTTAGCAGGTGGAAAACTCAATGCAATGAATGTAATGCGTTTAGCTATTGCAGCAGGAGTACATTTAAAAAAAACAAGTAAATATAATAAGATTTTGGTAGGAAAAGATACCCGTCGTTCTGGATATATGATTGAGAACGCATTGGTTTCAGGTTTAACAGCTGTTGGTTTTGATGTTATTCAAATAGGACCAATGCCGACTCCTGCTATTGCATTTATTACTGAAAATATGCGTTGTGATGCAGGAATTATGATTACAGCTTCACATAACCCTTATTATGACAATGGTATTAAGTTTTTTGATGCAGAAGGAAATAAGTTAAATCATAAGAGTGAATCGGAAATTGAAAAAATTTTTAATGATAAAGAGAGAATCTATAGTGCATTTGTTACTAAAAAAGAGTTAGGAAAGTCAATTCGTATAGATGATGTTATTGGACGGTATATTGTTCATATTAAAAATTCATTTCCAAATCACTTTTCTTTAGTTGGAAAAAGAGTTGTGGTAGATTGTGCTAATGGTGCAGCTTACATCGTAGCTCCTACTGTATTACAAGAGTTAGGAGCAGAGGTAATTGTCTTATCTAATAAACCAGATGGGTACAATATCAATACTAACTGTGGTGCAACACACCCAGAGGCTTTGGCTCAAAAAGTCTTTGAGACTCGTGCTGATATTGGAATTGCTTTAGATGGTGATGCAGATAGAATAGTAATTGTTGATGAGAAGGGTGAGGTTGTTGATGGAGATAAACTTATTGGTGCATTAGCAATTCATCTTAAAAATTCAAAAAAATTAGCCAATAACAAGGTAGTAGCTACAGTAATGAGCAATGGTGCATTGGCAGATTATTTAAAATCTCATGGTTTAGAGTTAGAGCGTAGTGATGTTGGAGATAAACATGTTTTATCGGTAATGAAAAAGGTTGGTTCAAACTTTGGTGGAGAGCAGAGTGGACATATTATCTTTTCAGATTTTGCAAAAACAGGAGATGGTCTAGTATCTGCTCTACAAGCACTAGCCTATATGAAAGAGACCAATAAGACAGTAAGCGAGGCATTTAATCTCTTTGAACTATATCCTCAAGAACAAGCAAATATTAGTATTTCTCATAAACTTCCTATTAATGAAATAAAAGGAGCAAAAGAGTTATTTACTGAGATTGAAAAAGCAGGTATGCGTCATTTGGTACGCTACTCTGGTACAGAGAATCTTATGAGAATTTTACTTGAGGGTAAAGACCAAGTAGCACTCTTAAAGATGATGGATAAAACTGTAAACTTCTTTAAGAAAGCATTAAAATAATGGTAAGAAATATACTTATTTTTCTATTGGTAGCTATTGGTACTTTTGTTATTGACCAGAACTTAAAAATCATGGCGATGGATGCTGTTAATGGTGTAGAGTATATGACTATTGTAAAAGGGGCATGTATTGACCTTGAACTGCACTACAACAGAGGTGTTGCCTTTTCTCTTTTAGCTTTTTTAGGGGACAATTTAAAGTGGCTACAGCTTGTTATGATTTTAGGAATTATAGTTTTTGTCTTTTATGAGGGTTATCTAAAGAAGTATGCCTTTGCTATTGGTTTGATAGTTGGTGGTGCTTTAGGAAATCTATATGACCGTTTTGTTCACCAAGGTGTTGTTGACTATGTAGCGTGGCATTGTGGATTTAATTTTGCTGTTTTTAATTATGCTGATGTTATGATAGATTTAGGAGTAGCAATTATATTGCTTATAAGTTATTTAGATTATAAAAGAGAGAAGAGAGGAGTATAGCACTCCTCTTATATTAATAGACTATCTCAGCCTCACCATAAAGTTTCTCTACTTTTTCTCTTAATTTTTCAACTACTTTTTTCTGTTTGAGTAGCTGTTTAACTCTTGGTTTTGCCTCTTTAAAACTAAGTTTTCCTGCTGGTTTTTTATTTAATAGGTAGACTACATTATATCCATGCTTTGTCTTTACAGGTGCATTGAGTAGTCGTCTCTTTTTATATTTATAGGCTTTGTCAAATAGGTTTGCTGGTACAGCATCTTTTCCAAACCACCCAAGGTATCCATTTTGTTTAAGTTCATGAGCTTTTTCTATAAAAGCTTTATCTAAATTTTTTGCTTTTTTAAGAGATTTTAAAATCTTATCCGCTGTTTTTTTATCTTTAACAATAATATCTGCTATCTCAATAGAGTTTGGATATTGAAATAGTTGAGGGTTGTTGTTGTAAAAATCTTTTATCTCTTGGTTAGTTACTTTAGCTTTTTGGAACTCTTTTTGTTGATATAGTGCAACAGCAATAGCACCTTTAATACTTCTTAACTGCTCTTTATTGAGTTTTTTTCCATATTGCTTCTCTACTAATGCTTTTTGTTGGTTGAATGCCTTTTTAAACTCAGGAGTATTGACAAAAGGTTTTTTTAGAAGATTTTGATATAGAACCTCTTCTTTAATAAGCTGTTCAAGAAGCATCTGTTTCTTTGTATCATCTAACTCTTTATATTTTTTAGATAGTAGGTCATCGGTAATTTTATGTCCATTAACTGTTACTAATGTTTTAGAAAATAGAAGTAGACTACTTAGTAGTAGAAGTGTTATTATTTTTTTCATTATATTCCTTTTTATATTAAAATTTTTTTAATCTATGGTTTCGGCTATAAATGTCTTTGTAACTTGTCCACCAAATCTGAAAGTTCCATCTTCGAGTGATACATAGAGTTCATCACCAGACTTAGGAAAAACACGCACATTGTTATCTACAAGCTTCTCTAAGTTAGCTCTAAGAAAACATGCTACCATGCCTGTTCCACAAGCTAAAGTTTCGTCCTCTACACCACGCTCATAGGTTCGTACATAGAGTGTGTTATTTTCTACTTTACATATATCTATGTTTGCATTGTATTTGTCACGAAGCTGTTTAGCTTGTTCTAGGTCAAACTCCTCAATATTATTACGAATTGCAACTAAGTGAGGAACACCAGTATCTATAAACCACCAAACCTCTCCATCCTCTTCAATCTCTTGACTTAAGATAGTTGGCTTGGTCATATCAGAGACAACATAGTTTCCATTAACAGTAGCACGAATAACTCCTGCACCTGTTAAAAATTCAGCTTTTCCATCAGCAGAGATACCTTTGCTCATTGCATAGTGTGCAACAGCACGAGAGGCATTACCACACATAGTAGCTCGGCTACCGTCAGCATTGTAGAAGTCCCACTCAAAGTCATACTCTGGGTGGGGCATAACTACTACAAGTCCATCAGCTCCAACACCATTTTGCCGATGACAAAGCTTTTTTGCTAGTTCGGAACGGTCTTTCTTCTTTTTACGAATAATAAGAATGAAATCATTCCCATTTGCAGAGTATTTTGTTACTGTCATTTCTCTTTTCCAAAATTTTATTTCTAATTATATCAAATTATGTGTCATTGGTTGTTTAGAAAAGTTTAATTTAGTTTTTGTAGTAGTTTGAGAAATAACTACTTTAGTTTTTGTTCGTGTTTTAACAAAAGATGTAAATAGAATTAAGCCTGTTAAAATTAAAAGTCCATTACCTAAATAGTCATGTGCTAAAGAGAAGTTGCTTTTCTCTTCTAAGACAAACTGGGTTACAAACCATATACGGAAAATATTTATAGTTGTAATAAAAAAGTAACCCATAACAGCCCATTTGGCTTTATGTATTAAGCTAGATGGAAAAGCAATAATAGATGCTAAGAAGAAGAGATAAGGAATCATACCATTACAAGCTTTTTCTATAACTAACGCATAGTGAGGGTCAATAAAAATTTTATAATCTTCTAGCATTCCTAGTGGTAGAATTAAAGAGGTTAAAAATGCAGTTAAGTTAGTTTGTATATTATTAATAGTTGTGCTTATTGGTGATATATCCCAATAGAAAATTGCAAAGAGAAGAGCTATACCAATCCAATAAGTTAATAGAAATCTTTTCATTTTTAAAATTACCTTAAATAAATATATTAATATTTTTTTATCAATTTGATTTTATCGTAAAATTGTGTAGAAACAACTTGTATTATATAGTTTTTTAGATTATTTTAGTTAAAAAAGATTATTTTTTAATTTTATTTAATATTTGTTTTAGGTTTGTTAGTTTTATTTTTTAGAGGGATAGTTTGAATATTTTGACTCATAAAGAGTTGTGGTTCTTGTCGCTTTAGTTTTAGCATTACTAAAATCTTTGTTTTTGTTTTACTTTTATATATTTTAAATAGTTCAACATCTTTAGCAATTACATCAATATTAACATGTTCTTCATTTTTTAAAGGAATATTATACTCTCCACCTTCAATCCTTAAAAGAGTATTGCCATCTTTATATACAAGCCATACTACTTTAGCTTGTGCTTCTCCGTATAGTGAGTTTTTTGTATTTTCAAGCGTTAATCTATGAAATTTTTCATCGGTATTAATAGTAATATTGCCATCTGATTGAAGAATATCCATAAAGAGTGTTTTACTACCTTTTAGACTATTTGTTGATGTTTGTAGATACTCAAAAAGATGAAGATTAGAATTTCTAAGAATTTTGGAACTATTATATAGAGCCATTAGTACAAAAGAGAGTAGGGTGATAGAGATAAGTACTTCAATAATTGTAAACCCTTTTTTAGAACTCATCGTTTAATCTTCCATAATCCCAATACGAATAGCCTCTTCGTAAGAGGTCTCTCCTGCAATAAGCATCTCTTTTAGTCTATCGGCAATAGTTTTCATACCACGCTTTTTCATCTCAAGACGGATTTGATGGTCATTGAGTCCATCTTTCATCATCTCTTTTACATGGTCGTCCATAATAAAAAGCTCACCAACAGCTTGTCTTCCTTTGTACCCTGTAAAGTCACACTCTCTACAGCCATTTGCTTTAAAATAGACCTGCTCTGGTAGTTTTAGCTCTTTTAAAATAGTAGGAGATAGAGGTGTAGGCGATTTACATTCAGGGCATAGTTTCCGTGTTAATCTTTGTGCTAGGACTCCAAGCAGTGTAGAGGTAAGCAAGAAATCCTCAATTCCCATATCTAAAAGTCGTGAGATAGCTGAAGTTGCATCATTTGTATGTAAAGTAGAGAGCATGAGGTGACCTGTTAGAGCCGAACGCAATGCAATATCAGCTGTTTCAGCATCACGAATCTCCCCTACCATAATAATGTCTGGGTCTTGTCTTAAGATAGAGCGTAGCCCTGCTGCAAATGTGAGTCCTACTTTTGTATTAACCTGAATTTGATTTACATTTTCAGCATTGTACTCTACAGGGTCTTCAACGGTAATAATATTTTTATCAGGTGTTGCAATGTGTTGTAAACAAGCGTGTAGAGTGGTTGATTTACCAGAACCTGTTGGACCTGTGACAAGTATCATTCCATGAGAGTGAGTAAGAAGTCTATTTAGATTTTGGGTAATATCATCAGAAAAGCCAAGTGTTTGTAGTGTAGGAATACTCTCAGATGTCATCAATAGCCTCATAACTACACGTTCGCCATGGTATGTAGGTAAAACAGATACCCTAATATCTAAGCTATTTCCAGAGATACTAACTTGAGTACGTCCATCTTGAGGAATTCTTTTCTCTGAAATATCAAGATTTGAGATAACTTTAATACGAGATATAACTAAACTTGTAATATTTTTATCAATATCTAAATGTTTTTTTAATGCTCCGTTGATTCTTAAACGTACTTCACCCTTTTTTTCTAAAGTCTCAATGTGAATATCTGAAGCTCCTTTTTTAATAGCTTGAAAAAAGAGTGAATTAACTAGCTTAACAACAGGTGCAGATTCCTCATTTGAGAGTAGGTCTTGTGAGTTACGAATAAAATCAAGAAGGTCAGATTCTACTTCTATAATATCATCAGCTGTAGTATCTACATTTTCAAATTCTGTTCCTGTTTGAATCTCTTTAAATTTATGACTTAGACGTTCAAAGCTATCATTGTCTACTTCAACAATAGGATAGTCAATCTCAAGCTTAGCATAGTGATTTAATGCCATTGCTAAAGTATCTTTTTTTACAATAGCACAAGGTTTTCCTTGAACTATAGCAAAAAGTAGTTGCTGTTTCATTGCTAATTTATTGTCAATATTTTCACTCCAAAAAGGTTCTAAATCAACATGCTCTAACTTAGCTAGGCGTACCATAATTAGTATTCCTCTTCTTGATAATCTGATATAGGTTCATAGACAGCCTCTTCAACATCAGAATTAATACTATTTAAGTTGGTAGCATTGTCTTGGTCAAATGTATCCATAATTGATTCACTCTGAATATAATCACTATCTTGGTCATCGTAACTTGGTTGAGATGTTGTTACTGTTTGTTGTGTATATTGTTGTCTAGTTGACTCACTATCTATTTTTGAAGATGGTAGAGTTAATGTAGCAGGTACAGCAGTAGTTCCTCCTTGTGAGCTACTAGAAAAAGTCTCATGACCCTTTTTTTGTGATTTACCTCTATTCTCTTCTAGTTGTTGCATAATGATTTTATCATACTGTTTCTGTACCGATTCTAGCTCTGCTAAACGTACACGGAGAGTTGTAAGGTCAGAACTCTTTTTTATAATATATGGTGTAATATATATAACAACATTTACTTTACTATTTGATTTTCCATGTGACCTAAAGAGTCGTCCAATAATAGGAATGTCACCTAAAATAGGTACTTTAGTAACTGAACTACCATCAGAACTTTTAATAAGGCCCCCTAAGATAATAGTCTCAGCATGATTAACAATAGCATTGGTTTTTACAGACCTTTTTGTAGTTGTAGGTCTATCAGCAGAGGCTCCAGACCCTGGTAAAATATCTTCAATAGTTGTTTCAATCTCTAATGAAACTTTATTATTTGCAGAGAGTCTTGGTTTTACTTTTAGAGTAATACCAATATCTTCACGAGAGTAGTTATTAAGTACATTTGATGAACCTTGTGTACTCTGTTGTGACTGAGTTAAAATAGATTGTGTTCTACCAACATAAATAGTAGACTCTTTGTTATTTGTTGATAAGATAGATGGTTTAGATAGAATCTGTGCTGCACCATTTTGTTTTAAAAGGTCAAGTTGTGCACCTAAAGCAAACACTTTAGAGATATTACTAAATTTAAAAGATTGTTCAGTAGTAGTATATGCGTTACCATTATTGTCAAAATGTGTTACTTGATTACCATTTAAAAACTGTAAAAGCTCTTGAGATAATGTAAGAGCAGGAGCACCTGCATTAGCAGCTAAAGAGAAGAGACCATTAGAGGTTATAGCTCCTCCATTAAGTCCATATTTAATTCCAATATTTTCAGCTAAGTTTGTATTAACCTCTACAATTTTAGCTTGAATATATACTTGTGACTTTTCAATATCGAGTTTTTTTACTGTATCTAAAATATTTTGATACTGCTCTGCATTTGCTAAAACAATTAAGGCATTACGCTCTACATCAGAAGCAATAACAGCTTTTGGAACAGGTTTACCTCCTTTTCCTATAGGTCCTACTCCTCCTGTACTTCCTGTCATTTGAGGAACAATTTTACTTAAAATTTTCTCCATATCTTCAACATTAGAGTTCTCTAAAGGAATAACGTGCATCTTTTGAATATCACCTTCTCCTTTAATATCAAGTTGTTTAATGTAGTTATAGAGTCGACGTACATTAGCAGTTTTACCAACTAAAATAATGGAATTTCCACTAATATCTTGCATAACATCTACTTTTTCAGAGCTAATATCTTGAGGAAAAAGTGCCTTTGACATGCTCTGTACATTTGGAAAAATATCTTTAACTCGTGCGTTTTGTAAATGAACAATTTGGCTCTTTTTTGATTCTTGATGCTCAATTTTATCAATAAGACTTTTTATTGATTTTAATGTTCTTGGATAGGCTGTTACAGCTAAGAGGTTATTTTTTTTAAAGTTGATTACTTTCGCACTTCTATGTAAAAGAGCTTTTATTTTATTACGAATTACTGCTGAATTGACATTAGAGAGTTGAAAAACAACAGTTTTCATTGTATTTCCACCACTATTTATATTATTTGTTACTGGTAATCCTTCTCCTGCTGCTGTTGTAGATTTAACTACTTGATAGTAAGAGCCTTTATTGATAAGGGTTAACTTCTTAGTCTCTAATATAGCATTGAGTAGAGGAATTAGTTCATCTTTCTCTACGCCATCTTTATCGTGTGCAACAAAATTGATTTTGCCTTTAATATCTCCATCAATTAAAATATTTTTCCCTGTAATCTTTCCAACCATTTTAATAAAGTCATTAATACTCAGATTAGAGAAGTTAATGTTTACTTTTTCTGCATTTACATGTATGCTTAGTGCAAATATAAGTCCTAATACTATTTTATTGAATTTCATATTCTAAATCCTCTCTTTTTCCATCTCTTATAACGGTTAATGTTAAATCTTCTATATTATTTATCTCTTTAAAAAAGTCCATAGCTACACTTAATGAGTTAAGTGGTTGAGAATTGACTTCAACTAATATGTCACCTTTTTTAAGACCTAGTTTCTCAAAGTCACTACCTTTTTTTACAAAGTTAATTTTATATCCATCTAGTTTACCATTAGTTTGGTGATTCATAATAGCAATATCTTTCCAAATTTTATCCATATTTTTAGTATATGAAGTTAGGAGTGTTCTTGGAATATGTTTGACTCCACCATCATCTACAATAGAAGAGTTAACTACTAAAGATGGACGTTCTTTTTTTTGAGTATATTTTATTCTGTTTAATGTTTTTTTATCATTTGTTAAAGTCAGTTTAAATTTTTTTCCTGATTTTCTAAATATAGCATAGTCTCTACCTGCTGAGACAAGTACAAATCCATTAATATTTTCACCTTTAGTAAGTACAGTAGTCTTTCTTGATTTCTCAATAGTAACAACAGTCATATCTTTTGAGTTATATAGACCTAAAAGTTTATATCCTCTCATTGAACTTACTGGTGATACACTCTTTTTGATAGGTTTAATAGGTGTAATTACTTTTGATTCATTTGTCAGACTTACACGATAATATAACCTCTTAATTTTATTTGTCTCTTTATACTCTTCTCCCGTAGTTGGAAGAAATAGTATTGATATTGCAATCCAAATAATCTTTACAATAACTATAATAGATAGTATAAATACAATAGTTGAAAGATGTCTACTACTAATAAGTTTTTTCATAGTACCATCCTTTTTTTGCATCTCTCTTTAAGAATTTTTTAATTGTTTCTAAGTTTTTTGGTTTTGAAAATAGAATCTCAACTCTTCTCTCTTTTAGAAAAATATTTCCATCTATCTCTCCTATTGACCCTCTACCTTTTAATATAACTTTTAAAGGATTTAAAATAGAGTAAGTTGCTGTAAAATGTTCAATCTTTTTAGGTCCAATTACCATCTCTAAGTCATCTAATGATAGTTTTGCATAGAGAAAAAGAAATATGAAATTAAGTTCTTTATTACTAGCAATTTTTGCACCCTCTATGTAAATATCTGCATGGTCTATTTTTATTCCTATCCATGTATCTGTTATGGTTTCATTAGATATAACTATATTACTCTTTTTGAGGGATTTCTCTAAAAGATAGTAGAATTCCTGTTTTGGTGCAAGAAGCCATAAAAGTAGGATAAAAAGAAAAAAGCCACCAACAATTCGTTTTACCATTTGCATGTACACTCCAGTTTATAGCTATTTTTTGAACTTTTTGTAATATTTAGATGATTAATTTGAACATTAATATTTATAATTTTATTAATTATTTTATTTAGTTCATTGGCTGTTAAGTTACTATATATTACTGATAGTTTTTTAGATTTTTTCTTAAAAGATTTTACTTTACTAGTAGGAACAATAGTTTTTAAAATTTTTATTTTTTTTGTAATATTTTTTCCGTCCCATTGTTTCTTAAGGTTAACAATAGTGTAAATTTCTTCAATCTCTCTATTGATTTTAGCTTGATTCTCTTTAACATAGTTAACAGCTGTAACCTTATAGACAAAGGTAGCTACTAAAAAGAGAAAAGCTAGTAGAAGAATAAGTTCATTTTTATAACGTTGTATGGTCATCAAATTCATATTCTCTTCTCTACTTTCACTTCAAGCCCATTTTTTGAACTTTTAAAGTTTTTTGCTTTAGCGTTACGATTTACTTCATTTGCTATATTTTTATTAGACACTTTTATATTTGCCATAATATGATTTTTATCAATGGTTAATTGCTCTAATTGACTTTGAGAAGAGAGAAGTTTTGAAATCTCTTTTAAACTCTCTCTCTTCTTTCTCTCTATTTTATCTATTGGCTTATATTTATCTAAAATACTTTGTCGTAGCATAGCTGAACCATATTTTGGGTATTTATTTAAGAGCTTTGTAATAGTCTCCTCATTAGTTGATACAGAGGCTTTTATGCGATTACCTTCAATTAAAAAGATACCACCTAAAATAAAAAAGAGTGAGCCTAAAACTATAGTCTCTTTTAACGAGATAAATGAGTCAAGTGATGCACCCATACTAACAGAAGAATTGAACTTTTGCTTTTCTAATTCTAAGTTATTATATTTAGTATTGCTATCCATAAGTTTAGTAGGAATTAGTGTTACCGTATCATCAATAGTTAACAGAGAACTCTTTTCAGATAGTTTAATAGGCTTTTTAAGCTCTTCATTAAGTTGTTGTGCAAAATAGATTTTAGAAACGCGATGCTTCTCTATGCCAATTTTATTTAAAAAATCTTCTATCTCTTTTATATCATAGGCAAAAAAACACCAATCGTCTTGGCACTTGTAGACATGGTATTGATACTCTTTGTTACTATCTAAATAATCATCAAAGAGTGACCTTGCAATCTGTTTGGCCTGATAGGCAAAGCGTATATTTAAGTTTTCCCGAATAAATGTGTAAAACTGTGGTGTTAGTACTATTTCAACTGAGTTTAGTATGTTTACAGGTTTCATATCTTTATGAATAAATAGTCTATTATTGTTCTTTAAACTCAAAGTTACCACTCCTTCCGTCTATATAATTAAAATTAAACCCATATTGATTCTTTTTATAGGTATATGTTGTTTCGCAATTCATTGCATTAAGGGCTTTGTTACTGTATATATTTTTATTAATGGGTTTTGATATACCATTTTGTTTTAAAAATTCAACTAGAGTCATCTCTTGAGGATTCCAGTCACTTTGTACTATTTCTATAGGAATATCAAATGCTACTGATATAAACTCAGTAGATAGGTAAACACCATCTATTTTTGTTTTATTGTCTACTGTAGTGAAAGTAAAGTATTTATCCCATGGAATAGTTAAAGCTTTTTTATCATCTGTTTTAAACATATAATCAACTAAAATTCTATTAAATTGTTCTTTTGAGATGATACCTTTTTTTGCTCTAACTCTAGGTCTATACTCTTCATTATCTAAAGGTTTTGCACTAATAGCTTTAAATATAAGTTCCTCTAATTGATTAGGGTCTTCAATCTCATATTGTTCCATAATGTTTTGCAAGATTTTTTTAGCTAAATCAGTCTTTTGAGGAACTTTTTTAGTAAATGAGTCATCTAACCATGAAATAGGCACTCCTCTCATCAATGGTTGACAACTAATTGTCAAAGAGAAACCACTTTTGGGTTCATTTAAAGGAAGAGGAGTTGAATAGAGTATCTCTAGCTTATCACTGTTATTACTTTTAGCTGGAAAAAAACGTTTTAGTATCTCTACAGTGTTGTTATATAAAAGATCACCTTGTATGATAGCTGATGTCTTACCAGCATCTTTTTGAGCTTTTTCTAAATAACTAAAAGAGACTGCAATTATTGACATTATAGAGGCAATGACCATCAGTGTTATAAAAAGTGCAATCCCTTGTTTTTTTTTATCCATTATAAAGCTCAATTCAAGTAAAATCAACGCTATTATAACTAACTTTAACTAAGGATTTTAATGATGACTAAAGAAATCGACCTAAAAAGACTAAATAATAATACTTTAAGTTTTTATAAAAAACAAAAAGTAATTAATGAAGTTAAGTCTAAACAACAAATAACAACAAAAAGAGCTTTTACTCTATTGGAATTATTGGTTGTTATTGCTATTTTAGGAATGTTAGCAGCAGTTGTTGTTCCTTCTATTGTAGGAAAGAAAGATGAGGCACAAAGAAAATTAGCTTGTACTGATATGGCATCTATTGCAAATGTTTTGGAAAACTTCAAGATGGATAACTCTGCTTACCCAGATACAGAAGAGGGATTAGAAGCTCTACTCTCTAACCCAGATAGTGATAAGTATCCACAATATCCTCGTAATCCATACTATAAAAAATTGCCGAAGGATACATGGGGAACGCCATATATGTATATTAAAACAGGTGATAGCTTTAAACTAGTCTCTTATGCAGGTGATAGAAAAGAGGGTGGAACAGGTAGTGATGAAGATATTGTCTACCCTGGTTGTGAAGAGGGTAAATAGTAGTTTTTCATGAGATACTCTCGTGCCTTTACATTACTAGAACTCATTGTTGTTATTTTTATTATAACAATGGTGGGTGCTATGGTTTTCTCATCAGCAGCACATAAAGAGAAACAAGAAAATAGGGTTTTAGACTCATCTTCACTTCCAACTAGCTTTCGTAACTCATTTCAAGGTCAAGGAGATATTGAACTCTTTTGTATTAAAAAGTGTCAAGAGTGTTATACTCTTCAACATGGACAAATTTCAGCTTATGATGGTGGAGTTAAATTTGGTAAAGATGTAGAACTCTATAAACTTGACAATAATGACCACTTTGTTAAATTAGATGAGCTTGGACGCTTTAAAGATAAAAAGCTATGTCTTCGCTACCATCTCTACCCAAATGGAAGTACCACTCAGCTTGTTATTAAAAGTAGTAATGGTATTTTCTATCTTCCTAGTTTTTTTGGAAAAGCTAAAAAAGTGCAAGATATGGATGAAGCAAAAGAGTTATGGATTAAAGAAAAATATGATTTAAGAGATAGTGGAGCATTTTATTGAAAAATAATATAAAAAATTATTATAGAAGAGCGTTTACTCTTATTGAGGTACTTGTTTCTGTAATTATTGTCTTTATTGTAGTAATTGGTGCGATGCAGATTAGTAAGAAAAACAAAGATATGGCAATTTATATATTAAAACGAGGAAGTAGTGAGATAGATAACTCTCTCTTCTTAACTAAGAAAGTGCAACATTATAGTAATGATAAAAAAAGTGCTTATGATTTGTTAGTAGATGAATTTTCTATTAAAGATTTTGAGAGTAGAGATTTATTGAAAAAGATTAAGAAAAAAATTAATATTACAGAGCCTATTCCTATTCCTGTTGGAGGAGAAGATGAATCTCCTCAGTTTATATTCTACACTAATGAAATCTTATTAAATGGTGACTATCCAGCAAGATATTATACCTTTAAATAGAGATTATTATCTACATGGGTCAATAACTGACTCTTGATTTGGATATAAGTATACCTCTACACGTCTATTTAGAGCCATATTAGTTGGTGATGTATTTGGAGCAATAGGTTTACTAAAAGAACACCCTTTTGAGTAGATTGGATTTTGTACACCACTAGCATGAATTGTATTTCCTACTGATGAAGCTCTCTCTTCTGATAGTTTTTGATTATATTGAAAGCTTCCTCTGTTGTCAGTATGTCCAACTATTTGTATAATGGTATTTGGATATTTTTTTAGTACTGGTGTAAGTTTTGCAATTTTTGCTTGTGCAGATGGTGTTGGTGTTGGAGAATTGGTTGCAAACATCATATCGTCACGAAACATAATTTTTACATATTTATTAGTATTTGAAACAATAAGGTCATTGTCTACATTTTGCTCTGCTGAAGGATTATTGTTAACATTTGTATTAAGTACTTGTGCTACCTCTGCTGCTTGTTGGTCTAAACTATATCCAATAGCTGCACCAACAGCTGAACCTAAAGCACCACCAATTAGAACACGTTTTCCACTATGATTGACTGTTGACCCACCAACTACAGCACCTAGTAAACCACCAATAATTGCACCTGTTTGTGTATTGTTAGTTGTTCCATCAGCATTTTTAATTGTTGGCATTTCTCCATTTACACACCCTGCTAACATTAATGTAGCTATTGTAGAGGCAATAATAGGTTTTAAAACTCTTTTTTTCATTGTTTTTCCTTATATTTAAAGTTTATAGTTAAGAGTATAGCATAATTTATGTAAAGTAACTGTGGAAGATAAGAAAGCTGTTTCTAAGAAATCAATGTTATAAACCTATAGGTTCAATAAAATCAAACCTATAGGATTTAAGATAATTCTACTAAGATTTACTACCTGGTTTTATAGCAACTGAACCCTCTTTACACATTGGACACTCCTCTGGAGCATACATCTCAAAAGTGAAGTCGTCTAGTGCAAAAAATGGTACATCTGAAGGTAGTTTACATTCAGGTTTAGCCTCTATGTTAGAACCTTCTCTTTTACAAAAACCTCTATTTGCTAAAGATGCAAATGCAACAACCTTTCCACCCAATGCTTCTATGGCAAGAGCTGCTTTCATAGCTGAACCACCTGTAGTAATAATATCTTCACAAATAAGAATATTTTCACCTTTATCTACTTGAAAGCCACGACGAAGTTCCATACCACCATCTTTTTTTTCAACAAATATAGAACGGACACCTAATGAACGGGCAAGTTCATATCCTGCTAGTACCCCACCAAGGGCAGGTGCACATACAGTATCAATTTTTAGACCACTCTTTTGAATCATATCTGCTAGTGCATTACAGATAAGCTCTGCACGTTTAGGGTTTTCTAAAACTTTTGCACTTTGAAGATAACGTCTTGAGTGATTACCACTAGCTAATAAAAAATGCCCCTCTAAAAGTGCTTGGGCATCGAGATATTCTTGTTCAATATTCATAATTAAACTTTTAAAATATCAGCTTCTTTAGTTGCAAGAATAGACTCTATATTTGCAACATTTTTGTCTGTAATCTTTTGAATTTCTGCTTGACCTTTTTTAGATTCATCTTCTGAAATATCTTTTGATTTTTCAAGTTTTTTTATTTTGTCATTCCCATCTTTTCTAATATTTCTAATAGCAATTTTAGCTTTTTCTGCCATCTGTTTAGCTTGTTTTACAATCTCTTGACGTTGTTCTGATGTCATAGGTGGGAAAAATAGTTTAATAAAATCTCCATCATTATTTGGATTAACACCAATATTTGCCTCTTGAATAGCTTTTTCAATCGGAGCTAACATACTCTTCTCCCAAGGTGTAATAGAGATTGTTGTAGCATCAGTTACAATTACAGAACCAACTTGATTTAAAGCTGTTGGTGTTCCATAGTAGTCTACTTTAATATTATCAACTATATTAGTATTTACCTTTCCTGTTCGTAGTGTTGAAAAGTCTCTTTTTAGAGCTTCAACACTTTTTGTCATCTGCTCTTGTGTGTGGTCGTAAATTTCACTTAACATGTATATTCCTTTTTAATACTTAATGGAGAGATTTTACCCTTTTTTTGCTTGTAGAAACGTTTGTTTGAGAGTAAGGTAAAAAAATCTCTTTAGGAGTTTTTAACTCCCTAAGAGATTACTTTTTAGGTGTGTTGTTTGTTGTAGGAACAGATGTTGTAGGGTCTATTGTATCTACAACCGAGTGAGCTTTTTCTTTATTATATATATAACCCATGGTAAGGGTATTAAGTACAAATAAAATAGCTAATATAAAGGTAGCTTTTGCTAAAAATCCTGCTGGTCCTTTTGCTCCAAACATAGATTCATTGCTTCCACTGTAAGCACCTAAGCCAATGCTTGAACTTTTCTGCAATAAAACAGCAATAACTATCGCAATAGTTAAAAGAATTTGTACAACTAATAGTGTTGAAATCA
Organism: Campylobacteraceae bacterium; assembly: GCA_026996165.1. GTDB lineage: Bacteria > Campylobacterota > Campylobacteria > Campylobacterales > Sulfurovaceae > UBA1140. The sequence goes on from JALWMP010000055.1 coordinate 17,597, forward strand.
TTTTTTCCTCTCTGAATGTTGAAGTTATTCTTTAAAATAAACTTCAAATTGGGTATAATTTTGGCGATTATACCCTAAATTAATTGAAACTGAGATAAATGGAAATAGTTAAAGAATTTTCGAGATTTGCCTACGAATATAATAAATACAATATGATACAAAAAGAGGTGGCAAGAAGATTAGCATCTTATGTTCCTAAAGGTATCTATAATAAGATTTTAGATTTAGGTTCTGGAGATGGAGCTATATATAATGCTTTTAATCATAATGATATAAAATTCAATAAATTTGTAGCTTTTGATTTCTCAAAAGAGATGTTATCTATTCATCCTGAAAATGAGTATATTCAAAAAATATGTATGGATTTTAATCAATCTAGCTCATTTTCAATTTTTAAAAAAAATGAATTTGACCTATTAATCTCCTCATCTGCTCTACAGTGGAGTAATAATCTTTTGAACCTCTTAAGAACTATTGCTCCACTTGCTAAAGAACACTATTTCTCTTTTTTTACAGCTAATACTTTTAGGACACTACATAAAACAGCCAATATTACCTCTCCTATATATACTAAAAGTGATTTAATTAAAGCTTTAGATAAAGTATTTAATTATGAAATGGAAGTTGTTGAATATACTTTAGATTTTAATTCAGTACATGAGATGCTTAAATATATAAAAAGAAGTGGGATTAGTGGAGGAGTAGAAAGGTTGAGTTATAAGCAAACAAAATATCTATTAGAAAATTATCCATTAGGATATTTAGAATTTGAAGTTCTTTTTGTTAAAGTAATTTAAATCTTTAGAGAAAAATCTCTAAAGATATTATTTAGTCATCGTCTATAATTCCTAAAAGTTGAAGAAGAGCTGTAAACATATTTAGAAAGTCTAAATATAGTGACACTGCTGCATCTACTTCTGAATCATAAGCACCATTTGCAATATTTTGTGTATCATAGATAGTAAATATTGAAAAGAGTAGTAAAATACCAGCTGTGATAACAATGTGCATTATTGGACTATTTAATATAAAATAGTTAACTAAAGAGGCAATGATTACGATAATTAGCGTAATAAAGAGTGGTTTACCCCAACTTGAGAAGTCACTTTTTGAATTGATTGCAAAAAGACTTAAAGCACCAAAGAGGACAGATGTCATTAAAAATGCAGTTCCTATTGTAGCACCACTTCCCATTCCTATAAATCTTGCAAGTAGAGGAACTAAAGATACTCCACTTAAAAAAGTAAATGCAAAAAGCATAAATAGATTTAATCCTGGTTTACCTCTTGACATACTTAATCCAAAAAATAAGATAAGTAGTTCTGCTCCAAATATAAACCATTTATACTGCATAATCTCTACAGCATAAGGCATAGTTACATAAGCACCTGCTGCAGCAGTTATCATACTAACAGCTAATAGCTGATATGTTTTTTTCATAAATGCTACAGAAGATGATGTAGCTATACCACTATCATAAGCTACACTATTAGCACTGTTGTTATAATCTCTATCATAAAGAGCCATAAAAATCCTTTGTCTAAAACAATAAAATTTTATTGTTTTGAATAAATTAATTATATCAATTACCATTGATATTTGTCAGCTTAGTATATTCGGTTGAAGTTTAAAAGAAGTTGAATAAGAAGTTTAAATTAATTAGATTTTATGAAGTACAGAAGAGAAAAAATCTCTTCTGAATATATTGCTTTAAAAATTAAAGACCTAAAGAGTCCATAGTTGCAATAGATAGACCAGCTACAGGAAGACCTTTTGCTTTTTGATAAGCACGAGTTGCTGCTTTAGAAGCTGAACCCCAAACACCATCGATTGGTCCATGGTAGTAACCAGCATTTTTAAGAGCTCTTTGTACTTTCATAATAGTCTCTGTACCCATGCTTGATTTACAAACAACTCGTACCCATTTAGCATAACCATCAGCAACCATTCTCTTTTTAGTTACAGTTTTATAAGTTGCTGGAATAGCAATTCTTCTTTCACTTGCAGGAGAAATAAGTTTTTTAATTCTTACAGTTTTATATTTAGGAGGAGTTGTAACTACTCTTGTTCTTGCTGGAGTTGCAACTACTTTTTTAGCAACTTTATTATATTTTGGAGGTGTTGCTGTTAAACATACTTTGTTTCCTGTTGGTCTTGCAGAAGCTGAAAGTCTTGAACCTGCACCAGCTGCTGCACCTGCACCATTTCCTGCATTTGCTCCAACACCATCTGCTGCTGCATAACCAGTAGAAATAGCATTTGAACAGTTAGATGGGCTATTTGTCCAACCATATTGACCATTTGCAACTTTTTTAGTTTTTGTTACTGTTTTATAAGTAGCAGGAACAGGAATTGTTTTACTTGAAGCAGGTTGTACTAATTCTTGTACTTGAACAGTTTTATATACAGGTGGTGTAGTCACTTTTCTTGTTGAAGCAGGTTTCGCAACAACTTTTTTAGTTACAGTTTTGTATACAGCTGGAATTTCAACCAAACATACAACTTCAGATTGATTACATCCTCTATCTTGACATCTTGTTTTTTTCCACTCTGTTCTTGCAGGAGAAACTAAAACTCTTTCTCTAACAGTTTTGTATTGAGCTGGAGATGTAACAAGTTTTTCAGTACCTTCTGATACAAGAATTCTTTTAGTTACTGTTTTATATTTTGCTGGAATTGCAACAACTCTTTCACTTGGTTCTGAAGCTAAAACTTTTTCTGTAATTTTTTGATATTTTGCTGGAGCATAACACTCATAAAAACAAGTCCCTGGTCTAGCTGAATCTATTGGCATACCTGCTGAACGTGCAGCATTCATTAATGTAGCAGATGCTTCAGGTGCATTTGTTCTTAAGCTAGTTCGCCAAGTTTTTGTTGCAGGAACAGCTAAAACTCTTTCATAAACTGTTTTATAAGTAGCTGGAATAGTTATTGTTCTTTGTGTTCCATCAGAAACTTTGATTTTTTGTGTAGTCCAACCATATTTAGCTGGAATTACTTGTACTTTTTCACTAGCTTCTCTTGCTAAAACTCTTTCTGTAGTTGTAGCATATTTTGCTGGATAGAACGCCTTTGTAAAACATTGCCCTGGTTTTGCAGGTGGTAAATCATCTGTTGCTTGTGCTATTGATACCACTGCCATTGCTATAAGTGATAGCTTGAGTGTATTTTGAATTGTCATAATATTCTCCTATGTATTTTATGCAAAAAATTAACGCATTGAATATTATAAACGACTTTTCCTCAGTCATAGCTTAAAATAAAAAAAAATAAAAATAAATCAATATTTAGATAAATATTAAATAATATTAAATAATATTATCTTCTTTTTAAGAAATAAAGAACTTAATATAACCTGTTTAGTTATATAGTAAGTATAAATAAAAAAAGATATTTTTTTTAATAAATTTCAAAAAACCCTTGACAAGCAAAAGAAAATCTCCTATAATACGCGTCCAAGAACATTGGGGACGACTTAGAGTTTAAGTCGATAAAGTTTCCAGAGTTTTTAAGTGGTCTTTAACAACTAAATATAAGAGAACAAAACAAACGTCTATTTGAGTTTTTTTCGAAGTTTTTAAATA
>JALWMP010000056.1 GCA_026996165.1 Campylobacteraceae bacterium
ATAGCTGTCAATAAATTTACTTTTTTAGGTAATTTTTTTGTAAAGGGGGGAGTATTGTCTATTTTCTTTTTACTTAAAGTGTCTATGGGATTGGTTTGTAGTGAAGGATGCCAAATTTTTCTTCAAAATTATTTTCATCACACTCTATATTATTTAATTTTAAATAAGCAATTTGATAAATTTGATAATATTCATCTTCAACATATAAGATAGGTTTATTAATTTTCTCTATTTCTTTCTTTATATCTTTTTCAAATATTTCAGTTTCTTTTAAAACCTTGTAAGCATTTTCAAATTCAACAAATCGTTCTGTAGTAATCAATTCTCCATTTGGCATATTTCTAATCTCAACACCATCTTTTCCAAACTCTCTTTCCATACCTAGTAAAAATAAAGGTGAATGACTTGTAATAATAAATTGTACTTTTGGAAAAAATTTTATAAGTTGGGGTAAAATATTACTTTGTAGATTTGTATGCAGATGTATGTCTATTTCATCAATAGCAACAATACCAACAATCTCATTTAATGGTTTTGATTCATATTGACAAGAGTGCCTAATTATATTTATAAAAAGATTTAATAATACAGATTCTCCTAAGGATAAAGTATCTAAATTTAGTGATGAAAGAGCATTCCCATCTTTATCAATATCAACAATACTAACCCTTGTATTTCCTCTTTTACCTATTCCAAATCTTACATTTTCATTATTTTTTATACCTTTAAGAATAATATTTATACTATTCCACAATATTCTATGATTATCATCATCTTTATATATCTCTTGGTCTAAAACTAAATCCATTAAAAAAGACTTATTTTTATTAAAAGATGAAATAATTTCTATCTCTTTGTTCAGTTTACCACTATATCTTTTCTTATCTTCAAATATTACTTTTTTCCTAAAATCATCTACTTTCCAAAATGGTTCTTCATATCTATATGCAGGTTGATAAAAGTAAACTCCATTAAGCCAACTTTTTTCTAAAGTATTTTTTAGTTCTTCATTTAATGAAGTAGTTATTTTTTCATTCTCTTCAGTTGTTTGAACTAATCCAAAATTAGGAACTAATTTTTGAATATCTTCTTTAACATTGCCTACTTTATCTAGGTATTCAATTTTATCAACACCTTCTTCAAATTGTAAGGCCGAAAACCCATTATCTTTTCCAATCTGTATATTAATTCCACCAGAAATTTTAAAATATTTATATCCCATTCCTTGAGCAACTTTAATATCATTAAATATTCCACCACTTATTTCATAGAAACTGTCTATAATTTGAGAGAGCATTATTGTTTTACCTGCTCCATTTTCACCTACAAAAATTATAGGTTTAGGATTCCCCTCTTCAGTAAAAGGTAATTTAATATTTAACTCTGAAATTGGACCAATATTTTTAATTGCAATATGTTTTAAGTACATTATTTATTTTCCCATAATATAAATTTATTTTGCAAATACTAATAGTTTAGTATCCACTAACTTCACAGAACTATCAGGACTCTTAACCCTAACATCTAAAAACTCATAAACATTTAAACTCTCAATAGAAAAAAAGTCATACTCCTCTTCAACCATCTACTTAAACCTAACCTGCAAATTCAATTTAAAATAGTATCTCCCACTCTCTTTATAAATCTCAAACATCTTATATCTAGTAGAGCTAGGACTATCTAATTTAATATTGTCAATCAAATACTTATCTACAACAGTTTTAAAATAGATTAAATCTAACAGATAGACTTCACCTGTTTTCGTAACTATAATTATGCCACCATTTACCTCATTTGTTCCATTCCATCTTTCACTTGCTCTCATTCCAAAGGTTACAGCATTGGCAAAATCAGCAATTTTCTTTTTGTAAAAGTTATATTCATCTTCATTTTTAACAGTAAGAGCTATAAGTTTTTGAATATCTTTTTCATTTTTTATATAAGAGAGATAGAGCATATCAGCTAAAATTTTGTCTAAATTTGAATCTACCATTTTTAAGTTATATGAAAAAGTATCACTTTGCACTTTTATAAACTCAATAACTGCATCACTATTTTGTAAAAAACTAGCTCTTTCTAAGAGTTTTTTTCTACCTTTTATAGCATTGTTTTGATTCATAATATTATCATCAATATTGCTTACTTCATAGATAAAATTTGTATGACTCGACGCGTTAAGTAGTGTTGCAGAGCTTCCTAAACTAGACTTTATGTTGTATTTTAAATCAAAACTACTACCTCTTTTTCTGTCTAAAACTTCTGCTTCTAAATCACCTTTAGCTTTAGATTTTCCTTTAAACTTATGCCCATCAAGCAAGTCATCAATAAGTGGTTGAATCTCTTTAATTTCAAATGAACCTTTTGATTTTTTATGATTTAAAATCTTATCTAATAAAATATCTTTTTCCTCTTTTAGATTATCAATAAGATATACTTTTTTAACTCCTGAAGCTCTAATTTTGGTTATATTATTATCTTTTTGAATTTTATATCGTGTTTTATCCTCTAACTCTATTTGCATAACTTGGAATGTACTGTTATTTATCAACTTTAAGTGTTCATCAACTATCTCTAAATTAGGATTGATAAGTAGATGTAAAAAAGTATATAGTTCTGACCATTCACCTCTATTAAACCCCATAACTCTCAAACTCCTCTAACTGCTTATAGATATATTTAGCCAACTCCTCAATAACAGGAATAGAAACAGAGTTTCCTAACTGTTTGTACTGTTGTGTCTCACTTACACCTTTAGGAAATGAAAAAGTATCAACACCATTTTTTACAAAAGCATAATCTTTAAACCCTTGCAATCTCGCCCACTCTGTAGGTGTCATTACTCTAATGCCTTTATCATTAATAGGTGATTTTTTACTACCAAACATCATACCATAATACTCTGGCTTCTCTTGAACAATCAGATTTCTCTCTTTGCCACTTCCACCTGTTGCTAAAATAGTGTTCGATATGGGATTCTCTCCAACATTTACAACTTTATACCCAAAACCATTACCTTTTGCTTTATGTGTAGCTTTATGCTTTTCAAGTGTTCTAATATACTGTTCAGAGAGATAGTATTTTGCAGATACATCATCTTCTAATACATCATACAGATTATTAAATATAGATTTCTCTCTTTTTGTAGGTAGTTCATCAAATTTATAGTTAGGTGGAACTAAATCATCTCTAAATCCTACAATATAGGTACGTACTCTCTTTTGAGGAAGTCCAAAATCTACTGTTTTTCGTAAAAATGATTGGGCATCATAACGCAGTTCTTCATCTACTCCAACGACCCTATAACCAAGCTCATTAAACAAAGTATCTATAATGATTTTAAATGTCTTACCCCTATCATGACGTAAAAGTCCTTCAACATTTTCAAGAAAAAATGCTTTTGGTTTTGTGCGTTTAAGTATATCTGCAATATCAAAAAATAGTGTACCTCTTGTAGTATCTTCAAAGCCTTTTTTTTCACCAGCAATAGAAAATGACTGACAAGGAAAACCTGCCAATAGTACATCATAATCTACTACTTCAACTCTCTCTTTAAACCCTTCACTACTCACATCATTAAATGGATTCTCATTAAAGAGATGTTCATAAGTCATACAAGCATATTTATCAATCTCTGCTGATAGTACACAAGAGAATCTGTTTGTAAGCTCAAACCCTTTTCTAATCCCACCAATCCCACAAAACAGGTCTATGGTTTTATAGATTGATGTGGTAGAGGTAGTTGTGTCTATTTTTTTTGTCAACTCTTCATCCATTTATATATAAATTTTGTTTAGTATACCATAAATCAAATATCTGCTATAATAAAACCATGAATTTTAAAAAACTAGATAACCTAAAAAAGAGACTAGATAGCCATAGACCATTAGAGCCTACTGTTGTGCAAAATCTAAAAGAGGATTTGATTGTAAAGTGGACATACAACTCTAATGCTATTGAGGGAAATACCCTAACACTCAATGAGACAAAGGTAGCCCTAGAGGGTATTACAGTAGGAGGTAAAAGCCTAAGAGAACACTTTGAGGTTATTAACCATAAAGAGGCTATTTTGTTTGTTGAGTCTTTAGTCCAAAAAGATGAGATGTTAAGCGAACATACTATCAAATCGCTCCACTCACTCATCTTAAAAAATATAGACGATAAAAATGCAGGGTGCTACCGAAATATAAATGTACTTATTTCAGGTGCAATACATCGTCCTCCTAGCCACTTTAAAGTTGCTAGTAAGATGGAAGAGTTTATAAGGTGGTACAAAACCAAAGCTCAAAGCCTACACCCAATAGAGAGAGCCTGTCGTGTGCATGTTGACTTTGTGGGCATACACCCTTTTGTTGATGGCAATGGACGAACAGCACGACTCTTAATGAACTTTGAGTTAATGAAGAGTGGTTTTCCCCCTGTGATACTCAAAGTAGAGAATCGTTTAGCCTACTATGAGGCACTAGACAAAGCCCATACTCTAAACGATTATGAGCTATTTATCTCTTTGGTTGGCTCTTTAGTTGAGGAGAGTTTTGAGCCTTATTGGTTTGTTTTGGGGGTTTCTTGATTATTTAGTTAATAACTTAGCCAACTTCAAATAAGGCTCTTCATCTGTATATACTTTAACATAACGCACACCATTTTTTTTAAAATGTCTAAAGAGATTTGTATCGTTTTGTACTAAAGCCTTCTCGTAATCTTTAAGCTCACTCTCTCCTAATACCCCCTCAAAACTAGCTCTACTCTCCATATCTATAAGATGAACAAACCCCAACTCACTAGGCTTCTCTTCAAATCTATCTCTAACTACAATAGCCACTACATCATGCTTTTTAGATAGAAGTGCTAAATTTACCTCTCCTACAAAATCGGAGATAATAAAGAGTAGTGATTTTCTCTTAAGACGTTTATATAGGGTATCGCTTAGAGCTTGGTAGTTGCTCTCTTTTCCTAACATCTCAAAGGCTTCTATTTTAAAGAGAGCATCCTCTATGGCAAAAAACTTCTTATTTGGTTTGCTCATGGTGTAGAGCTTATCTGCAAAGATAATATTTGTAAAGAGGTCACTGTTTTTAACAGCTGAAAAGCCAACTAATGCCACCAACTCTGCCATAACCTCTGACTTTTGACGTACTGTTCCAAAGTAGCTAGAGCCGCCCAACATAACAGCAGTAACCACATTTAACTCTCGCTCTTCATGGTAGATTTTAATAAAAGGCTTACCAAGCTTTGCTGTTGTCTTCCAATCAATCTTGCGAATATCATCACCATAGATATACTCACGAAGCTCTGTAAACTCAAAACCCTCTCCTTGAAACAGAGATGGGTTGTTTCCCAACATCTCACCAAAGACCTGCTTTCTTGTTTTTAGTAGTAGTTTTTTTAGTTTTGTACTCATAGGCTATGGAATAGGAACAATTCCCAATACTTTCTCAACAATCATATCTTGAGTAATCCCCTCTGCTTGAGCCTCATACGAAAGAATAATACGGTGTCTTAAAACCTCTTTGGCAATGTAGGCTACTTCAATGGGTGAGACATAATCTCGCCCCTTAAGAAAAGCTACTGCTCGTGCAGCCTTATACAAATCAATAGTAGCTCTTGGACTTGCCCCATACTCAATATATGGCACAAGCTCCTCTAACAGATACTTCTCTG
>JALWMP010000057.1 GCA_026996165.1 Campylobacteraceae bacterium
TAAAAACTTAGCAGGAAAGATAGAGGTTTTAGATGAGGTATTTGTTCAAGATAGCATTACTCTAGCTGTAGCTGTAAATGGTAAACGAAGAGCAGAGATAGAGGTAGAAGCAACTGCCTCTAAAGATAAAATTGTCGCTCAAGCAAAAGAGAGTGTTACTAAATGGTTAGAGGGTAAAAATGTTGTTAAAGAGATAGTTGTTCCTAATAAGATGGTGAATTTGGTAGTAAAATAGTATTTACTAGAGTGCGTTTCCTAACGCACTATTTTATTTTAAATATGCCAATTTGTATTAAATTATGAAAATAGTGAATAGTGCTTCAAGCCATAATAGAGTAACCAAAGTTCAACTCCAATAATAGCATAACCTATAAGAAAAAAACGAATATCTTCTTTTGAGAGTTTTTTTCTCTCTTTTTTGACTTTTTTCTTAGGAAGAAAATGGTTATGATGCCCCTTTAAAAGACCTTTTTTTTCCAAAATAACATGCTCTACTACTTCATGTTCCATATCATGTGTCGATAGATTATATGTGTCTTCTGCCATCTTTAAAGCCTTTAATAATTTTAATTAAATTATAACACAATACTATTTAAAGCTTTTCATTTTTTAGAAAGTTTGTAACTTTAAGATAATAATTATAAAATATAATAAAGTTATTTTAAAGGATTTAAATGAGTATAATATATAAAAATAGTTTTCTTAAATTGGAGGTTGTCCCTTCTGAAGTGCCATGGTTTAAAATTTCACTAGGAGAGCCTGAAAACTTACTACCTCAAAAGCAGGAGTTATTGAGAAAAGAGATTTTAAGGGTTATAGATATTTTAAATAAAGCTATGATGGAGTTTTTTAATCCTGATAAGATAAATATTGTCACATTTGGAACAGCTCTTCCTGAGTACTATTGGTATGTTATAGCACGATTTAAAAATGATAGCTATTTTCCAGAAGAGATGTGGGGCGAGAAACAAAGAGAAGGGGAGTATGAGCTTAAAGATTTTGAAAAGTTTATTGAGCTTATTAAGAAGAAGCTTTAACTTTATTTGATATTGTTCCTCAACTAAATTATAGGTAATAATATTTATGGAAAAAAGATTAGACGTTATAGATTTATTTTTAAAAATACTCTCAGTAGAGTCAGTAACTCCTAATGATGGTGGGTTGCTAACATATATAGAAAATTATTTAGCAGATTTTGAAGCAATATGGATAAACGAAGGTGGAGTAAAAAATCTCTTTTTAACTAAAAAGTTTAAAGAGGGGAAACACCTCTGTTTTGCAGGTCATGTAGATGTTGTTCCAGCTGGTGATGGGTGGGAGACCAACCCTTTTGTACCAATGATAAAAGATGGTTACATTTACGCTAGAGGAACACAAGATATGAAGTCTGGTCTCTCTGCTTTTGTTCAAGCTGTGCGTGATATGGATGATGATTTTTCAGGTCGTATCTCACTTCTTCTTACCTCTGATGAGGAGGGTGATGGAACTTATGGAACTCAGATAGTCTTAAAACATCTAAAAGAGATAGATTTGCTACCTGATTACTGTATTATCGCTGAGCCTACTTGTGAAAAAGAGATGGGAGATGCCATTAAGATTGGTCGTCGTGGTTCTATTAATGGCTATTTGACTCTTAAAGGAAAACAGGGACACGCTGCCTATCCTGAAAAAGCAATAAACCCTATTCATAATATAGCTCCTATTTTAGCTGAGATTGCAGGGCATAACCTTGACAATGGAGATGAGAACTTTGCTCCATCTAAATTGGTTATTACCGATATTCGTTCAGGTATGGAGGTGACAAATGTAACTCCAAATGAGTTAAAGATGATGTTCAATGTGCGAAACTCAACCAATACTACTCAAGAGAGTGTTAGAGAGTTTATGGAAGAGAAGCTTAATGGTTTAGAGTATGAGTTGGAGTTACAACAAGGCTCATACCCTTTTGTAACTAATAGAGAGTCGTTTATTGTCAAAGAGTTAAGTAAAGCTATTGAAGAGGAGACAGGTCTAAAAACTAAACTCTCAACAGCAGGAGGTACAAGCGATGGACGGCATATTGCTCCTTATGGCATAGAAGTTGTGGAGTTTGGAGTCATTAATGACCGAATTCATGGATTAAATGAGAGAACAAGTATTAAAGAAGTGGAGACTCTTTATAATATTTTCGTTAATATGATAAAAAGGTTCTAAATCTTATAGGAAAGGATAAACCATGTCAGAAGTAGTAAATGAAACAGTAGAAGAGTTAAAAGCAAAAATTGAAAAACTTTTAGCAATGTATCGTGAAAAGCATGATGAGTTAGAGTTAGCAGTAGAGGAGTGGGATATTGGAGAGATTCAGGAGTCTTTAGACCAATATACTAGAGAGATTAACAAACTAAAAAAACAAGTACGAGAACTTGAAGGAAGATAGTTTAACGTGGCTATGTACAGACGACCATCATTGAGTGAATATGTCATAGCCAGACTTATAACTCTTGTTATCTTTGTTACTTTTATATTCTCTTTTGTTTTAATTATTACTCCAGATGAGTTTAAAAATATCTACTTCTATATTAGCATTTTTGTAGCTTCTCAAATTATACTATTGATTTCGGTTTACTATGGAACTAAGTGTATCTCTAAAGAGTTAAAAAATGTAGAAGATTATCTCTCTGGAGCAACTATTAAACCTGAACTTTCTGCACATTTTTTTACACGTGAGTTTGAGAGCATTAATGAGAAGCTTATTCAGATGTTAAGGAAGATACAAAAAAAAGAGAAACAGAAACGTAAATATACTGCAAAAATCAAGCTAAAAAATCGTCAACGCTCAGATATGCTCTCTGCTATTGCTCATGAGTTTAGAAATCCTATTGCTTCGATTATGGGTTACTCTCAAACATTAATAGAAGATGAAGATATTCCTAAAGGTCTAAGGGTTAAATTTTTATCTAAGATTTACAATAATGGGGAGAAGATAGAGGAGCTTTTAAGTCGTCTTCTTTTGTGGAATCGTTTTGAGAGTGGTAGCCAAAAATTGCAACTTAGTAAGTTTGACTTAAAGCCTTTGGCACACGAAGTAGCACTCAATTTAGAGGACAAATATAAAAATCGAGAGATAGTTGTAGAGGGTGAGTCTTTTGTGCTCAAAGCAGATAGAGCATTAATGGAGATTGTCTTAAAAAACCTTATAGAGAACGCTCTTAAGTACTCTAAAGAGGTGGTCACGGTTAAATTTGAAAATAGAAGAGTCTCTGTAATTGACCATGGTGTAGGAATTTCAAAAGAGAATATTGACAAAGTTACAAAAAAGTTTTTTAGAACAGATGAACACTCATGGGATAACTCTATGGGGTTGGGATTAGCTATTGTTAAGCAGATTTTGAAGTTACACAATACAGTTTTGGAGATAGAGAGCCAAGAGGATAGGGGGTCTACTTTTTCATTTAGTTTTTCTTCTTAATCTCATATTAACTACAATAGAGTAAAATATCTTAAAAATAACTATTGATAGCAAAAATCAGATTGTTGTTCCTTTAGCTTTTTTGTTGTAGGGTTTGAACAAAGTTTTTCTCGCAATCCTCTTCCATAATCTTTGATTTGGGAGAGTGAGGTTCACAAGAAAGGCTAAGTAACGGTTTAATTAGTCACTAATGCAAAATAGAGGCAAAAGTGAGCAAACAGAAAGGTGATAGGCTACTTTAAAATGTAAATTACATTATATAAACTGTAATATTGTGCTATAATACATTTTATATCATAAAAAAGGAAGCCCATGCTAACCAAAAACCAACTCTTCGAGATACTACTAGATTGGAACTATTGGAACAGAGAGTTTCCTCAAACCACTCCAAGAAAAAACTACGAAAGTAAAATAGCAAAACTAAGCCAAACCGATGAAGTAATAGTAGTTAAAGGGGTTCGCCGTTGTGGTAAATCTACACTGCTTATCAATGAGATGAAACGGCTTGTAGCTAGTGGTGTGGCAAAAGAGCAACTGCTCTTTGTTAACTTTGAAGATGTACGGCTAATTGGTCATTTGGGTGTGGAGCTTTTGGGGCTTATAAAAGATACCTATATGGAGTTTGTTAACCCACAAGGTAAACCCTATATTTTTTTAGATGAAGTGCAAAATATTGAGCATTGGGAGAAGTGGGTCAATACCGAGTATGAGCTAAAAAAATCATATATCTATGTTACAGGTTCTAACTCTTCAATGTTAAGTAGTGAGATAGGCACGTCTCTAAGTGGGCGATATTTGAGTGTAGATGTTTATCCTTTAAGTTTTAAAGAGTTTTTGCTATTTAAAGACATAGAAGTAAACAATAGAATGGAGTTAATTAGCCAAAAGCACTTACTTAATCGTGAATTTAGAGCATTTATCAATGAGGGAGGGTTTCCAAAAAGCATAGAGTATTCTAATGATAAAGCAAAGCAAAAAGAGCTAATAGAGAGCTACTTTAACTCTATACTTCTTAAAGATATAGTTGCACGGTTTAAGCTCAAAAATTTTAAGACTTTAGAAGATTTATCTGCTTTTTTACTCTCTAATACAGCAACCTATCATACTATTAATAAGCTCAAAAACACTTTTGCTATCTCTTATGATATGGCTAGGGATTATATGGAGTATTTGGAAAAAGCCTATATGATTTTGGCGATTAATAAGTTTGATTATTCGCTTAAAAAACAACAAGTCAATGCTAGAAAATACTACTCTATAGATTTGGGGCTATCTAATCTTCTTAGAGTTCCAAATGTTAAAACAAAAGGGCAAGATTTGGAGTCGGTGGTTTTGTTGGAGTTATTACGAAGAGGATATAAAGTTTACTACTATAAAACTAAGGGTGATTTGGAATGTGATTTTGTAGTTGAGAAAAACAGAGAGATTGTTGAACTGATACAGGTTACGGTAAGTTTGAGCGATGAAAAAACACGCAAAAGAGAATTAGCTCCTTTTGCTAAAGTGATAGATGAGCTAAATCTAAAAGATGTTAAGATGACTATTTTATGTGAAGATAGCTCTGAAGTGTTAGATAGTGGTGTAGAGGTTGTTAATGTTTTGGAGTGGTTGTTATTAACCTCTCCTTAACCCCAAAAAGGTAAAATTACTATACAATTATTAACATGTATAAACTTTAGGAGTTTTCATTGAACCCAATAGTAGAAAATATAAAAAAAGAGATAGCCAAAGTAATGGTTGGTCAAGAGAAGATGATAGAGGGGCTTTTAATAGGTCTTTTAACGCGTGGGCATATTTTGCTAGAGGGAGTCCCAGGCTTAGCAAAGACTACAGCTGTTAATGCTTTGGCTTCCTCTTTGGGGTTAGACTTTAAACGAGTTCAGTTTACCCCCGATTTGCTTCCTAGTGATATTATAGGAACAGAGATTTATGACCCATCTTCTAACTCTTTTAGAATTAAACAAGGTCCAGTCTTTACTAACTTACTCTTAGCAGATGAGATTAACAGAGCACCTGCTAAAGTACAATCGGCACTTTTAGAGGTAATGCAGGAGCGACAAGTGACTATTGGAGACCACACCTTTAAAATAGATTTACCATTTTTAGTTATGGCAACACAAAACCCTGTAGAGCAAGAGG
>JALWMP010000058.1 GCA_026996165.1 Campylobacteraceae bacterium
AGTGGGTTCATCTTGTTGACCTTAATGGAGCTTTTGCAGGAGAGCCTAAAAACTTAGAGCAGATTAGAAAGATTCGAGAGAATTGTAACTTAAAGCTAGAGCTTGGTGGAGGTATTCGTGATGAAGAGACCATTAAGATGTACTTAGAGTTAGGAATCGACAGGCTTATTTTAGGCTCTATTGCAGTTAAATATGCACAGTTTGTTAAAGATATGGCAAAGAAGTACCCTATTGTAGTAGGAATTGATGCTATTGATGGCATGGTTGCTGTTGAGGGGTGGGCAGAGACTTCAGATATGAAAGCAACTGACTTAGCTAAGGCTTTTGCAGATTGTGGAGTTGAGGCTATAATATGCACCGATGTTGGTCGCGATGGTATGATGACAGGGGTCAATGTAGAGTTTACAAAAGCGATTCAGGAGGCTTCTGGCTTAGAGACTATTGCTAGTGGTGGGCTTAGAGATATGAGAGATATTAAGGCATTAATTGAAGCTAAAATAGATGGAACGATTGTTGGTAAGGCTTTTTATGAAGGGACACTTGATTTGGAAGAGGCATTTGGAGTAGTCAATGCAAAGTAAATATTATGAATTGACTATTACTCTTAAAAATGAAGATTTTGTAGAGTTTATTGCTGATTTTGTAGCAAATATTGCAGGAGATGGAGTAGAGATTGGTCGTAATTATATTATTGTACGTTCAGAGAATGATTTGTCTAATGTAGAAGAGGCTGTCAATTCACTTATTGATACTCTTGGTGGAGATATTGAGATAACATATAAAATGGAGGAAAAAGATAATCAAGACTGGATAGCTTCGTATCAGAACTCTATTGAACCTATTGAGGTTGGAAAATTTTATATCTATCCAAGTTGGTATAAAGCAAAAGAGGGTAAGATTAATATTAAAATAGACCCTGCTTTAGCATTTGGTTCAGGACATCATGCAACTACTTTTTCATGTTTAGATGCTATAGGAACTTATGTTCATAGTGGAGACCGTGTATTAGATGTAGGTTGTGGTTCAGGGATTTTAGGCTTGGCTTCAAGAAAACTTGGAGCAACTGTTGAACTTTGCGATACTGACCCTATATCAGTAGACTCTTGTGAGAAAAATTTTGCTCTTAACAATGAAGAGTATGAAGAGCTTTGGGAAGGTTCAGCTAACCAAGCATCTGGTGAGTATGATGTGGTGATTGCTAATATTATTGCAGATGTTCTAAAATTTATCGTGCATGATTTAAAACGTACTACTAAAAAAGGTGGTATTTTAATTCTTTCAGGTATTTTAGATAAAAAAGAGAAACAAGTAGTTGAATTATATCAAGACTTAGAGTTACTCGATAGAAAATTAAAAGATGAGTGGGTAACACTTGTCTATAAAAAATAGAATTAGGAAATGACAGAGTAGATGAATAGACAAAATAACAATCAAAATAGCGAACAGAACGACAACTTTTTTAATGAAAATCCACTACTTGCTTTTGGGATTTTTATTCTGATAATGGTTATCTTATTTAAAATGTTTATGGGTGATGCAAACCTAGAAGGGGTTATGGGTGACCCACGAATTAAGAGGGTAGAGCAGGTTAAGTATTCAGATATTAAAGAGTTAATTAAAAAGAGAGAGGTTAAATCGGTAAAGATTACCTCTACAATGATTGAGGCAACAGATTTAACAGGTACAAAGAAGTATATTGCTAAAAATGTTCCCGCTTATGATATGGAGTTTATACCTCTGTTGGAGGACAATAACATTACATATGAAGGACAAGTAGGTGAAGGACCTGTAGCACGTTATGTAAATATGCTTCTTCCTATTTTTATTATCTTAGCTATTTGGCTCTTTTTGGCTAAAAAGATGTCAAAAGGCATGGGTGGAATTTTGGGTGCAGGAAGGGCTGACAAACTCATTAGTTCAGAGCGTCCAGATGTTAAGTTTGATGATGTGCAAGGGGTTCAAGAGGCAAAAGATGAGGTCTTGGAAATTGTTGACTTTCTTAAGTTTCCTGAACGATATATTGAGCTTGGAGCTAAGATTCCAAAAGGTCTACTTTTGGTTGGACCTCCAGGTACAGGTAAGACCCTTTTAGCAAAAGCTGTAGCAGGTGAGGCAGAAGTTCCTTTCTTCTCTGTGAGTGGTTCAAGTTTTATGGAGATGTTTGTAGGGGTTGGTGCTAGTCGTGTGCGTGACCTCTTTGAACAGGCTAAAAAAGTAGCACCATCTATTGTTTTTATTGATGAGATTGATGCTATTGGTAAGAGTCGTGCAAGTAATGCCCAAATGGGTGGACACTCAGAGCAAGAGCAGACCCTTAACCAACTTCTTGCAGAGATGGATGGTTTTGGAACTGATACACCTGTAATTGTCCTTGCAGCTACCAACAGACCTGAAACTCTTGATGCCGCGTTGCTAAGAGCAGGGCGTTTTGATAGACAAGTGTTAGTAGATAAACCAGACTTTGCAGGGCGTTTAGCTATTTTAAAAGTACACTCTAAAGATGTAAAATTGGCTGATGATGTAGATATGGAGACGGTAGCTAAACAGACAGCAGGAATGGCAGGAGCAGACTTGGCAAATATTATTAATGAGGCTGCACTTCTTTCAGGTCGTAGAAACAAAAAGAAGATAGAACAGGCTGAACTTCTTGAAGCTATTGAACGTGCATTTGTTGGGTTAGAGCGTAAAAATCGAAAAATATCTGATATTGAAAAGAATATTGTTGCTTACCATGAGAGTGGTCATGCTCTTATGGCAGAGCTTACAAAAGGTGCAACTAGAGTTACAAAGGTCTCTATTATCCCTAGAGGTTTAGGTGCATTGGGCTATACACTACACCTACCAGATGACGAAGACCGTTTCTTAAAGCGTAAATATGAACTAATGGCAGAGATAGATGTTCTTTTGGGTGGACGTGCAGCAGAAGAGGTCTTTTTGGGTGAAATATCAACAGGTGCAGGAAATGACCTTGACAGAGCTACAGCTATTTTAAAAGATATGATTTCTGTCTATGGTATGAGTGATGTTGCAGGGCTTATGGTTCTCTCACGAAGCCAAAGCTCATTCCTTGGTGGAGGAATGGTTTCAAATGACTATAGTGAAGAGATGGCTCAAAAGATAGACCAGAGTATTAAGAACACTCTTAATGAGCGTTATGAGTATGTAAAAAAGACACTACGTGAGTATGCTGGAGCTATTGAAAATATGGCAGAGGTTCTTTTAGATGTAGAGGTTATTGAGGGTGATACTGTTCAGGAGATTATTATTGCTTTTGAAAAAGAGAATGGTATGGAGTCAAGAATGGCTCATTTGAAAAATAGAGAAGAATCATAAATGGGTAGGGGCGACCTCCGTGTCTGCCCTTTTGAAAAATAGAATGGTAGGGGCGACCTCCATACCTGTCCTATATTTTTCAAGCACATCAAATATGGGGCAGACACAGAGGTCGCCCCTACAGATATGAAATATATAATTAAGGAAAACAATGAGTCAAGACCTATTTGCACATAAGTCAAAATCATGGGATATGAACTCAAAGCGTGTTAAAAATGCAAAGAGTATTGCTAAAGTTATAGAGAAAAATATTGAGCTAAAACCAACAATGAGACTAATGGATTTTGGAGCAGGTACAGGGCTGTTGAGCTATTTTATTGCTCCTTGTGTAGATACTATTGTTATGGTAGACAACTCTCCATCTATGCTAGAGAAGTTTAAAGAGAAAGCCTCTGAGTTTGAGTGTAAAACAGAAGTTAGAGAGGTAGATTTAACTACTACAACACTCAATGAGAAGTTTGATGGAGTTATCTCCTCTATGACTATTCATCATATAGAAGACCAAAAAGAACTCTTTACAAAGTTCTATAATATGCTAGAAGAGGGTGGATTTATTGCTATTGCAGATTTAGATAGTGAAGATGGTAGTTTTCATTCCGATAACACAGGAGTATTTCATTTTGGATTTGAGCAAGAGATGTTGGAGCAGATAGCAAAAGAGGTTGGTTTTAAAGAGATAAAGTTTGAGTTGGCAAGTACTATTAAGAAGCCTCACAAGGAATTTACTGTTTTTCTTATGATAGCAAAGAGATAATTGGTTATAATTCACCTAAAAATTTAAGGAAGTAAAATGAAAAATGCTTTTTTATTAGCATTTGTTTTTGGGGCAGTAGTTTTTACCTCAATCCAAGCAAAAGAGGAAGTAGCTAAAGTTAAGGCTTCTCAACAAATATCTATAGATAATGATATTGATAATTTCTATGAAAAAGCACAAGAGTAGAATAAAAACACTACTTATGTAATTAAGAGATTATTAGCTATACTTTTAAAAAAATTAAACAGAGGAGAGAGATTATGAAAAATGTTCATATAAGAGTCCAAAATAGGATTAAAGAGACTACTCTTCTCCTGCTTCTTGCCCTTTAACTAAAAATAATCCCACAATCAGATTTCATTCGTTTCTAATTAATCCGATATAGGATAGAATTAGATAATTTTTTTACGTACATAGAGAAGTACGTTTTATTTATAAGGTAAATATAATGAGCATAGAGACTATTAAAATATTTGATACTACATTAAGAGATGGAGAGCAGAGCCCTGGGGCTTCTATGAATACAGAAGAGAAGATACAGATTGCTATTCAACTAGAGAAGTTAGGGGTTGACATTATAGAGGCTGGATTTGCAGCCGCTAGTCCAGGGGATTTTGAGGCTATCTCTAAGATTGCAGAGCGTGTAACTAACTCTACAGTCTGCTCTTTGGCTCGTGCTGTTGATAGAGATATAAAATCAGCAGGTGAGGCTATAGCTAAAGCGAAGTTAAAGAGAATCCATACCTTTATAGCAACCTCTGCTATTCACATGGAGCATAAACTTAAAATGACCCCTGATGAGGTGATAAGAAGAGCAGTAAGAGCTGTAGAGTATGCTCGTGAGTTTGTAGAAGATGTTGAGTTTAGCTGTGAAGATGCAGGAAGAAGTGATATAGGCTTTTTAAAAGAGATAAGTGATGCAGTAATTGAAGCAGGGGCAACAACTATTAATTTGCCAGATACAGTAGGGTTTAGATTACCTTTCGAGATTGGTGAGATGGTGCGTACCATGAGTGAGTATACTAAAGGTAGAGCTATTATCTCAGTACATAACCATAATGACTTAGGTTTAGGTGTGGCAAACTCATTAGAGGCTGTACTTAATGGTGCTAGACAGATAGAGTGTACTATTAATGGTCTTGGTGAACGTGCAGGAAATGCAGCGTTAGAGGAGATTGTTATGGCTCTTAAGGTACGTGGAGATGTATTTAAAGATTTTAAAACAAACATCAATACCAAAGAGATTTATCCTACTAGTCGCTTGATAGCTAATATAACAGGTATAGAGCCACAACCAAACAAAGCGATAGTCGGTAAAAATGCCTTTGCTCATGAGAGTGGAATTCACCAAGATGGTATGTTGAAAAACCGAGAGACCTATGAGATTATGAGTCCAGAGACTATTGGTTTAGTAAAAGATGACACACTTGTACTTGGTA
>JALWMP010000059.1 GCA_026996165.1 Campylobacteraceae bacterium
AAGCTATATATGAGGTACTTTGGGACTATGAAGAGAACCCAAGTCAAGGAAGTTTACGAGCATATGTAAATACTTTGCGAAATATTTTAGGAAAAGAGAAGATTGAGACTATTAAACATATGGGTTATCGATTTATTAAATAATAAACTTCTTGCAAAACTCTTTGAACAAAGTTTTTCTAGTAACCTGAGTTCGACGGAATATTATATCCACAAAAGCCTAAAAATAGGTAAGATTTTCAAAATCAAATTCGTAGGACTAGCCATAGCTAATTCAAGAATTTTATTTGGGAAAGATTGCCTATTTTTAGGCTTCCCTTCGGGTTTTACGAGGTTTCCCATATGCTTAGACAGATTTTTTTGGTAAAACTCCGCAACGAAGTGAGGACAATTAACCAGTTAGTCCTGCAAAAATCTGCCGTTGCCTATGAAAAACCTCGTAAAATTGTGGATATAATATTCCGTCGAACTCAGGTTAGTAATCATCTTCTATAATAATCTATGATTTGGGAGAATAAGGTTCACATCAGAGACTTTAGTCCCAAATCAAATATAGTAAGGCTTTATGCTTTAGACTCTTCCGTTAAACTAAGATTAATACTATTTAGGAGGTGTCGATAAATTTAAATCAGCTACTGCTTCTCTAACATCAGACATAAATCTCTTACCAGGGTCTGATTTTTTAGTTCTATAACCTTTATCTAACTCTAACCATAGCTCTGTTTTCTCCATTTGACGATACTCATAATGACCAATTAGATAGCTAATAGTTGGATACTTCTCTTTTAGATAACGAACTAAAGCAATATTTGATTTTAACTGTTCAGGAGTTAAATCATCTTTTTTATTTCCCTCTCCTCCTACATTTTCAATACCTATACTATAGTAGTTTAACCCAATTACATGTCGTGCCATCCAATTTTCAGGCATAAGTCGATATATAGTTCCATCTCTATCAACTAAAAACTGTGATGAAACATTGAGTGCAGAAGCTTTAGCAATATCTTTTCTATCTGAAAATAATTTTTGAGGTTTGAGGCGTTTAAAACTTTTATCAAAACTCATCTCAGCTGTCCAATGAAGTACAATAATCTTCGGCTCTATCTCAATATTATCTACCTCAAAACCATAATGTTTTTTAATATAAGCCTTAGTCATCTCGATACGCTTAGCTCCGAAATCTATTGGTTTGTCAATAATCTTAATCTCTTGTGTATCATTAGCATAACTTACTATAGATAATAATATTAACAATAAAAATATCTCTTTTAACTTTCTCATTTTTTTAACTCCTTAATTATAAAATTAGCAATCATATTTGCCACCTCTCCAAGTCTTGGTTCTAACCAGTCAGTCTGCTCTTTACAAGTTATCTCTCCCAATTCTAAAACTAAAAATCCTCTACTTGCACTTACCCTAGAGAAACCATAATAGTGTTTTAGATTGGGAGTGAAATTATCTTTATGCCAATGAAAAGGAAAAAACTTACTATACTTTTCCCTCCATTCTTTTGCTAGATGTCTAGCATCAACTGAATCATCATGACCAATAGAAGCACCTGTTGCACACTCATGTGCTGAACCATCAAAATGAATTGCTACAGCAATTACTGCATTTACTATAGGTATCTTTGCACCTACTCTAGTAACCTTAATACCTTTTTTCTTTAAAATATCCTCTACGCGAATAGCAACACGTTCATTCCACTTTGCCTCTACTAAACCATTAGACGATATAGACCCTGTATTACCCTTTGTTCGTCCTACATGTCCCGCTTGTATTAAGACAGTTGTATTAACAACTCTACCATAATTCCAAAAAGCATATACTAACAAAGCAAATATACCCCAAGCTATTAAGCTTAATACTCTTCTTTCACTCAATATTATCTATCCCCCTATATATTTATTATGGATATATTAGATACTTCTCTCTAATAGCTTTAAACTTTTTAATTCCTTTTTGCCAACTACTCTTTATACTCTTAGCACTTTTTCCTGCTAACACCTGCTCTCTAAGTTTACTTGAACCAGATAGCTTATCTATAAAGTGATTTTTTAAAAAAAATCTATTTTTATATGGATAATTTTTATAAGCATCTAAAAGATATGCAAGATTAATTCCTGCTCCATTTATAATAGATTCAGAACTTAAGTCGACACCATAACACTTTTTACCTTTATGTTTTGGATATTTTGCCCCTTCACGAGAGATAGGCACAAAATAGAAGTTATGCTTTTTATAATAGGGGTTACCATATAGCTGAAACTGTTTAGTTGTTCCACGCCCTACTGAAAAGACAGTTCCCTCAAAAAATGCCAATGATGGGTATAGATAGATTGATAAATCATTAGGTAAGTTAGGAGATGGCTTTACAGGTAAAGAGTAAGGTGTATTGTGAGTATAGTTAACTAAAGGAATAACTGTCAAGTCTACCTTTTTATGCCCTTTTAACCACCCCTCTGCATTTATCATCTTTGCATACTCACCAATAGTCATACCATAGAGTATTGGAACGGGGTGCATTCCTACAAATGACTTATATTTAAGATTTAGCACCTCTCCATCTATTCTATCTCCATTAGGATTGGGTCTATCTAAAACAATTACTGATACATGAGACTCTACACCTGATTCCATAATATAATGTAAAGTAGAGAGGTATGTGTAAAACCGAACTCCTACATCTTGAATATCAAATAGTAAAACATCAACATCTTTTAAATCTTCTTTAGTTGGCTTTTTATGCTTTCCGTAGAGTGAGATAATTGGCAATCCAGTTTGTGTATCAAAATTATTTTTAATATGTTGTCCTGCATCAGCAGTTCCACGAAAACCATGTTCAGGAGCAAAAATTTTTACTATATTAATTTTTTCATTTAAAAGTCGGTCAACTAGATGTTCACCGTTAATTAAAGAGGACTGATTTACCACCAAAGCAACACGTTTTCCTTTTAAAAGAGGAAAATATTTAGCTGTCTGTTCAGCACCAACTATAACATTAGCAAAAAGCAAAATGGTAGAAAATAAAAGTAGTGTAAAAGTCTTTTTTAGCATTGTAATATCTTTTCGAAAATAAATAAAATCTCTTACTCTTCGCATAGGAGTACAAAGAGAAGAGATTGTATCGTTAATTAATTGCAGAAGTAGTAACTTGCTCCTACATAAAAACTTATTTAGACTCCTAACAATAGTATAAACACTATTTGTAGAGTAATTGTATAAGTCTACTCCAAAATGAGAAAAATTATAGAAAAAAACTTTTAATTTAATAATTTATTTTTTTAAGAGAGTCACTTTTTAACACAAATAGTTTACTTTTAATGTTTTTAGTTTTAATTTATTGATATTATAAAACATAGATAAATAGAGACAAAATTCATCTATACTAAATAAAACTCATCTCTTCACGAAGCAAAGAGATTTTTTCTAACACCTTTTCAACTTGCATTTCATCTTCATAATTATGTAAAATTGCCTCTGCTTCATAAAGAGTGATACTGTGTTGACCATAATATTCTACCCCTTCTATAATTGCTGAAGCTAAAATAAAGTCATAACTAGAGGTATTGTAGTGATTCAATTCACGATAAAGTTCAATCTGTCTTAAATAAAAATACTCTGCTAAATCCATTCTATTTTGTTGTCTATAGAAAGAAGCTAAATTTTTAAAAACAAGAGCTACCTCTGAACCATATCTACTTGGATTTCCATCGGCTAACTCTATGAAATAATTAAGAGCTTCTCTGTAGGCTGATAAAGCAGCAGGGTAATCAAGTTGCTCTGTATAAATTTGACCTAAATTATGTAATGTATGTGCTATCATATCTTTATAACTATATAAATCTTTAGAATCAAGATATAGTAGAAGTTCTAATGCAAATAGATAAACCTCTGATGCCTTATTTCTTCTATTATATTTAAAGTAGAGTGTTCCTAAATTAAAAAGTACCATTGCAAGTTCAGGTTTGTAGCTATCATCTTCATCTGTAACTAAATCTTTATATAAATTTAACAAAGACATATATACTTCTTTTGTCTCTTGAACTTTACCCATTTCTGTAAAGATAATAGATAAATAGTGATAAATATTTATGACTTTTTTCTCAATAGTCGTTGCTTTTGAAAGAGGTAAATCAAGATAGATATTTAAGGCTTTTGTATAATACTTCTCTGCTTCCTCATAACGAAAATCTCTTCTGCATAAATTACCTAGTACAAAATAACTATTAGCTATTTTTTCTAAATCTACACCTACTTTTTTACTTACATAGATAGATTCCCTATAGTATTTAATAGCTAAATCATAAATATTTAACTCTTCATACATAACAGCTATGCTATTAGAGATTTTAGCAATAAGTGGTATAAACTTCTCCTCACTCTTCTCTACTAGTTTTTCACTTAATCTTAAAGCATTAAAATACATCTTTTTAGCATCTTCATACTCTCTCTTTTCCATAAATTTATCTGCCGATTGAGTTAGTGTTTTTATCATTATCTCTTCAAGTATTGTCTCCATATTGTACATAATCCAACTCCTTTAAAATTTCCTCTTAATTTATAATACAAATTAAATGTGTAGGAAAAAATAAAAATTGAGTCTTTTTTATACTCTTTTCAAAAAAAATATAATATTTTATATTAAAAATAATGATTTAAAATATTATTAATTAATAAAAACGCTTAATATAATATTTTTTAATGAAAAAAAACTTTAAAAAGAGAATATAGGAAAAGATATAATAGATATTAGTTTAAATAAAGGTTAAATATGTTAATTAATTTTAAAAGTTAGATATAGAGCTATCTAACTTTAAATTGTCTGCGAACTGTTGCTATGACGCTTCTTTAACATACCCTCCATACTAAGATAAGAGTTTAAAGCACCAATATAGGCTCTAGCACTTGCTAACATGGTATCAATATGTAGACCATGACCAATAATTGCAGGTTCTTTGTCATTAAATGCAACCTTAACTGTTACAGAGGCTAAGGCATCTTTTCCCTGTGAGACAGACTTTACTTTGTAGTCTTGAAGTTTTCCATTAAAGCCAGAGATTCTATCAATAGTCTTAAAGATAGCATCTATTGTCCCCTCTCCAATACTTGCCTCTACCAACACCTCATCATCTTTTCGTATCTTAACTACTGAACTTGGTGTTCCCTCTGAGAAGTCCATTAACTGCAAAGAGATAAGCTCATAAACCTGTGTCGCTTTGGTCATCTCATTTGTAACTAAAGCTCTTAAATCATCATCATAAATCTCTTTTTTCCTATCAGCTAAAATCTTAAAACGCTCAAATGAAGCATTTAGTGCCTCATCTTCAAGTGTAAATCCTAACTTAGCTAACTTGTCTCTAAAGGCTGCCCGTCCAGAATGTTTACCAAGTACAAGTGTGTCATCTTTTACTAAACCAATAGTCTCTGGACTCATAATCTCATAGGTCTCTCGGTTTTTCAACATACCATCTTGGTGAATTCCACTCTCATGAGCAAAGGCATTTTTACC
>JALWMP010000060.1 GCA_026996165.1 Campylobacteraceae bacterium
TACCAAAGGCAGAGAAACCTTTTGATAGTAGATTTTCAATAACAGTTGCATTGTAAGGGGCTACATAACCTTGTAAGATTTCAGAACCAGCAGTAACTGACCAACCTTTAACTTGAATATTATCTTTAATCAAAATGGGAACACCCTCTCCTGTAAAAGAGAAGTCGATATAGGCATTCAATCCACCCTCTTTTGCTTTAGTTTCCATCTCACTTTTAAGCAGTTTTAGTTCTTCTCTGTTTTTTCTTAATGCTTCTTTTAATGTAATCACTATTTTTCCTACAATTTCATCAATAAAATTTTTTGCGAGATTATAGCCAAAAGTTAATAATGCTATACTGTTAAAACAATAACTACTTACAAGGAGATGAAATGAAGAAAATTATTGCGTCAACAACACTATTTCTTTTACTATTTGGGGGAAAGTGTATAGCAGATGATGAGATGGAGATTAAGATTGTCGACGAATCAGATAAATCTTCCCTCTTTCAAAAGGGAAAGATTATGGGGTGTACCGATTTTAGTCTAAAAAAAGAGGAGAGTTGTGCAAAAAAACCAAAAGATGTTATTTTAGATAAACTTCCTAGTTCTTCTCAAATAACTGATGAAGATGTAGAAGATGAAGCTAAGAGTAAAAAGGTAAAAGAGCAACTTCTTGAAATTATAAAAGAGCTTAAACAACTCAAGCAGGAGCAAAGAGAAAATCGTGAAACAATCAAAGAGCTAAAGAGTTTAGTAAAGGTACTTTCAGAAAAGAGAGGTCACAAAAAAGTTGCTCTTTTAAAACAAGGTATTGACAAGCTTCAAAAGAGAAAAACACCAAAAAGAGAAGCTACTATTATTAGAAAACCTATTAAAGAAATTTCAAGAACTGACACAGAGGTTATTGTAGAGGTACAAAACAATGAATCTCTCTCTACTTATGCACAAGCCTACTATGGAAACAATCGACTCTACTATAGAATTTATAAAGCAAATAAAGACAAAATTCCATCTAATCTACAAATTACTATTGGAAGCCATTTGCGTATTCCTTTAAATTAATTTTAAGTGGAGGTTTTTACCTCTACTTTACTACTTTTAATCTAAAAAACTATACCATACTTGCTTCATATTAATATTAAGATATGGACTATTGCCACAAACTTAAACAAAAAGAATAAATATAATGGATAAAAGATTTCAAAGATGTAAGCTACTATTTGGAGAAGAAGATTTCAATAAACTACAAAAAGCAAAAATACTTATTTTAGGTGTAGGAGGCGTGGGTTCCTATGCTCTTGATTGCCTTTATCGTACAGGAGTACAAGATATAACCATAGTTGATTTTGATACTTTTGATGAGACTAATCAAAATAGACAAATTGGTTCTGAAGCTGTAGGTGAATATAAAGTTGATGTATTTAAAAGACTCTACCCAACAATTAGAACCATTAACCAAAAAATGGATATGGTATGGGTATCTGAGTTTGATTTTGAACCCTATGATTTAGTCCTTGATTGTGCCGATACAACAAAAGTAAAAATTGAAGTCGCTAAAAAATGTTATAAAAAACTGATTATGTCTTTTGGTACTGCAAAGCGTTATGATGCTTCTAAAATAGAAGTCTCTAGTATTTGGAAAAGCCATGGTGATGCTTTAGGCAGAAAAATAAGAAATGAATTAAAAAAAGCAAAATTTGAGAGAAACTTTACAGTTGTCTTTTCTCCCGAAGAGGACAAATGTAAAGAAAAAGGCTCTTGTGTAGCAGTTACAGGAGCAACAGGGCTAACTGTTTGCTCAGAAGCTATTAAAAAAATATTAAAATAAATGAGAAAAATTGATAGAAGAGTTTTTTTCAAAGTAGGTATTCCGTCGAACTCAGGTTAAAAAATACAAATAATGATATTTCAAGTTTTCAAAGAGTTTATTTAAATATATTTTTCAACACACTTTTAATCATATCTTTCTCTTCTTTACCAATTCCTAAATCTTTTTCCAAGTCTTTTAAACGTTCAGTACCTATTTCACTTTTGACTCTATCTATAATATGCTCTTTAATAAATTGAGAACCATCAATAGTTATTTTTGGTTTCAAGATATTGCCTTTAATTTTTCCAGAAATATCTTTGTTTTCGATTATCAATTTATAGTTAGCATTAATAGTATTTGTCTTTTTATTAATTTGCCCACTTGGGATAGATATATAAACTGTTCTACTCTTTGCATTAAAATCAAAATCAATTAGAGCCTTATTTAGTTTAGCATTAAAGTATGTTTCATTATAACGCTCTTTAGTTAAGTCAACACCCCTTATCTGTTTTACCAACTCAGTTAAGCTGTTAGGTAGAAGTTGAGCTTTGTTTAGTTGAGAGTGAATCTCTCCTTGCTCTTTTTCTAAGTTGTAGTCAACTTTACCTACAATATAAGCTTTAAAAATTTGAGGATAAGCTAGGGTATACATAAGCTTTTGTACTGAAACATCTTTAATAGTCGAAGTAAGTTGTTTATTTTGGAGTGTAAAGTTAATTACACCATCAAAACTAGTAGTTTTTCCTTGTAAATAGAGCTTTTTATCTGCTTTAATATTTCCATCTATGGTCATTTTACCTTGTAATTTTTTACCTACTAATCTATTAAGTTTAGATAGTTCTGGAATAAATAGATTATATTTTGCAAATAGTTCCTTTTTTTTTAAGTTGTAGTGAGCATTACTTAGTTTAAGAGTTGATAGATTAGAGTTGATATTTGCATTAAACTTTACTAAATCTGCTTGTATTGTTGAGTCAACCTTAGCTGTAATGGTGGTATTTTTAGGGAGATTGAGTTTATACTCTTTGTTAAAAACTTTTTCATTGAGTTTTGTACTATGTAAAACAAGGTATGCTCTACCTTTTGTCTGTTTACCCTCTAAAGTTGGAATCTCCACATCTACATCTATTTTACCTTTGGCATAAGCTGGTTGTGCTGTGAGTAAAAGAAGTTGAGCTATGTCAGCTCTTATGAAATGTATTTTTATATTTTTAACTAATTCATCTTCTACCTTAAGGGTATAGTTGAGATTAGAGTCAAAGGCAAGACCCTCTCCTGTTACATCTAAATTATTGAAAAGACCTTTAACTGTTCCATTAACATCTATCTTATTGTCAAAAGAGAACTCTTTACTTTTAAAACCATCCGATTTTAGATTATACTCTAGGTTAAGAGTTTTATCTAAAAGGTTATAGTCTCCATAAGTATTTAGTGTACTAAGTCTATTAATTTTAGCTGTGAGTTCAATATAGTTATAATCAATTTTAAGGTGTTCTACCTCAACCTTTACTCTCTTTTTTGCTTTTGACTCCAAATAGGTAGAGAGATATGGTTTTAGATACTCATTTCCTTTGTCATTAAAAATTAAAAATAGAGAAAAAATAACTACTAAAGAGATAAAAAGAGATAAAATCTTTTTCATAAAAAATCCTTTTTTCGCATAATAGCCAATCTAGTATTAAAAAAGATAGTCCATCTCTAAACGTAATGCTTTGTAGCTAGGGTCTTTTTTGAAAGTACCATCTACATTAGCAACTTTGTGGTCTTCTGTAAGTATCATAGAGCGTAGTTTTAAAAATAGATTAGGATTATCTTCAAAACG
Organism: Campylobacteraceae bacterium; assembly: GCA_026996165.1. Lineage (GTDB taxonomy): Bacteria > Campylobacterota > Campylobacteria > Campylobacterales > Sulfurovaceae > UBA1140. The sequence continues at coordinate 3,615 of JALWMP010000060.1, forward strand.
TTTAATTAAATCAAATGTAAAAACATTACTGTCTGCTGGTACAGCTGGTTTTTTGTCATCAAAATTATTTATGGCATAACGACTCATAACATGCAATCCCTCAAAAAAACTATTTTCAGGAAAATCATAATCTGCTCGAACCATAAATGTTTCACTGTTTGCATACCAGTTCATTCCTGACATTGGTCTTGTGTATCCTGCTGTTGGTAAACCGTCCCAAGGGGCAACAATATCTCCTTTATCTTCAACTTTAGAGTAGCCTAAACGTAGACTTGATGAGTCAAAAATAAAGTCTATTCGTCCTGCTATTAGACTACTTTTAAGTGAGTTTACATCTCTGTATCCTCTAGTATCATTTTTTAGATTTGCTCCACCAATATCTCCTGCACCGTTGTCAAACTGTTGCATATATCGTATAGATGGTTTAATCTTTAGACCATTATCAAATTTAAATTTATATGCTCCTTCAACTACTGCTGAAGAGATAAGCTCTGGTACAGCAGTATAACCTAGACGTAGTTGTGTATTTTTAAATATTCTATTTTTTGTTTCAAATACAATAAGTCTATCTTTAATTCCATTCTCTTTAAGTTTTGAAGCACTCAATCCTCTATGCATCGTCTTGTCATCATTGTCTAAAATAACATCATGAAATTTGCTATGTGTACGTAACTTCTGTTTGGTAAGGTAAGCAAGTACAATTTTAGTTTTTGGAATAGTACCTATACGTAGATGGACTCCTTGAAAAGCATTCGGTATCATTTTTCCATCATGTGACTGTAACATAAAAGTCTCTACTAAAAAGCGTCCAAGTTTAAGCTCTACTCTATGTTTTTTAAATGAGAGAAAGTTTTGTACAAAAGATGTCATACTCTCTGTTTTAGAGTCTCTTATCTCTTTAGAACTATAAATACTTGTTGTAAAGGCAAGACCATTGTATCTTCCCGATTTAAAAAGAAGATTTCCTCCTACATTGTAGCTTGTAGATGCTGTATTATAAAAAAAGTTATTGGTTCTAAAGCGACCATAAAAGACTCCCTTAGTAAAAATATCTACAAATTTATCAACTTTTTTAGGACGTTTCTTATACTTGATTGTCATATTACATTGAATTCTCTGTTTTGCTACTATCTTTTTTTTAGGTTTATTATCTTTTTCATCTTTAGCATAGAGTGTTTGATTCCATATAAATAAAATTGTAATGATAAGCAGTAATTTCATTTTATTTCCTAAATCTTAAACTAGATTATATCTATGTAGTTAGTTTTTAATTGTGGAATATATTATAATAGACTATAATGAACAAAAGAGTGTAAACTCTAGTAACACTCCTTAAACCCCATAATAACAATATTTCTCATAGTTATATATAAAAAACTATTCTCTGTTTAATCTTGAAGTCCTCTTTAGATATAATCATAAAAATTGCAAAAGGCAGATAATGCAATCAAATTTTTCCACATTAGATTGGATAATATTTTTTTCCTATTTTTTAGTTTTAATTCTTACAACAGTTGTACTGAGTCAAACAAAAGTTAAGAGCTCAAGAGACTATTTTACTGGTGGCAATGCTATGCCAATGTTAGCAGTAGCCATCTCAGTTTTAGCTACTTCTCAATCAGCAGCGACTTTTTTAGGTGGACCTGAATACTCATATAAAAAAGATTTAACTTTTTTAGGGTTTTACTTCTCAGCTTTTTTAGCAGTTATTTTTGTCTCTA
>JALWMP010000061.1 GCA_026996165.1 Campylobacteraceae bacterium
CATACATACTTATATATAAAAACAAAAAAAACATAATGTGAAATAGGGAGAGATAAAATATGAAAATAGTTATCTTTTATAGTCTTTTTTTTGTTTTATCAACTTTTCTATTTGTAGATAAAAAAGAGATAAAAGTAGAAAAGTTTAAAAAAAACTATAAGAAAAGGAGAAAAGAGTTTGTACCAACTAGAGTGTTAGCCTTAGCACAAGAAGAGATAGATGCTACTTTAGATACGAAGTTTTATCTTTTTTCTAATAATAGTATTAATTTAGAAGAAAATATAAGTGGTAGAGTGAATATAAATTCTACAAAAGTAACATTGATAAAGTTAGTAAAGATTTTAAATCATTTAGAAGAAGATGCTATTTTAATCATAAAGACATACTCTGACCAAAATGGTTCTAAAGCATACAACCTTGAACTTTCTCAAAAACGTGCTGATGTTTTAAAAAAATATTTTATAGAGCGAACCTATTTACCTTTAATTATAGCGATTGGTTATGGTAAAACATTAGTTTCTAAAAAAGATAATAAAACAAAAAAATATAGGCAGGTAGAAATTAATTTGAAAAGGATTAAATAATGATACAACTTGTAACAAGTAATATTATATATCTTATTATTGTTGCCATACTTTTGGGTTGTCTTTTTGGTTGGCTTATTACCAAAACTTTTTTAGAAGAAAAATATGAAAAGAGATTAAAACAATATTATGATGAAAATGCTAAAGATATACAAGAAGTTAATAAGATAAAAGAAGAATTATTTTATTATAAAAAAATAAATAGAGAACTTGTTGAAGAGAATAGTAAATTGGCATCAGGTTATAATGGACAAAAGTATGTACTTGATGAACATAATGCAACTTTAGATGAGTTTCAGAAGTTGTTAAAATCTAAGAATGATGTTATTGAGAAGTTAACAAAAAAACTTTCGCTGTTAGAAGATAAGCAGTTAGCTTTAAAAAAGAGATATGATACAGAGATAGACGCTTTTTTACTTGAAAGAATAGATACTACCAAAAAATATAAAATGCTACTTGAAAAATTAAAAAAGTTAGATAATATTAAAGATTTAGACACTCATGACTCTTGGTTTTCTAAACTATTTACACCTTCTAAAAGTTAGAAGGTGCTGGAGTATTAATAATATTATAAAACTCACTTCGTGTACGCTGGTCACTCTTAAAAAGACCTCTTAGTGCAGAACTAACCGTAGTGGAGTTAATTTTTTGTACACCTCTCATCTCCATACACATGTGACGAGCATGAACTACTACAGCTACTCCTTTTGGTTTAATTGTATCTGCAATAGCATCAGCTATCTGTTCGGTCATTTGCTCTTGAATTTGAAGTCGTCTTGCAAAAACATTTACAATACGAGGAATTTTAGAGAGTCCAACTACTTTTCCATCTGGAATATAAGCAACATGAACTCTCCCAATAATAGGTAACATATGATGTTCACAAGTAGAGTAGAACTCAATATCTCTTACTACTACCATCTCATCATTGCTTGATGTAAAAAGAGCCTGATTTAAAATCTCTTTTGGGTCTTGATGGTAGCCTTCTGTTAAAAACTCCCATGCTTTGGCAACACGTTTTGGAGTTTTTAGTAAACCCTCACGTTTTGGATCTTCTCCTAGAAGTTCAAGTACCTTACTTATAGCATTTTCAAACTCTTCTTGCTTATTCATAAACTAATCCTAAAAATTTTTAATGATATATTACCATTTTTATAGTATATTTCGACAATTAAATATTAAGGAATTATAATGCCATTACTAGATAGTTTTATGGTTGACCATACAAAGATGACTGCACCTGCTGTAAGAGTTGCAAAAACAATGAAAACACCAAGTGGAGATGATATTACAGTCTTTGACCTACGTTTTTGTCAACCAAACAAAGATATTTTAAGTGAGAGAGGAGTTCATACACTAGAGCATCTCTTTGCAGGGTTTATGAGAGACCACCTAAACTCTAAAAAGGTAGAGATTATTGACATCTCTCCAATGGGCTGTAGAACAGGCTTTTACATGTCACTTCTTGGAACACCAAAAGAGAAAAAAGTAGCTAAAGCTTGGAAGAAGTCTATGAAAGATATTTTAGCTGTCCAGAGACAAGAGGATATTCCTGAGCTAAATATCTATCAGTGTGGAACTTATAAAATGCACTCTTTAGAAGAAGCCAAAGAGATAGCTCAAAATGTTTTAGATAAAAAAATTGGTATAATGAATAACGAAGAGCTAAAACTCTCTAAGAAGAAGTTAAAAGGTCTCTAAGATGTTAATTTGGATTTGTGTAGATAGCAATGATGTAAAGAGTGCAAAAATTACTAAAGTAGTAGATGCAAACTTTTGGGCATTGGTTGAGTTTGATGAGGGTGTTGTAAAGAGCATTAACTTTTATAATAGTCGTGAAGAGTTCAATGACTGGGTAGACTTTATTATTTTAAAAGATAAATATGAGAGCTATATAGACTATATGAATGAAGGCATGATGGTGCTTTGTGTTAGAGAAGAAGAGAGTATTGATGAGATTATGGAAGCCTTTAAGTTTAAAGAGCTTGATGAAGTAGGAATGTAGAGATTGTATAATCAAAAATTAAGAGCTCAAAAAGAACTTGTATTGAGTGCAGATGGTACAAATACGCTCTTTTCAAAAGAGTTTAATGAAGCCTACCACTCTACTAATGATGGTGCATTGCATGAGTCTTTGGCAAAACATGTAAAACCTGCATTTCTTGTTAAGAAAGGGGTAGAACATTTAACTATTTTAGACATCTGTTTTGGTTTAGGGTATAACACTTTTACTACTTTGTACTATATTCAACAAAATCAACTTAATACAAAAGTTCATATAATATCTCCTGAGTTTGATAAGGAGCTTATTGCCTCTCTTGCTAATTTTGATTATCCTCCTCAGTTTGACAACATAGGATATATTATCAAAGAGCTTAGTAAAAATTTTTACTATGAAGATAAGCAGCTTAAGATAGAAATTTTATTAGGAGATGCAAGAGAATCTGTTCCTAAAATTAAAGATAAGATTGATATTATTTATCAAGATGCTTTTTCCCCTAAACAGAACCCTCTACTTTGGACAAAAGAGTTTTTTGCTGATATTGTCAAAATATCTAAAGAAGATACTGTTTTAACTACGTACTCTACAGCTGCATCAACTCGTTTAGGACTTTATGAAAATGGTTTTAAACTTTACCTTAATAGAGCTGATGGAATTCGTACTTCATTAATTGCTTCTTTAAAAGAGTTAGATATGTTTGAACCTATTGATATGGAGTTAAAAAAGAGAAGAAATCCTACAGCAAAGAGCTTGAGAGATAGGGATTATTTGGCTTAAAATAAAATAAAAAAAATAGTTAAAATTCTTACAATAAATTACTTATATAATATTATAATCCACTAAAATCGAAACTTTTTAAACCTGAGTTAAATTTCCTTGTCTTAATTTAACTATAAAATGTTGCAACATAATTGAAACTCAGGCGATTATATTAACTTCTATTAGCTTATGTTTGAAAGAGATAGAAAATTTCTTAAAATAAGATTAAGATAGTCATATATTAAAGTTTTAATGTTAAAATATTCTTAAAATATAATATTAATATAAGGAGCTAAGTGTGAAGCTGATTTCAAGATTAGAAAAGATGTTTGATAGATTTATGGGAGAAGAGGTTTTCTATAAAGATAGTATGATTAAAGCACTAATAAGTAAAATGATTGGTCAAGAGGTTGATGAGTTAAATTCTCGTGAAGAAGTTTATATTTTACTCAAAGCAATGGTTAATGCTGCTAAAGCAGATGGACATATAGATGCAGATGAGAGACAAAAAATTATTGATTTTATGGGTGATATGTCTAAAGTAGAGAAGATGTTTGTTGAGCAAGAGTTGCAAAAAGAGCTTCATATTGAGGAGTTTTTAAGAGAGATTCCAAAAGGAATGGAAAAACAAGTTTACTATATGAGCCTTTTTGCTATAGATTTAGATAATGAAGCAGAGAGAGAGTATCTTGAAATGTTATCTCATCGTTTAAATTTACCATACCATGTTGTTGATAGTATTCATGAAAGTTTAAATATCGAGGCTGCCTAAAAGGTAAACTTTTGCCTCTATTTTGCTATAATTCATAGCAAAAAGAGGTTAACAATGAAATACCCAATCTTCCCAAAAGATTGTTGTAACTCTTTACTTTCTAAATATCTTACAAAAGAGCTTTTTGTAAAATTAAAGACAAGAACTACTTCTAATGGCTTTACCCTTGAAAAAGCTATTCGTTCAGGGGTTGAACAAAGTTTTTTTCTAACCTCTCCCAAATCATAGATTATGGAAGAGGATTGCAAGAAAAACTTTGTTCAAATCCGTGGAGTAGATGGTGAACATTCTCAAAATAAGGAAGCTATTTTTGACATCTCTAATCGTCGTAGATTGGGTATTAGTGAGGTTAAAGCGATTGATGGGGTTAGAGCCTTGATTGATACAGAGAAAGAGTTATAGAAAATATTTTTTTATTTTATAGTAAATGACCTTTTTATCTAAAAAAATTGCTATAATTCCTAAAAAAGGTCATTTTTCTATGCCAAAATATGATATTAAGTTATTTAATAATTTAGACCAACGTTTCGAGCAACAGTTTTTACAGCATGGGAGAGTTGTATCTTTTAAGAAAAAAGAGACTCCTTTTCTTGATGGGGAGCTTTTAGAGTATTTTTATATTGTTCTAAAGGGAAAGATAAAAAATTTTCAGATGAATTTAGAGACAGCAAAGGAGCAGACACTTTTTGTTTTTCGTACTGGAGATATGTTTGACACTCTTATTTTGTTAGATGGAAAACCTCATGATGTACTCTATGAGGTTATAGAGAGTGTAGAGCTACTTGAACTTCCTATAGAAAAAGTACGTGAATGGTTAAGGACAAATGAGCAGTTCAATAGACACTTTTTCCCATATATTGCTTCTCAAATGAGGCATACAGAAGAGTTGGCAAGTGACCTATCTTTGTATTCTACAGCTGAACGTCTTTCAAAACTTTTACTTCAAAATATTAATCCAAATGACCATCACTACTATCAGTTACTTCAAAATCTATCTAAAACAGAGATTGCTAAGTTATTGGGTACAGTTAGAAATGTAGTTGAAAGACATCTAAAGGAGTTAGAGTCTGAACAGATTATTAAAAATCAGCGTAAAAATATCTATGTACAAGATGTTAAAAAGCTATTGGAGACCTCTGAGCA
>JALWMP010000062.1 GCA_026996165.1 Campylobacteraceae bacterium
CGTAGCTAATTCAAAAATTTTATTTTGGGAAGATTGCCTATTTTTAGGCTTCCCTTCGGGTTTTACGAGGTTTCCCATATGCTTAGACAGATTTTTTTGGTAAAACTCCGCAACGAAGTGAGGACAATTAACTAGTTAGTCCTGCAAAAATCTGCCATTGCCTATGAAAAACCTCGTAAAATTGTGGATATAGTATTCCGTCGAACTCAGGTTATAAATAGTTTGTTTATACTTTAACAAAAAAAACAGCGTTCAGATATAGATTAGTTAAGTAAATACTTACACATTTATTCTATTTTTCGATAAAGTCCGAAATATTAAATGTAGAAGGCTATATCATGGGCATCAATCAGATTGAAGAGTTAAATCAAAAGAGATTTAAAAAGAGACAAGAGGTTGAAATCTTTTTTAATAATCTAAAAAATATTACTAGAGATAGAAAAGTTAACGTGAACCTCACTCTCCCATAATCTTTGATTTGGGAGAGTGAGGTTCATGATATTAATAAGTTTAGTAGTTAACTTCCAAAATTCTCCAAAAAATAAGTTTTATGTCATTAGCAAAAATAATTGGCTATTTTTTACTCTAACTCTTTGTGCTATTATTCTGTAGAACTAAGGTTTAGAGCTTAGTTTAAAAACTAAGCTCTATCTTCTCTCTAAAAAGATAGGGGCGAATTTTAGATGGAACAGAGAGTACTCTACACTGCTCTTTAAACTTTTTAGACATTGTCTCATTTGAGTAAGGTGCAATAAAGATTCTATTTTCTCTTACTTCTACAGCCCATTTCCCACCAAAGACGATAGATGTTTCACTCTTTAACTCCTCTCTTTGAGAAGCAGATAACAAATAGCCTAGTTTTTTTAGATATTGGTCAACAGCTCTTGGTATTTGATAGGTATGATTATACCCTATAATAAAAAGCTTTTTATACTGAAAAAGCTCAATAATTCCATTACTTAATGCCTCTTTATCCTCTTTTAAGTAGTTAAAACTGCGTTTAATTCCATCACTATATCTCTCTAAGAGTTCATTAGAAAAATTTTCTCTAAAGATATTTCGTTCATAATAAGGCTCAAAGTTACTTTGGTCAACAAAATAGTTATGTTTATTACTTTTAAGATAACTTATTAGCTCATCTTTACTATATTGAAGTAGAGGTCGAATAACATTATAGTTATTTCTCATAGAGAACTCTTCTAACCCTATAAGCTCATGAACTCCTGCTCCTTTCGTAAACCTCATTAAAAACCATTCTAGCTGGTCATTGAGTTGATGGGCTGTAATAAGGTTATCATAGTTACTCATAAGATTATCAAAAAATGAATATCTAAAATCACGAGCATTTTTCTCAAAGTTACTTTCAAACTTTGGAGCATGTAAAATATGAGCTTTTAGATTATATTTTTTAGATAGTTCAAGAGCATAAGACTCCTCCTCTTTAGCTTGTTGGCGTAAACCATAATTAACCAAAGCAATATCAAAAGGTATATTATGTTCAATAAGTATAAAGAAGAGAGCAGAAGAGTCTACTCCTGCTGAAAAAGCAAGAAGATTTCTCTTACCACTAAGTAAAGATAGGGATTTATTAGAGAGATTTAGTAAGTGTTCCAAGAAGTCTATCTCCTACTATTTGAGTTATCTTTGCTTCATACATTGCACCAAAAACAATTTCTAAATCAGAGGTATCATTAATCAAAATATCTCCATCAATATCTTTTGCCCAAAGTATTGGACGAGCCGATAAAATATACTCATGCTCATCACTCTCTCCCTCTAAAATGACTATAATAGTTTTATTTAGCATCTTCTTTAGAGAGTTCATGGTTGTCTCTTTAGAAATATCTTCAAGTACTTCAACTCGCTCTTCAATAATCTCTAAAGGTACTGGTTTCATTGTAAAGGCAGGAGTAGTCTCTTCATTGGAGTAGAAAAATACGTTAAATCGGTCAAATTGAAACTCTTTTAGAAAGATACAAAGACGTTCAAAAGCTTCATTACTCTCTTCTGGGTGACCAGCAATGATGGAAGTACGTATAAAAGCATCTTTTTTAGATTTCATATACTCTAAAAGTTCAATAGTCTTTTTTTCTCCAAAACCACGACGCATTATCTTTAGAACACCATCATCAATATGCTGAATAGGCATATCGTAGTAGGTTTGAAAAATCTTTGAATCTGCAATAGTATCTATGAGTTTAAATGTAGTGGTACTTGGATATAGATATAAAATACGAGCTACCTTTACACCTTCTATCATATCAATAGTTTTAATAAGTTCTACTAAACCATCTTTTAGTCCTATGTCTCGCCCAAAACTAGATGAGTCTTGAGATATAAATGAAAACTCATAAAATCCCTTAGCTACTAAAGCTGTAACTTCTTTTTTTATTGACTCTAAAGTACGAGAGTGTAGTTTTCCTTTAAATGATGGAATAGCACAAAATGAACAGCTTTGATTACACCCCTCTGCAATTTTAATATAGGCATGAGTATTTGAACCAGTAATAACTCTTTCTGATTCTTCATTAGCAAGATAGACAGATGGTGAAAAAATACTACGCTTTTGAGCTATCATCTTATCAATTTTTTCATAATCTCCTACTCCTGTAAAGATGTCAACTTCAGGTAAGTCTTGTTGTAACTCTTCTTGATAACGTTGGGTTAAACAACCACTAACTACCAATAGTGAACCCTCTTTACGCTCTTCATGAAGGTTTAAAATAGTACTAATACTCTCCTCTTTAGCTGCATCTATAAAGCCACAAGTATTGACAATAATAACATCAGCTTCACTTGCATTATTAGAAATATCATAGTCTCGAAGTCGCCCAAGCATAACCTCTGAATCGACAAGATTTTTAGTACAGCCAAGACTTACAAGATGCAATTTTTTTGACAAGTTAGTTCTCCAAATATTATTTCTCCAATGAGTATTCCAAAGTTAAAACTTTGGAGTAGTTAAGGAATGTTTTTTCATATTGTATCTAATACCTCAATATATTTGGCTTTATGGTCGAAGAACTTGAACTACAAAACTATTTTTATGAAGATATTTTTTTACACTTCCTATATGAGAGTGAGCTTCATTGTATGATTTGTATGGTCCAACAAGTACATAATCTTTATTGTATTTATTAAGAACAATATAGTTAAAAGATGAGTTATTTAATGGAGCAAGAAAAGCTTTACTTGGACGATATTTTTCAAAAACAGCTATTTGTAAATAGAAACCTGGTTGTGCTGATTTGGAGAAAATTTTATTACTACTCCCTTTTTGTAATGTTTTAGAGTATTTTTTATCTACTATTCCTGAAAGTGGTTCACTTTGATTAGTGCTTTTTACTGCTGTACTATGGTCTACTATTCCTGAAATAGATTCATCATTTGTCTGTTTTGTTTTATTACTTACTCCTGTTTCACAACCAAGTAAAAAGAAGAGTACAATAGTTATTAATGCAGTTTTTTTCATGTTTTCCCTTTTGACATAAAATATATTAAGTAGCTGAGTTTATCAGATACTTGGCTAATAAAGTATGATAACTTACTCAAACTTGATACCACTTTATAAATGTACTTAAAAACAACACAATTTAAAGAAAGCTACTTTAAATCTATTTTTTTTGATTTAATTAGTTGTAATTTTAGTTTCAAGGACTAATTTATACTTAAGAAATATTTTATTTAGTTTTTCTCTTTTGTAAAATTTTAAATTTAGATATAATAACTCAAAAATAAAAAATTGAGTTATTATGGCAAAAAGTATTATTGAAAAAGCACCATTTAAATTTTCTGAACTTCCTAAAAATTTGACTCCTGAAAAGTTTGAATATATTTTGAAATATAAAGAGACCGATAGTCAAGGGCGTTACTTATATTGGGATAAATTTAAATATAGAGTAAAAAATGGTGATGATCTAGAGACAGCTTGGTGGGCTACTAAATGGAATCGTTTAGCTAAGATGAAGCCTATTGACTATGAGGGTAAAACTGATGAAGATACATTTGCCTTTTGTGTTCCTGATATACTTCAAGCTCAACTTCATAAAATTGCGACTTTATCTTCTCAAGGTATTGTTCCTCATAACTCTATCAAAAAAAACTATCTAATTTCATCATTACTTATGGAAGAGGCTATAAGTAGTTCACAACTTGAAGGAGCTTCTACTACACGTCGTGTTGCTAAATCAATGCTAAGTTCAGGCAGAAAACCTACTAATGAAGATGAACAGATGATTTTAAATAACTATCTACTTATGCAAGAGATTAAGCGAAGTAAAGATGAAGAGTTAACACTAGATTTAATTTTAGAGTATCATAAAATTGCCACACGAGGAAATAAGATAAATGGCAATGTAGCAGGAGTTTTTAGAGATAATGATGAGATTGTAATTACAGATGGTTTTGAAGAGATAGTTCATGTTCCACCACCTTACAAAAATATAGAAGAGCGTTTACAAAAGGTTTGTGCTTTTGCAAACAAAGAGCATTTAGGAGAGAGTGGAGAGATGTTTATTCACCCTGTGGTGAAGGCTATTATTTTACATTTTATGATTGCTTATGAACATCCATTTTCTGATGGCAATGGACGAACAGCACGAGCTATATTTTATTGGTTTATGCTTCGTAGTGGATATGACTTTTTTGAGTATATCTCTATTAGTAAATTACTTAAAGAAGCTCCTACTAAATATGGAAAATCATTTCTTTATACTGAGATAGATGATAATGACTTGACCTATTTTATCTTTTATCAGGTAGAGATTATTATTCGTGCTATTGATGAGCTATTGCGTTACTTACAAAAGAAGAGCCAAGAGTTTGAAGAGGTCTCTAAACTTTTAAATAGTTCACCTGTTGGTAGAGCTTTAAACTTTATACAAAAAGATATTGTCAAAAAAGCTATTAAAAATCCTGGTCGTATATTTACAAGTAATGAGATAGTAAGTGACTATGACATCTCTGAAAATACAGCACGAAAATATCTCAATGAGTTAGTTAAATATAAGATTTTAGCCTCCTATAAAGAGGGGAGAAGAGTTAACTATATTGCTCCTTCTACTATTCGTGAGACACTTTCATAAATAAGTTAGATTAAAATTTTAGGTAAATTTTATTTTAATCAATCAGGCACTATTATTTTTTTTAAAAATAGTTTCCGATTAAATTTCTTTGAAGCTTAATTTATATATAATTTTCTTTAAGAAGATAAAGGATCGTTTTGGCTAGAAGATATAGAATTTTTATAACAAATTTACCTTTTTTAGTTTTTTTAGGAAGTATAGACGGTATAACACTTTTTAAAGAGAAAGAGGATTATAAATATTTTTTAATTTTAATAAAAAATTTAAGTAAAAAATATCTACTAGATATACACTCTTATATACTTTTAGAGAATTCAATTTATTTTTTAGGAACACCCAAGACAAAAGATAGTTTAGTAAAATTTATGCAGAGTTTAGCAAGAAGTTATACAACATATTATAATAAAAAATATAATAGAAAGGGTACACTTTGGGCAGGACGATATAAAGCAAGTTTAGTAGATGAACGAGCCTATCTTTTAGATGTAATGATATATATAGAGTCTTTATCAAACTATAAGAATAAAAGAAATAACTATTATAGTAGTATCGGTAAAAATTTTTTTAATGAAGAGAATGATTTTCTTATAGAACATACTATATATAAAGAATTAGGAAAAAACAGTAAAGAGAGAAGTATTAACTACTCAGCCCTTTTTAACAGTAGATTAAATAGTATTCACTCATTTCAGTTTATAAGAGAAAATTTAGAGAAACAGTTGATTATAGGAACTCTACCTTTTATAAAAAAGATAGAAAAAACTATAGGAAAAACATTAAGAGCCAAAAAAAGAGGCCGACCTAAAAAAAATCAAAAGAAAAGGAAAAAGATGTATAAAAAATTAGTAGTGTTAGATAAAAGTAAACATTTAGATTTAAAATTAAATAAGATGAAAAATTTAGATTTTGCGAAAGAGTTAAATTTTTGTCCCATAGTAGCTAAAGAGTTAGAGCAAATGGCACAACTATTTCCAGTAGTTTTCAGTGGAGATAACGAGAATCCTGTACTTGTATCATTGTTATCATTAGGTACACAGAATCTTGCCATTAATAGTGAAGGGAAATGGATAGGTAGTTATATACCATTATTTATAAGAAGATACCCTTTTTCTCTTGCCTCATCAGGTGAAAATAGTGAACAGAAGATAGTTTTAATAGATGAAGATTCTAGCCTATTTTCAACAAGTACTGGAGAAAATCTCTTTACTAAAGATGGAGAACAGACAGAACAATTAAAAAATGCTATTAATTTTTTAACAGTTTATGATAATGATGTTACTATAACAAATAGTGTTGTTAAGACTATAAGTCAAAGTGGTATATTAGAAACAAGAGAGATTACCGTTGGAGAAGGAGATGAAAAAAAGGTATTAGTAGAGGGATTCAAAGTTGTAGACAGAGAAAAACTTAATCAGTTAAGTGATGAGATATTAGCTAATTGGACAAGAAAAGGAATTATCAATTTTATAGAGGTGCATTTAAAATCTTTAAATAATATAGAAAGATTATTTACGCTAATGACACAACAACAGAGATAAAGTAAAAAAATGAATAAAGTAGATAAAAAGTTAGCAGAGAGTAGTTTAGAAAATGTTTTAAAAAGAACTAGGAAATGGTTCTTTTATGCAGGATTATTTAGTCTTTTTATAAATATACTTATGCTTGTTCCATCATTTTATATGCTTCAAGTATATGATAGAGTAATGCAGAGTAGAAGTTTGGAGACACTACTTTTTTTAACAATACTAGTTGCAGTACTGTTTGTAACAATGGGACTTTTACAAGTTATTCGCTCTAGAGTACTTGTAAGAGTATCAAATAAAATTGATATGGACTTAAATGGTAAAGTTTATGATACAATCTTTAAACTAGCAAGATTACAACCTGGAAAAGTATCAGCCTCTCCAATAAATGATTTGACAAAACTAAGACAATATATGACAGGAAATGGAGTTTTTGCATTTTTTGATGCACCTTGGTTTCCAATATATTTGTTTGTAATGTATCTCTTTAGTCCTATATTTGCTGCTTTTACTGTATTTGCTGCTATTGTTATCTTTTCTATTACAATTATAAATGAAAAATCAACTAAAAAAGGTTTAGAAAAGGCAAACAGTTTAAATAATCAATCATCATTTTTTTTAAATAAAAATATTCAAAATGCAGAGATTATTCATGCACTTGGTATGCATGAAGCTATAAAAAAGAAATGGTATGATAAACATTTAAAATTTTTACATATACAGTCACAAGCAAGTGATGTAGCAGGAAAATGGGCTAATCTTAGTAAGACTTCAAGACAGTTTTTTCAATCTCTTACATATGGAATTGGTGCTTATTTAGCAATAAAAGGACTTATATCTCCTGGTACAATTATTGCTGGTGCAGTCTTAATGGGAAGAGCCTTAGCTCCATTAGACCTTTTAACAGCTTCATGGAAAGGTTTTGCAGAAGCACGAAGTGCTTATGGAAGATTGAATAATATGTTAAAAGAGTTCCATGAAAAAGAGGATAATATGGATTTGCCACCACCAAAAGGAGAACTTTCTATTGAAAGAGTTGTTGTAGCTCCACCTTTGGCGAAGACAGCAGTTTTAAAAGGTATAAGTATGAAAATACCTAAAGGGAGTGTAGTAGGACTAATTGGGACTAGTGGAAGTGGAAAATCTACTCTTGCTAGAGCAATGTTAGGCGTATGGCCATTAATGAGTGGTACTGTGCGATTAGATGGTGCTGATATACATAAATGGGATACTCAAAAATTAGGACCATATTTAGGATATTTACCTCAAGATATTGAACTTTTTGAAGGGACAATAGCAGAAAACATAGCTAGATTGGGTGAAGTAGATGCTGTAAAAGTTGTAGAAGCTGCTCAGATAGCAGGTGTTCATGATATGATACTCAAATTTCCAAATGGTTATGATACTAAAATTGGTGCAGGAGGTATTGGATTAAGTGGTGGGCAAAGACAAAGGGTTGGTTTAGCAAGAGCAATCTATAAAAATCCTATTTTTGTGGTACTAGATGAACCAAATTCAAACTTAGATAGAGAAGGTGAAGTTGCACTTGCTAGTACTATTAAGTATCTAAAATCAATAGGAACAACAGTTGTTATAATATCTCATAAGACAGAAATTTTGCTTAGTACAGATTTAATAGCAGTCTTAAAAGAAGGAATGTTATCTATGTATGGTAAAAGTAGTGAGGTATTAGTTAAACTTGGACTTGCAAAAGTACAACCACAAAAAGAGCAAAAATCTCAATCAAGTGTATCACTTGCTAAACCAAGTAGTGAAGGAAAGAGATGAATAAAATAGTAGAAAAAGAAGAAGTAACTCTTCCTCCTAGTGACCCAACAAAAATAGTACTATTTGGTATAGTTTTACTTATAGTTGTATTTGGTGTTATTGGAGGCTGGATGGCATATGCACCATTAGCTAGTAGTTCAGTTGCTAATGGAAAGGTTGTTATTGGTGGAGTGAAGCAAAAAGTACAAAGTTTAGATGGAGGTAGAGTAAAAGCTATTTATATTAATGATGGTGATATAGTAAAAAAAGATACTCTTTTGATAAAGTTAGATGATGTTCAAATTGAAGAAGCTTTAAAAAATTTAAAATCACAATATCAAAATACAATGGTGGAATATGCAAGATTGAAAGCAGAATTAGAAAATAAAAATAAAATAAATTTTCCAAATAATATTGATAAACACTTAATTGAAACTCAAAAAAGTATATTTAAAACAAGAAAAAAATCTCTAAATGATGAAAGATTAATAAGTAAAAAGAGAGTAATACAAGCTAAAAAGCAGATAGGCTCTTTAAAAGCATTAATTAACTCAAACAAAAGAAGACTTAAAGATGTTATAGAGCAAAAAAGAGAACAGCAAATTCTATTTAAACAAAGATTAATCAATAAACTAAAAATTCAAGAACTAGAAAAAGAAGAAAATCTTTTAAAAGGAGATATTGCAAGTAAAAGAGCAGATATTTTAAGATTAAGAGAGAAAATAGGAGAGATAGAGACTCAAGAGCTTTTAAGTAAAAAGAAGTTTAGAGAAGATGTTTTAAATAAATTGGTTCAAACACAATCTGAAATTGAAAAATTAAAAGCACAAATTGCTACTAGTGAAGATAAGTTAAAAAGAACAGAAATAAAAGCACCTATTGGTGGGGCAATAGTAGGACTTAAAGTTCATACAATAGGAGATGTAATTAGACCAGGAGCTGATATTTTAGAGATAGTTCCAGCTGATTATAAGCCATTAATAGTGGCTTATGTCAACTTAAAAGATATTGATAAAGTAAAAATAGGAGAAAAGAGTATAGTAACATTTCCTGCTTTTAATATGAAAAATATGCAACCTATAGAGGGGAAAGTTATTTATATTTCAGCTGATAGTATGAAAAATAAAGATTTAAGAGGCTATTTTTATAAGGCGAAAATTGAATTAACAGAAAAAAGTAAAAAAGAGTTAAACGATAATAATCTTACACTTGTTTCGGGTATGCCAGTCGTAGCAATGATTAATACAGGAAATAGAACAATGTTAGATTACCTTATTAAACCATTTGTTGATATGTTTAGAAAGAGTTTTAATGAAGAGTAAATATAGTTTAATTTTTATATTAAGTATAAGTTTACTATATAGTAAAGAGATACTTACTGTATCAGAAGCATATCAGTTAGGACTTTCTCATGCAAATGAGATAAAGTCTTCTTTCTATCAATATAAAGCAAATGAAGAGAGAATAAAACAACAAGAGTCAAATTTATATCCTCATCTTTCAGTCTCCTCAAATATCAATAGAGGTTATAATGAATTAAGACGAGAGAGTGCTTATCAAAATGCAGACCTTAGTGAGTCTACAGATAGTATATCAGTTAGCTTTACACAAGTTGTATATGATCCATCTATAAATATAAGAACAGATATAGAGAAGAAACAAACGGAACTCTCTTTTTTAAATCACTCTATATTAAAACAAAACTTTGCTACAGAAGTTTTAGAAAGCTATTTAAAAATACTGAAATCAAGAAATAGAATAGCTGTCTTAGAGTCTTATGTTGATTATTATAGTTCTTTTAAAAAATTAATAGAAGAGAAATTAAAACTTAACCTTGTAAGTAAAATGGATCTTTTAGATATAGAAGTAAATCTTGAACAATCAAAGTTACAAGTTACAAAAGAGAGAGAGCTATTAAAAGCTTATAAGAAAAACCTATCTTACTTAATAGGTATAGATAGTAAAGAGATAACTCTTCCTCAGAATGAAATAAAGTATATTTCAGAGAATAAGATTCAAGAAATGTTATCTGTAGTTCAAAACTTTACTCAAATAAGTAATAGTCTTCAATATGTAAAAGCAGAAAAAGGTATTGAACTTATGGAAAAAAAAATAGAAGAGGCTAAAAGTTCACATCTTCCTAAAGTTAATTTTCAAGCAAACTATAAGAAAAATTTTTCAGATAGTCCTACTACATACTATGATAATACAAAAATATTATCTTTACATATAAGTATGCCTATTTATCAGGGGGGTATGGTTAAAGCTCAAATAGAAGAGGCTAAATTGAACAGATTAGCAGCTTTAGAAGATTCAAAAAAGATAGAAAAAAAAATAGATATTGATTATAAGCAGGAGCTATCTAACTTTGAATATTTGGTTAAAGCAGTGGAGCTTTATCGGAAAGCTTATGAAAAATCTGAACTGTATCTAAAACTTGCTAATGAGGGTTATAAGAGTGGACTTAAAAGTATAGTAGATATTTATGATGCACAAGCCAAACTAAATGACAATAAATTTAAATATATGCAAAATGTATACGATATGTTTACATCTTATATTAATCTTTTAATTATTACAAATAATATGAAAGAGTTGGTATTGGTAGATAAAATTTTAACTAGAGGATAAGTATTGAAAAAAGTAATAATTACAGGAATAACAGGACAAGATGGAGCATATTTAGCTGAATTACTTTTAGAAAAAGGTTATGAAGTTTATGGAACATATAGAAGAACTGCTTCTGTAAACTTTTGGAGACTTAAAGAGTTAGGTATAGAAAATCATAAAAATCTACACTTGGTAGAGTATGATTTAACAGATGCTACAAATAGTATAAGAATGGTATCTAAGATTCAGCCTGATGAGATATACAATTTAGCAGCTCAAAGTTTTGTTGGAGTAAGTTTTGAACAGCCTTTAGCAACGGCTCATATTACAGGTCTTGGGTGTGTACATCTTTTAGAAGCAATTAGAACTGTTAATCCTAAAATTAAATTTTATCAAGCCTCTACATCTGAGATGTTTGGAGAGGTACAAGAGATACCTCAAACAGAAAAAACACCATTCTATCCAAGAAGTCCTTATGGTGCTGCAAAGATGTATGCTCATTGGATGGTGATAAACTATAGAGAGTCTTACAATATATTTGCTACAAGTGGAATACTCTTTAACCATGAGTCACCATTAAGAGGATTGGAGTTTGTTACTCGTAAGATTACCAATGCAGTAGCTAAAATTAAATTAGGGAAACTAGATGTTTTAGAGCTTGGAAATATGGATGCAAAGAGAGACTGGGGATTTGCTAAAGAGTATGTTGAGGGAATGTACCTTATGCTTCAATCTCAAAAACCAGATACTTATGTTTTAGCAACCAATAGAACTGAAACTGTTAGAGACTTTGTAAAGATGGCATTTAAAGCTGTAGATATAGAGTTAGAGTTTAAGGGTAAAGATGAAAATGAGATAGCAGTTAATAAGTATACAGGAAAAACTGTTGTAAAGGTAAATCCTAAGTTCTATAGACCATCAGAAGTAGACTTACTTATAGGTAACCCCGTGAAAGCAAAAAAAGAGTTAGATTGGGAGCCAAAATGTACACTTGAAGAGTTGTGTAGTATTATGGTAAAAGCTGATTTAACAAGAAATAAAACAGGTTTTGTATTTTAGATGTCTAATAGAGTTCTTATTACAGGGATAGATAGTTTTACGGGGAAACATTTAGCTAGTTATCTTGAAAAATTTGATTTTGATGTCTATGGAACATCATTGTCTAGTAGTTCAGATAAAAAATATAGGTGCGATATTACAGATAAAAATCAGATTATTAATATTTTAAAAACTCTAAAGCCAAATTATTTTGTTCATTTGTCTGGTATATCTTTTCCTGCTCATATGTATAGTAAAGATTTTTATAAGGTTAATACTATTGGAACTACAAATATTTTAGATGCTATTTTAGAAGTTAATTTAACTTTAGAAAAAGTTATACTTGCTAGTAGTGCTACAGTATATGGTAATCAAGGTGTAGAGGTTCTTGATGAATCACTTTGTCCTCAACCTGCTAACCATTATGGTGCTAGTAAGTACTCTATGGAGTGTTTAGCTAGAGGTTATTTTGAGAAACTTCCTATTGTTATTACAAGACCTTTTAACTATACAGGAGTTGGACAGTCTGAAGAGTTTTTAATACCTAAAATAGTTAAACAATTTAAAGAGAATAAAAAAGAGATAGAACTTGGAAACCTTGATGTAAGTCGTGAGTTTAATGATGTTGATTTTGTAAGTGAAGTCTATAGGCGACTTTTAGAATCTAGTGCAAAATCAATAGTTGTAAATATAGCTTCAAATAGAGGTATAAGACTTTTAGATGTAATTGAGATGATGGAGAGTATAGCTGGTTATAAGATGGAAGTTAAAGTAAATCCTGAATTTGTTCGTAAAGATGAGATAAAGAGTTTAACAGGCTCTTCTAAAAAACTTTTTAATATTATAGGAAGTGTTGAACAGTGTCATTTTGTTCAAACACTAAAAAAGATGTATGAAGCCTAAGATTGTTATAGATAGTATCTCTTTACTCTCTCCATTAACAGGAATAGGTAGATATACATATGAGGTATCAAAAGAGTTAAAATTAAAAGAGAATTTTGATATTGAGTTTTTTTATGGATATTACTCTCAAAGTTTAGTTGAACCATCTATGAAATCTGAGTTAAAGAATTTTAAATCGCTCATAGTCAAAAATCAATTAATTAAAAAATTTGTTCGCAGATTAATATTTCTTTTTAGTAAAATATTAGCACAAAAATATGATTTGTATTGGCAACCAAATTTTGTTCCAAATAGTGGTATTAAAGCAGATAGAGTAGTAACTTCTGTTCATGATTTTTCATTTATATTACATAGAGATTTTCACCCTAAGGAGAGAGTTGAATATCTTGAAAAGTATTTTTTTAAAAATATTATTAGAAGTAATATTATAATTACAGGTTCAGAATTTTCAAAACAAGAAATTTTGCAAAGATTAGACTTTCGTAGCGAACAAGTTAGAGTTGTCTATCATGGAATTGATCACAATTTATTTAAAGTTTATAATGAAATAGAGGTAGATTTTGAACTACCTAAAAGATTTATATTTTGTGTTGGAAGCATAGAGCCAAGAAAAAATTTAATAGGACTATTGAAGGCATATAACAGTTTAGATAGGAAGACTAAACGAGAGTATAAACTTCTTTTAGCTGGGTTTAAAGGTTGGGAGAATAAAGAGATAATAGAGTTAATTGAACAAAATAGAGAAGATATTAGCTATTTGGGCTTTGTCTCCGATATTGAATTAGCAAAAGTCTATAACCTTGCATCACTGTTTGTCTTTCCCTCTTTTTATGAGGGATTTGGACTACCTGTGCTTGAGGCAATGGCTTGTGGAACTCCTGTTGTATGCTCAGATACTACATCTATTCCAGAGGTAGGAGGAGATGCTGTAGTGTACTGTAATCCTTATGATGTAGATGATATAAAAGAGAAGATAAAGATGGTTTTAAATAATAAAAAGTTACAACAAACAATGGTAGCAAAAGGACTTGTTCGAGTAAGAGAGTTTACTTGGAAGAAATCAGCTAGAGAACATACAAAAATCTTTGAAGAGGTATTGAAAAGTTGAAAATAGCAGTAGTACATGATTGGCTTGTTACCAATGCAGGAGCAGAAAAGGTTTTAAAGGCTATTTTAGAGATTTACCCTAATGCAGACATTTTTTCTCTTGTTGACTTTTTAAATAAAGAAGATAGAGAGGTAGTTTTACAAGGAAAATATGCAAAAACCTCTTTTATACAAAAACTTCCATTTGCAAAGAAGTATTTTAGACATTATCTACCATTATTTCCAAAAGCGATTGAGAGTTTTGATTTAAGTAGTTATGACTTAATTATCTCTTCTTCTTGGGCAGTAGCAAAGGGGGTTAAAAAGAGAGATAGTCAGACTCATATCTCCTACTGCTATACACCCATTAGATATGCTTGGGATTTATATGATGAGTATACTAAAGATTTAAAACAACCCAAAAAATTTTTTGTAAAAGTCAGTTTAAAATATATACGCCATTGGGATTTGAAAACACTCAATAGAGTTGACTACTTTATCGCTGACTCAAAATTTGTTCAAGAAAGAATAAAAAGAATCTATAATAGAGATTCAAAAGTTATCTACCCACCTGTAGATATTGAAAAATTTACTCTATATGAACAAAAAGAGGAGTTCTATCTCTCTGCTTCGAGATTGGTTTCATATAAAAAAACAAAACTAATAGTTGAAGCTTTTAATAGTATGTCAGATAAGAGGCTTATAGTTATAGGAGCAGGTGAAGAGTATGAAGAGATTAAAAAAATAGCAAAGAGAAACATAACAGTTTTGGGTTATCAAAAAGATGATATTTTAGTCTCTTATATGCAAAGAGCCAAAGCTTTTGTTTATGGTGCTATTGAAGATTTTGGAATAGTCCCAATAGAAGCTATGGCATGTGGAACACCTGTTGTCGCTTTAAATATTGGTGGAACAGCAGAGACGGTTATAGATGGACTTAATGGTGTACATTTTAATAGACAGACAAAAGAGGATATTTGTAAGGCTATTGACAGATTTGAGAAGTTAGAGTTTAATCCATCTATCGTAAGAGAGACTACTTTTAGATATACCAAGTTTAAATATGAATTTAAAAAAAATTTAGATGATAAAATAAATAAGATATAATTTTATTATGAAAAAATATCTATTAAACTTTATTATTATAATGATTGATATTTTATTTTTAGTTGGATTGTTCTATTTAACACTTTTCATAAGAGTAAACTTACATGGCTTTCATATATCAGAGTTCAATGCGTTTTTATTGTCTGATTTCTCTTTTGTGATTTTCATTATATTCTCTTTACTATATTATGAAAAAATCTATATATTTAGGTATGATTTTTGGCAAGAGACACAAAAGATACTCAAATCTTTTATTATTGGTTTCTTAATGGTGTTATCATTACTAACACTCACTAAAACAAACTTAGAGTACTCAAGACTCTTTATAGGAGTATACTTTGCATTAGGAATGCTTTTAATGCCTATATTTAAAAGATACACCAAAAAGATACTCTACAGTTTTGATTTTTTTAAAAAGAGAGTATTGGTTATAGGTATAGAAGAACAAGTCAACATATTTAAAAAAGAGTTTGAAAATAATTGGTACTTAGGAGAGAAGTACTCAAAAGATAACTTTGATGCAGTCATAATATCTTCAAAAGATATGCCAATAGAGAGAGTAAATCAACTACTTGTAAAGTACCTAGATACAAATAGAGACTTGTATGTAGTACCATATATTAGAGATATTAACTTTGCTAACTCAAATATTATGGAGTATTCAAACATAAGACACAATACTATACATGTAGAGAATAAACTCTTAATACAGAGAAATATTTTAATAAAAAATGGTTTCGATAAGCTAATGGTACTTTTGTTATTTCCTTTTTTTTTACTACTACATATTGCAATAAGCTTAGCTATTAAGCTAGATTCAAAAGGTAGTGTTTGGTTTAAGCAACATAGATTAGGAAAAGATGATATTGATTTTGAAGTTTATAAATATAGAACCATGTATACTAATGGAGATGAATTGTTAAAAGAGTATTTGAAAAAAAATCCAAATGAGATAGAATATTATGAAAAATTTCATAAGTACAAAAATGACCCACGCATTACAAAAGTAGGGAAGTTTTTAAGAGCAACATCACTAGATGAACTACCTCAACTTATAAATGTACTAAAAGGTGATATGAGTTTAGTAGGTCCAAGACCTTATATGTTAAATGAAAGTGACAAACTAAAAGAGTATAAAGATTTTATACTAAAGGTAAAACCAGGTATTACAGGACTTTGGCAAGTAAGTGGAAGAAACAATCTAACCTTTAAAGAGAGAAATGAACTTGAAGTTTGGTACATAAGAAATTGGTCTTTGTGGGCTGATTTAGTAATACTTATAAAAACTATAAAAGTAGTATTCTATAAAGTTGGGGCAAGATAGATGGTTAAAATAGATTATGATAAAACTATATACTATATGACTTTAGCATTGGCTTTTAGTATGCCTTTGTCTCGTGCGATGATTAGTGCTTTAGTTGTGTTATTAATACTCTTTTGGATACTCGAAAAAGATTTTAAAGACAAATATAGACAGATAGTATCAAGTAGACTTCTTGTAGCTATATCCATATATTTACTCTTTAGTGCTATATCGGTTATATGGTCATCTAATATAGATGAAGCACTAAATATGATGCGACTAAATATATATTGGTTGGTTATATTTGTAATTGCCACCAAAATAAAAAAAGAGCAGATAAACTCTATAATCAATGCTTTTTTAATAGGTATGTTTATAAGTGAATCTATAGCCTATGGTGTCTTTTTTGAACTATGGAAATTCAAATATGCAACTGTTGGAAATCCTAGTCCATTTATGTTTTGGATAGACTATAGTGTATTTATGGCATTTACCTCCTTGTTACTTCTAAATAGGATTTTCTCCAAAAACTATACTTTCAAAGAAAAGATTATGTTTGTTTTCTTTTTTACAACGGTTACAGGTAATCTTTTTTTAGCCATTGGTAGAACAGGTCAAGTGGCTTTTATAGCAGGAGTACTAGTACTAATGATTATGCGATATAGATTTACTTTTAAATCTATTTTTATGACAGTTCTTACACTTGGTATTATTTTGACAACAGCTTATAGTATAAGCAATACCTTTAAAATGAGAACAAATGTTGCTATAGAAGATATAAAAAACATATCAAATATGAACTTTGAAGGCTCTTGGGGCATTAGAGTAGCATATTGGATTACTTCATATCATATTTTTAAAGAACATCCAGTTATAGGTGTAGGAGTTGGTGATTTTCAAGATGAAACAAAAAAACTTTTACAAAGTGACAACTACCCATATCTAAATAGTGAGACAAAAGAGTTTATGAGTAACCATCACCCTCATAATCAATTTCTACTTGTAGCTATGCAGATGGGAGTAGTAGGATTAGTTCTATTTATATATATGATTTATCAAATAATAAGATTGAAGATTAAAGATAGAGAGATTAAAGAACTTTCTATACTCTTTGTTACTGTATTTTTTGTGAGTTGCTTTGCAGAGCCTCTACTTCTTAAACAGTTTACTTTAGTTCTTTTTATTTTGTTTGTTGGACTATTTGCTACTCAAGAGCAAAAAATCTAAATATAAAGTTAAAAACTATATAATTATATAAAATTTAATATTAAAAAGTATCTTAAAATATGATAAACATTATTTTATGTGGTGGAAATGGTACAAGGCTTTGGCCAGTTAGTCGTACTCTTATGCCAAAACAGTTTGTAAAGCTTTTCAATGACAATTCTCTTTTTCAACTAACAGTAAAGAGAAATCAAGATGTCTGTAAAGAGCAGTTTATAGTCTCAAATGCAGAGCAGTACTTTTTGGCACTAGACCAACTTGAAGAGTTACAATGTGCTACAAATAAGTTCTTGCTTGAACCTGTTGGAAGAAACACAGCCCCTGCTATTGCTCTTGCTTGTTTTGCTCTTAATCCTGAAGATATAGTACTTGTCTCTCCCTCTGACCATCTCATAAAAAATCAAGAGGCCTATTCTGTAGTATTGCAAGAGGCAAAGAGATTAGCCCAACAAAACAACCTTGTTACTTTTGGTATTACACCAACATTTGCCCAAACAGGTTTTGGGTACATAGAGGCTAATGGCAATGATGTTTTAGCCTTTCATGAAAAACCAGATGCAAAAACTGCAAAAGAGTATGTTGAGTCTGGAAACTTCTACTGGAACAGTGGTATGTTCTGTTTTAAAGCAGGTATCTTTTTAGAAGAGCTTCAAAAGTTCTCTCCTGAGATTTATCAAGCATCTTTAGATGCTTTTAAAAATGCTTCTAAAAATAGTATCTATCGTATAGCTCATAAAGATATGGCAAATATACCTGAAGATAGCATAGACTATGCAGTTATGGAAAAATCAGAGAGAGTAAAAGTAGTAGCTTCCAACATAGGTTGGTCAGACCTTGGAAGTTTTGATGCTTTGGATAAAGAGTTTGAAACAGATGAAAATGGTAATACAAAAGATAAAAATCTTTTGGCAATAGACTCTAAAAATAACTTTGTATATAGTAGCAACAGGCTCATCGCTACAGTTGATATAGATGACTTAATAGTAGTAGATACTCCTGATGCTCTACTTCTTAGTAAAAAAGGTAACTCTCAAAAGATTAAAGATATTGTCAAACAACTAAAAGGAAGAGAGAGTACTCTACACCATATTCACCTTACAGTTCATAGACCATGGGGAACTTATACTGTTTTAGAAGATGGATTAGGATATAAAATTAAAAAAATTGTAGTAAAACCTACTAAAAGATTAAGTCTACAAAAACACCTACATAGAAGTGAACACTGGATAGTAGTAGAGGGAACAGCACTAGTAACCATAGGTAAAAAAGAGATTCTCATAAAACAAAATGAGTCAACATATATTCCTATAGATGAGTTACATAGACTTGAAAATCCTAGTAAAGTAGACGATGTGGTCTTGATAGAGGTTCAAGTTGGTGAGTATCTTGGTGAAGATGATATTATAAGAGTTGAAGATGACTATAAAAGAGAATAGATGAAGCAGATACTTTTAGCAATTTGGGGCTATAGAGATTTTATACTTTCGTCTATAAAAACAGAGTTCAAATCTCGTTTTGCTAGAAGTAAACTTGGTGGGTTTTGGATGGTACTTCATCCCTTAGCTTTAGTTCTTATATATGCTCTTATTCTTTCTCAAATTATGAAAGCAAAGCTACCAGAAGTAGAGACACAATATGCCTACCCAATATATATACTTTCAGGCATGGTTGCTTGGACACTCTTTTCTGAAATTTTAAGTCGTCTTCTTACTGTTTTTATAGATAATGCAAATCTACTTAAAAAAGTATCTTTTCCAAAACTTACACTCCCTCTTATAACTATAGGTGGAGCTTTTATTAACTTTTTAATGCTCTTTTTAATGATGTTTATTGTTTTTGGTTTTTTAGGGCATCTTCCCTATCATGCTTTAGGTTGGTTGCCCCCTTTGGTAGTTCTAACCATAGCTCTTGCAACTGGAATAGGTATCTTTTTTGGTGTTCTAAATGTTTTTATAAGAGATATTGGGCAAGTGATGAATATTGTACTACAATTTTGGTTTTGGTTAACTCCTATTGTCTATATGAGTTCTATTATACCACAAAAATACCATTGGCTTTTGATGTTAAATCCAATGACAGGAGTAACCATGGGTTATCAAAATATTTTGCTTTATGACAAAGTGCCAAATTTTACTATTTTAATTTATCCTACTATGGTTACTCTATTATTTTTAACTCTTGCTTTAGTAATTTTTAAAAAAGCTAATGAAGAGATGGCAGATGTACTATGAGTAGTAGTGTTTTAGAAGTAAAAAATATCTGTAAATCTTTTATTGATTACAGAAGTGAATGGCAAAGAGTCTTTTCTTGGTTTGGAGTTAAAAGTAAAGGTAGCGAAGAGCATAAGATTTTAAAACATATTAGTTTCTCTATAGCATCTGGAGAAGCAATAGGTATAGTTGGACAAAATGGTGCAGGAAAGAGTACACTGCTTAAAATTATTACAGGTACATTAAAGCCCTCTGCTGGAACACTCTCTGTAACAGGAAGAATCTCTGCCATATTAGAGCTAGGAATGGGTTTTGACCCAAACTTAACAGGAAGAGAAAATGTTTACCACTCAGCAGGTATTATGGGTTTTACGCATAAGCAGGTAAATGAGGTTATAGATAAAGTTGAATCATTTATTGAGATTGGTAACTACTTTGATGAACCTATTAGAACTTACTCTAGTGGTATGCAGATGCGAGTAGCATTTGGTGTAGCAACAATGTATAGACCAGAAATCCTCATAGTAGATGAAGCACTCTCTGTAGGTGATGCCTACTTTCAACATAAAAGTTTTGAAAAGATACGCGAATTTCAAAGAGCAGGAACAACTCTTCTTCTAGTCTCTCATGATAAAGGAGCTATTCAGGCTATTTGTAATAGAGCTATTTTACTTGAAAAAGGAGCTATTATTAAAGATGGTGATCCTGAAGAGATTATGGATTTTTACAATGCACTTATAGCCCAAAAGGGGAATTCTATACTAAATCAAATAAAAAAAGAGGATGGTAGAGTAGAGACCATCTCTGGCACAGGTGAAGTAGAGATAGAAAAAATAAAACTCCTAAATAGTAAAAAGGAGAGTGTTGAGTATATCTCTGTTGGAGAGAGAGTAGAGTTGTACATAGAGGTCAAAGTTAACAAACCAGTACCTCAAATAGTCATAGGATATATGATAAAAGATAGACTAGGACAACCCATCTTTGGAACAAACACACACCACCATAAAAAAGTTGTAACAAACCCAAAAAAAGATGACAAGCTACTCTATAGTTTCTCTTTTCCTATGAACTTGGGTATTGGTTCTTACTCCATAACTGTAGCTATTCATGGAGAAGATACACATCTAGCAAATAATTATCAATGGAGAGACCAAGCACTAATATTTAATGTTATAAACACCTCAAAAGAGGAGTTTGTAGGTTTAGCTTGGTTAGAACAAAAAGTAGAGGTAGAGTATGTCAAATAGAGATTTTTATAGAGCTTTTGAAGAAAGATATAGAGGTTCAAGAGAACTTATTAAAGAGAGACTTTTAGTTTATTTACCATTTGTTTTGCCTTTAAAAGAGTTATATCCTGATGGTATAGCACTAGATATTGGTTGTGGTAGAGGGGAGTGGTTAGAGTTACTTGGTGATAACCAAATAACAGCTAAAGGCATAGATTTAGATGATGGTATGTTAAAAGCTTCTCATAAACTCAATCTCGATGTTATGCAAGGTGATGGTATAGAGTATCTTAAAAAACAAGATAGTAAAAGCATAACTATAATCAGTGCTTTTCATGTAGTTGAGCATATCTC
This sequence comes from Campylobacteraceae bacterium, assembly GCA_026996165.1. Lineage (GTDB taxonomy): Bacteria > Campylobacterota > Campylobacteria > Campylobacterales > Sulfurovaceae > UBA1140. The sequence goes on from JALWMP010000062.1 coordinate 21,436, forward strand.
TTTTGAAGAGTTACAGTCTCTAGTAGAGGAGTCTCTTCGTGTTTTAAAACCAGGGGGAATACTAATCTTAGAGACACCAAACCCAGAAAACATAAGAGTAGCTACAGAACATTTCTATCTTGACCCAACACACATTAAGCCAATTCCATCTAGTCTATTGGCTTTTTTACCAGAGTTTTATGGTTTTAGTCGTACAAAGGTACTCAAACTTCAAGAGTCAAAAGAGCTTATAGCTCAAAAGAGCATAAATCTACTGCAACTCTTAGAGGGGGTCAGCCCTGACTATGCCATAGTTGCTCAAAAAGCTACAACGCAAGATAGTTTAGAAAAGTTTGATGAGGTATTTTCAAAAGATTTTGGACTCTCTCTAAATTCGCTTGGTGAAAAGTTTGAAAATCGTATATTACACATAGAATTAAAAGCAACTGAAGCTGAGAGAAAAGCAACAGAATCTGAAACAAGAGCTATTGAGGCAGAAGCAAGAACAGATGAAGCTCTATATCACTATAATGCTATCATAAATAGTAAATCTTGGAAAATTACAAAACCACTTAGATTAGCTGGTGATTTTATTCGTTGGTTTAAAAGAGGAGTCTACCATTGGGTAACTTTTTCTCCAACAAGTCGTCCAAGACGAGTAGCTAAAAAGATTTTAATTTCACTAAAGTATTACATACATACAAAACCAAGACTAAAAACAAAACTCTTAAATATCTTAGATAGGTTTCCAAAACTAAAAACAAGACTTAAAAGCATTGGTTCAACAGATTTTTCTAACCATAATTTATTAGAAGTAGATATATATACTAACAGTGAAGTAAAACTATCTCCAAAAGCTAAAAAAGTATATAGTGACCTCAAAAAAGTAATCGATTTACAAAAAGGTAATAAATCATGAGAATAGTTATTGACCTACAAGGTGCACAGAGTGCAAGTAGATACAGAGGTATAGGTAGATACTCTGTAGCCATATCAAAAGCAATAGTTAAAAATAGTGGTAATCATGAAGTCATTATTGCATTGTCAAATCTTTTTGCAGATACTATTGATGAGATAAAACAAGAGTTTAAAGAGATTTTACCTCTAAAAAATATAAAAGTTTGGCATGGAGTAGCCCCTGTAAAAGAGTCCGAAGAGCAAAACTATAAAAGAAGAGAAATTAGTGAACTCTTAAGAGAGTCTTTTTTAAGTAACCTAAAACCAGATATAATATTTATTACAAGTCTCTTTGAGGGTTATGTAGATAATGCAGTTACAAGCATAAAGAAATATGACAAACATACAAAAGTAGCTGTTACTAGTCATGACCTTATACCATATATCCATCAAGATAAGTATCTATCAAATAGGCTATATAAAGAACACTATCTACAAAAGATTGAGTATCTAAAACAAGCAGACTTAATCTTAGGCATCTCAGAAAGCTCTTGCCGTGAAGTAGTAGAACATTTAGGTATTAGTAGAGAAAAGGTAGTCAATACTTCAGAAGCTGTAGATGAAATCTTTAGACCAAAAGAGCTAACCAAAGAGGAGAAGTCTACACTCTATAAAAGATTTAATATAATTAGAAAAACAATAGTTTATGCCCCTGGAGGATTTGACGTTAGAAAAAACTTTGAAAATCTTATTGAAGCCTACTCCATTTTGCCTAAACATATAAAAGAAAACTATCAACTAGTCATCATTAGTAAAGTAGAACAAGCTGATAAAAAGAGACTTTTAGAGTTTGCAAAATCTAAAGGAGTCAAACAAGATGACCTAATCTTTACAGGCTATGTTTTGGACAATGAATTAATATTTTTTTATACTCTATGTGACCTCTTTGTTTTTCCATCTATACATGAGGGGTTTGGGTTACCTCTATTAGAGGCAATGAGTTGTGGTGCAGTTGTTATAGGTTCAAACACAACAAGTATTCCAGAGGTTATAGGGTGCAATGAAGCACTCTTTGACCCCTATGATGTTAACTCTATATCTAGTAAGATAGCAGAGGTCATTGAAAACAAAGCACTACAACAAAAGCTCTTGGAACATAACAAATCTCAAATCAAAAAGTTTTCGTGGGATAATTCTGCTAAAAAGGCTATACAAAGCTTTGAAACTATGTTTGAGAAGACTCTACAAACAAAAAGTTGGAAAGAAAAGTTTCAAAGCTATAAAAAGAACTATAATAGACAATTAGAACAAATAGCTAAGCTTTGCAATCTATATAAGCTAGATGAAGAGGAACTCTATGCCATATCTAAAGCCATTGCAAAAAATGATGAGGTAGCAGATGAGATTTTAAGAGAGACTCCATTACCTCAAAAGATAACTTGGAGAGTAGAAGGACCATTTGATAGTTCCTATAGTCTTGCACTGTTAAATCGTGAAACAGCTTTAGCACTAGATGAGTTAGGTCATGATGTTATACTCCACTCAACAGAAGGACCTGGTGACTTTGACCCTTCACAAGAGTTTTTAGACAACAACCCAAAGTTAAACCAACTCTATCAAAAGTCTCTAAACTCCTCTTATAAGAGTGCAGAGGTAACAAGCCGTAACCTCTACCCACCTAGAGTAGATGATATGACCTCTCAACTAAACTTACTACATCACTACGCTTGGGAGGAGTCGGGTTTCCCTATGAAGTGGATAGAGAACTTTAACCAACATCTTCAAGGCATAACTTGCCTCTCTAAACATGTAGAGAAGATTTTAATAGACAATGGAGTTACTGTACCACTAACCACCTCAGGGTGTGGTGTAGACCATTGGGAAAAGATTATACCAGAGACAAACTACAAACTAGAAGACTCAAATTTCCACTTTTTACATGTCTCCTCATGTTTTCCAAGAAAAGGTGTAGATGTTCTACTAAAAGCCTATGGTAAAGCATTTAGTCGTATAGACAAAGTAACTCTTGTTATTAAAACTTTTTCAAACCCACACAACCAAGTCCATGAGTGGCTAAAAGAGGCAAAAAAGAGTAATAGCAACTATCCAAAAGTAGTTATTATAGAAGAAGACTTAAGCCAAGAGCAACTAAAAGCACTCTATAACCAATGCGATGTTTTAGTAGCCCCTAGTCGTGCAGAGGGCTTTGGGCTTCCTCTAGCAGAGGCTATGCTCTCAAATCTTGCAGTTATTGCCACTGGTTGGGGAGGTCAACTTGACTTTTGTAACGATGAGACGGCTTGGTTGATTGACTATAAGTTTCTACCTGCACAAACACACTTTGAGCTTTTTGACTCTGCTTGGGCTGAACCCTCTATAGAGCATTTGGCTCTACTTATGCAACAAGTTTGGCAACTTCCTAAAGAGAAGAGATTAAAAAAGACAAAAAAAGCAAAAGAGCAACTTCTAAAAAGCTTTAAATGGAGAGACATCGCCTCAAACCTTGTAGATGCTACTAGAGAGTTTTCCAAAAAGAGTTATACTAAGTCTCCAAAAATAGGTTGGGTAACAACATGGAATACAAAGTGTGGCATAGCAACCTACTCAGAACATCTCATAAACAATATGTATGAGCCTGTTAGTGTATTGGCATCGCAGACAAATAACCAAACAGCACAAGACAAAAGCAATGTCTACCGATGCTGGAGACAAGGAGAAGAGGATAACTTAATAGAGCTTTCAAAAACTATAGAACAACTCAACCTAGATACCATTGTCATACAGTTTAACTATGGCTTTTTTAATTTTGAACACTTTAAAGAGTTTTTAGAGGAGCAAACAAAAAAACAAAGAGTTGTTGTTATTACTCTGCACTCCACAAATAATCCAAAACATGCCCCTAACAAAAAACTAGAGTACCTAGTAGAACACTTTGCAAAATCTAGTCGCATTTTGGTTCATACCTATAACGACCTCAATAGACTCAAAAATCTTAATCTTATAGACAATGTAACACTTTTTCCTCATGGTCTAGTAGATTGGAATGCACAAGTAACACCTACTAGTAATACTACTTTTACCATCGCTAGTTATGGATTTTTTCTGCCACATAAAGGTCTTTTAGAGCTTATTGAGGCTTTTTCACTCCTTATTAAAAGAGATATAAAAGTAAAACTAAAAATGGTCAATGCACTCTATCCAGTACCAGAGTCTCAAACTATAGTCTCTCAAGCAAAAGAACTTATAGAGTCTCTAAAATTAAGTAACTACATAGAGTTACATACCGACTTTTTACCAGACCAAGAGAGCTTAACACTACTCTCTCAAGCAGATTTAATAGTTTTTCCATACCAAGAGACGGGTGAGTCTTCTAGTGCTGCTGTTCGTTATGGCTTAGCAACTAAAAAGCCAGTGGCAGTTACTCCCTTGGCTATTTTTGATGATGTCCAAAAAGCTGTCTTTAGTCTACCTGGAACATCTGCACAAGATTTAGCAGATGGTATAGAGGAGTTAATGGTAAATATAAAACAAAATAGTAAACTCATACAAAACAGAGAACAAGATGCCAAAAAGTGGCGAAAATCACACAGCTACTCACACTTAGGCTCAAAACTTACAAACATACTAATAGCTTTAAAAAAGCAAAAACTCTTAACCAATCCATAGAGTAGTAGAGAAAGCATGTTTGGTTATTTACGGTTTGTTTTAGCTATATTAGTTATGCTTTCACATCTTGATATTCGCTTTTTTACCCTAAATCAAGGGGTATTTGCTGTTACAATATTTTATATGTTAGCTGGGTATGTAGTATCTTATCTATATACCTCTGTAATTCCAAATGGAAAGTACAAAATACTACTTTTTTATAAAGATAGAATAAAAAGAATATTTCCTCTATATCTATATATTATTAGTTTAACTATAGTTTTTCTACTGTTAACTAACTATGGAAATCCACACTTTACTCCTCTAAAACTTATATATAATATAACTATTATTCCTCTAAATTACTATATGTACATAGATAGTACTATACTTACAAACCCCTCTTGGTGTCTAATTCCTCCTGCGTGGTCACTTGGAACAGAGCTTCAAGCATATATTTTGTTACCTTTTGCCATAATCTCACTTAAATTTAGATATTTTTTTATTTTTTTATCTATAATTATTTATACTTTAGCAAATTTGACACTTTTACACCCTGATTATTTTGGTTATAGGTTTATTGTAGGGGTCTTTTTTATCTTTTTAATAGGCGTTTCTATTCGAGAGTCCAAATATAAACTTTTAACTATAATATGGATTTTTGTTCTAATACTCATTCTCATACTAATATATTTAGATTTAGAGAAGATAGCTTATGCAAGAGAGACATCACTAGGAATTTTAGTTGGTATACCCTTAATACACATATTATCTAAAATAAAAAGAAAATTTCTATTTAACTCTCTATTAGGTTCTATCTCTTATGCTATTTTTTTAAGTCATTTCCTATCTATATGGATAATAGAGGCTTTTTGGGGTAAAAAAGAGACTATTTTAATATTAATTTTAACGATTTTCATTTCTTTTAGTGGAGTATTTGTCGAAGAATATATAAAAAAATTAAAAAAAAGTATAAAAAAAATACAGTTTAAATAAAATTAAATCTTTTTAGTATTGATTTAAGATTTTTGTGTTAGAATGATGCTAGAGTAAAGTTTTTTACTTAAATACCAAGAAAAATTTCTTAACTAAGGAGAAAAGTATGGCATTAACAAAAACAGAGGTTTCAAAACTATATGTCGCGATTTTTAATCGTGCATCAGAAGGTAATGGAAACACATATTGGCAAGATCAAGGGGATTTAGCAGAAGTAGCTACAAAAATGTTGGCTACACCAGATGCGGCAAGTTACTTTGGAGATAGTTTAAATGATGATAAAGCATTTATAGAGTGGATTTATAAAAATACATTAAATAAAACTTATGCAGATGATGCCTCAGGTATCGACTACTGGGTTTCAGAGTTAGCAAGTGGTAAGACAAGAGGTCAAGTTGTAGCAGATTTAGTGACAGCAGCAACAGACCCTGCAAATGCAGGACCAGCACAAGATCAATTTCATAATAGAGTAACAGTTTCTGACTACGTAGCAGATCATGTACCAGAAGTTCCTGAAGATTATAAGACTGCTTTAGGTTTTGATGGAGACTTAGTTGTTACTAATCTTGGTCAAACTGTTATAGATTCAATAAAATATGTTGATCAAACATTGGCTGCAGGGGAAACTTTTAAACTTACTACAGATGTAGATGTTCCTGAATTAACAGATAAAAGTGATACTATTATAGCTGAATCTAGTTCAGTTCTTGGTCCTGATGATAAAATTATTGATACAAGTGTTAAAGACCATGATGTTATGAATTTAACAGTTCAAGCTGACACACCAGCATTTACTGCACTTAATATTGAAGAGATTAATGTAACTTTAGAAACAATGGGTGGAAATACTATTGATGCTTCAAATATTACTGGAAGTACTATATCTGTAGCTGCTGATCCAGCTCAAATTGGTTTTACAGGTGCTGCAACAATAGCTAATTTAGGTGATAACAATGCTGTAGCAGGTGATGGTATTACAGATTTCACAGTAAATGGTGTAAAAGGTGGTCTTATAGATACAGGTTCGGCAACCTCTCTTACTACAGCTTCAGCTGCCGCAACAGATAGCCTTAATCTTAAAATTAATGGAGATGTATCTTTAACTGCAACTGCACATAAAGATTTAAATGTAGAGACAACTGCTGATGCAACTCTTACACTTGGTGGTACAATCTTCTCAGGTGATGGTGTAATTACAGGTAAAGGAGATTTAACTGTTAAAACTGCAACATCTACTTTTGATACTGCTAATGATGCAAAAACATTAGATAATCAAGGTACAGGAAAATTGGCAATTGAGTTAACTGATAGTGCTGTAGGTGTTGACCTTACAGGTGTAGATGCTAATGATGTAATTACAGATGTTGCATTTACTCAAAATATTGAGTTTACAAATACGCTTGATGTTACAGCTAAAGCTACAGCAAACACTATGACTTTAACAGATGCAACACCAGCAGGTACAGGTGGTAGTGCAGGAACTCAGGCAAATATTCACTTAACAAAAGCAGGAACTTTAGCAACTGATTCATATACTTTTGTTGATGTAGATGAAGCATCTATTGAAGCTCAACAAGGTGGTGGAATTGCACAAATTGATACTGGTAGTGCAAACCTTACATTAAATACAGCAAAAGACTTAACTCTTACAAACTTAATTGCTTCAGGACAAGGTGTTGTTGTGGATGCAGCATCAGCTGGTAAACTTACTATTACAAATATGGAAGCATCAGCTCTAAATGCAAAAGGATTTACAAAAGATCTTACTGTAACAGAAGCTGAAATTGCTGATACTCATACCTCAGGAGCAAATACAGATGCAACAGCTAGTCAAATAACTGTATTAGGTGGAACAGCTAAAAACTCTATTACTCTTGCTACTCAAACAGCAGCTGCAACAGTTGTAACACAAGACGATAAAGATACTATTACAGCTGTAAATACAACTGGAAAACTTACTATTGATTCTGCAGGTGGTGATGATACAGTAAGTGCTATTGCTATGACAACATCTGTAGCACAAATTGATTTAGGTGCAGGAAAAGATACACTTACAGTTCAAAATGCTGATGCTACTGGTGATGCTACTGTAAATGCTGGTGCAGATGATGATACAGTTCTTGTTCTTGATACAACTGCTGGTAAAATGGTCGTTAATGGTGATGCTGGTAATGATATTGTTGATTTACAAGCTAAAATAACAGGTGGTGCTAATGTTGGTGGTGGAAAACTAGCTGCTACAGCAGATGTTACTGTAAATGGTGCTGATGGTAATGATACTGTTAAAATCAATGCAGCTACTGCTGATACAGCTACAATTACTATTGATGGTGGTGATGGTACAGATATTGTTGAAGTAACAAAAGATGCAGACTTTACAAATACAACTCTAACTCTTTCAACAATTGAAAACTTAAAAATTGATACTGCTGCTACTTTTACAGATGATCAATTAAATGATCAAACATTTGCCGTTACTTCAGGTACAGCTGCTGTTGATATTCTTACTGTTAATCTTAATGCTTCTACTGCAACAGATAGTGAAAATACAACAAACTTAAGTACATTAGACTTCTCTGCTTCTAGTTCAACAGAAGTTGAATATGTAAATATTAATGCTACTGCAAGTTTAAGTGATGATATTATCAAAGGTGCTCATAATTCTACAAATGTAATTGATCTTGGTGCTGCTTCTGGTAAAGAGACAGTTCAACTATTTGCAGATGCTATTGGTACAACTATTGATAACTTACAAACAGGTGCTACACAACCTGATGTAACATCATCTATGTTAACAGGAATAGATACAACAAAAACTACTTTTGATGTAGCAGTAATTAATCATTTTGAAACAGCAGATGATTCATTAATCCTTGGTGATGCTGCAACTTCAACAAACTATAAAGCAATTTCTGTTGATGCATTTAATGGTTCAGCAGCACCTGATGCAGGGGTTGAAGAGTACTTAGCCAATGCTATAGAGGGTGCAAATACAGAACTTGGTAATGATAGCAACTTAGAGTATGTTTATGTTTACAATTCAGATGCAACTACTGCAAATCCAAATACAAAAGATGCTTGGTTATTGTGGGATAGTGATGGTAACCATAGTATAGATGCTGCAATACTTCTAGTTGGTGTTGAACCAGATCCATCAGATGGTTCAGGTTTTGCTGCTTCTGATATTGTTGCAGGATAATCTTTTTTAGTTCCACATCATAAGATGTGGAATTTATTGTATTGGAGTAATAGAACTGCTTACTCCAATATATAAATAATATACTTCTTTTTATTCCCTATTTTAATCTAACTATTTTTTGCTATAATTGCTTTAATTAAATCTATTTAAAAGGGAAATGGTGGAGAGTAAACTTGAAACTGCAATATATCTAAAAGAGTTAGCAAACTTTAAACAGGCTATATTGTTATTAAAAAAATATATAAAAAAAAATCCAACCAATATAGAAGTTTATGGACATTTAATACATGCTTTAACATTGAATAATCAAATTAAAGAGGCATGGCATTATCTTAATAAAGCAGAAAAACTTCAAAAAAACAATAGCATAATCTTGTCATATAAGGCTAGACTATTATTAAAAGAGAGAAAACTAGAAGAGGCTTTTAATACTATACAGTTTGCATATAATCAAGATAAAAATTCAGGGTTTATACTTTTAACATTTGCAAATATACTTAGTTCGATGGGTGCAACAGATAAAGCAAAAGAGGCTCTTAATTTAGCTATTAGAGTTGATCCAAAGTTAGCTGAGGCTTATGCTCTTCGTGCTATATATTTTAATAAAGAAGGAGATAGAGCAAAAGCTTTATTATATGCAAAAAAAGCTCTTTTACTTAAACCTCACTTAAAAGTTATAGAATCAATAACAGAAGCAAATAATCTTTTAGAAGCAATATCTCTTATTAAAGAGGTATTAAAATCTATTCCAGCTAAAAAAAATATATTGCTTCTTAATAAACTAGCAGACTATCAATATCAGGTAAATGATAAAGAGAGTGCAATGGATACATTGACTCAAATAATAAATCGTGTTCCAAATTCAGTTGATGTACGAATAAAAATAGCCAATATATTAACAGAAAAAGGAGAGTATAATAGTGCCATAAAACACTATAATATAGCAAAAAAATATGCTCCAAATAATTCTCGAATATTTAATAACTTAGGATTATGTTATAAGCAAAAAGGGGATGCTGAACCTTCTGAAAAAAATTTTAAAAAAGCTTTGAGTTTAAATCCAAATGATTATCATATATACTCAAATTTAGCTCTTTTGTTTATAGATGAAAACAGATATGAAGATGCTATAAAGGTTATAAATAGTGCCTTAAAAATAAATCCCGAAGAGATGGATTTATATATGACATTAGGACTCTGTTATATTGGGTTATATAGATATTCACAAGCCATGGAAGTTGCTAAAAAAGCACTTAATATAAATCCAAATGCAAGTAAAATACATCATCTTGTAGGTGAAATATATATGAAACAGGGAGAGTTAAAAAAAGCTTTAGATAGTTTACACACCTCTTTGGAGTGCTATTTACAAGATTTAGAAAATGCAAAAATTATTAAACCACCAGTTATTTCTAGATATATGAATACTGAGAATGCGAAAATAGTTTTAAAAAAAGTTTACAAAGTATTTAAAGAAAAAAATATAAAAATCTTTCTATCTTCTGGAACATTGCTGGGAATAGTTAGAGATGGTGATTTACTACCTTATGACAAAGATATGGATATTGGTGTAGATTGGGATGTTTCAAGAGAGTTAGTAGAAGAGACACTAAAAGAGATTGGTTTTAAAATACAATATTCATCAGCTAAAGATAGAGAGTGGTTAGTAACAGGTGCAGATAGAGAGTTAGGAGTTACTGTAGATTTTTTCTTTTATAAAAAATTACAAAATAAAACGGTTTATGGTTTCCATGGAGAACCATACCCTATTTTGTGGGAGTTTCCTCATTTTGAACTATCTACCATTGAGTATAATGGAGATAAATGGCTTATCCCTTCACCTTATGAGGTCTATTGTGAGACTATGTATGGTGAAAATTGGAGAACTCCTATTTCAAATTATGATACTATGTTATCTTCTTCAAATCTTGTAAAAGAGTCAGAAACTTTAGCTATTTGTTATGGTATTGCTAGATTAATAGATAATATAAAAAGAAGTAATTATAAAAAAGCAAAAGGTTACTGCGAACAACTATTAGCTATACACAATGCACCAATTATCCATAAACTAATGAAGAAAATGGAGACTATTTTAGATGACTATGAAAAAACTATTAGTTTAAAAAGAGATGGTGACTAAACTATTATTTGCTCGACTCTCTTTTTTTAAGCTTATTTGAAGTTTAATTAACTCTTCTTTGTCAATAGTATAACTACTAAACTCTGTAGAGATATTTAACTCTTTTAAAATATCTTTTAACTTATTTGATGAGAGTTCCCCAAAAATTTCTGTTAAAGCATTATCTATAAAATCATATTTACCAATAATATTATCTATCAATAAAGGCAGAGTAAAACTACAAGCTATGCCATGAGGTATGCCTTTGTATGTGGTTATATAGTAACTCATGGCATGAGCTAAAGCTGTTTGAGTATTTGAAAAGGCCAATCCTGCATACATAGAAGCTTTTAAAACTTTATCTCTATAGTTAAGATTTTCTAAATTATTTGAGAGTGCTACAAGATTTTCTACAATCAATTTAGCTGATTTTATAGCATAATTTATCGTTATTTCATTCGCATTTTTATTCCAAATAGACTCTAAAGCATGAGATAGAGTATCTAATCCTGTTTGAATGGTTATATCTTTTGGAACTGATAGAGTTAAAGTAGAGTCATAAATAGCAATTTCACTAAACAAATTAGTCAGATGAAGTGAGTATTTTTTCTTTTCACTCATATCCCAAATAGTAGCCCAAGGTGTTATTTCACTTCCTGTTCCTGCTGTTGTAGGAACAGATATAATAGGTATGAGTCTATAATCTTTTTTTGGTAGTTTACCTTTTATAATATCTTCTACAAACTGATACTCTTTTTTTTGATTGTAAACTGAAAAGAATTTTGAAGCATCTATAACACTTCCACCACCAATAGCCAATATAAGTTCAAACTCTATCTTGTGTACTTTACTATAAATAGCCTCTAAGTCTTTAAACTCAGGGTGTGATTTTACCTCTGATATAACATTAACAATACTATTTGTTAAAGCTTTTATCTTATCTACTAAACCCCTTTTTACAAATCCAGCAGAGGTTATCAATAGAGTTTTTCTGCCATCTATATACTTATCAATATTTTCTAACTCATTATTGCCATAAACTATTTTAGTAGGCATCTGATATGTAAATCTTTTATTCATTTTAGTCTATTTACCTTTACTTTTTCTACTGGTGGTCTTGGAGTCTCATTATCTACTCCACACTTAATATGCAGAAAATTTAGCCCTTTTTTAGGACTATTTAAAAACTCTTCAAAATCTTTTAATATATCTAAACCTGCACCTTTTGCAATAGAGTTATAATCAATATGATTTTGATAGCTATTTTGTCCACCTGTTGATTTATTCTGCTCATTATCAAATAATATATAAGTTAAATTTATGTTTTTGTATCTACCTGCTGTAGTCAATCCTCCCATGTGCATAACAAACTCAGCATCTCCACCACAAACAATCACTTTTTTACCTGCTAAACTTGCACCAAGCCCAAGACTCAAAGCACCTCCCATATTTCCTACCATATAGAAGTTATTTGTATTTGGCATAAAACTATATATCTCTCTTGCTGTATGTCCTGTTGTTCCTATAAAAAGTGTATCTGTATCTTTAAAATTTTTGTTTAATCTCTCTAAAAACTCACTTCTAGGTAGATAACTTGTCATATCTAATTTATGTTCATTATCTAACTCTACTTTTGAAAAAGTATCTTTTTGTAAAATTGCTATAGTTTCTGAGTTATTGCATAAATTTATTTGGGATATTGTATTTTCTATATTTTTGTTATCTAAAATAGTATAGTCATAACCATAAGCATTTATAAGAGCAGGCAGCTTTGTTGCTAAATGTTGATGCTGTATTTCACTATCACCATCTTTATATGTTCTCCAACTAGTGATGATAGGAAAGGTAACTCCATAAGGTTTTAAAAGACTTGTGATACAACTTCCCATGTTTGTCAGTCCAGAAGATTGCACTATAACTATAGGTTTTTTACCAGCCATTTTTAAACCAGCTGCTATCGAACAAGCTACTGCTTCACTTGCACTTGGAATATACTCTAGTTTATCACTATTTATAACTGAATTTATAAGATTTTTAGCAAAACTACATGGAACTACACATATATGGGTATATCCTTCTTTAATCAATTTTTCTACAAAAATATTAGTATCTAATGCCATTATTTTGTTCCTGGGATTAAGTCTAATATCTCTTCAATTGGAAGTAATTCCTTTTCTACTTCATAGCTTCTATCATTTTTTAAAATAGATTCTGCAACTTTTATCATACCAGGATATGCTGCTCTTAGCATATGATTGGCATATATTACAATATTGACTCCAGCTTCTCCTAGCTCTTTAGCCGTAATCTGATTATAACTTGTTGGAACTGCAACAATAGGTATCTTTTTATCATACTTTCTTAAAATATCACAAAATTCTAAAATCTCATCGGGAGATTTTTTTCTTGAGTGTATCATGATACCATCACTACCTGCTTGAATATAAGCTTTTGCTCTTGTTATAGCATCTTCCATACCTTTTTCCAAAATTAAACTCTCTATTCGTGAAATAATCATAAAATCATCGGTTATTTGTGCTCTTTTACCTATTTTAATTTTATTACAAAAATTTTCTATACTATCTTGTGTTTGTAAAACTTCATTTCCAAAAAGAGAGTTTTTCTTTAATCCTGTTTTATCTTCGATAATAACAGCACTTACCCCTGTTCTCTCAAGTGTTCTAACAGTAAAAACAAAATGTTCAGCTATCCCACCTGTATCTGCATCATATATCATAGGTTTTGTTGTAACTTCAAAAATCTCATTTATTGTATTTATTCTTGCACTTACATCTACTGCCTCTATATCTGGTTTCCCTTTTGATGTAGAATCTGTTAAAGAGCTTGACCACATGGCATCATACTCTATGTTGTTACTTTTTATATTTTCTACTATTAAACCACTTAAGGCATTGTGTACTTCCATTACTCGCACTATAGGTTTAGATTTTATTAACCTTCTTAATCTTGCTCTTCTTATGTCTGGTGTTGTTCCTATCTCTTTTAAAGAATTATTAAGTTGAGTTGAAGAGATACCCTTAGTATATTCTACCTCTACAAGTTTTCCACCCCATTTTGCTAAAGTATCTATAACTTGTTGTCTGGTTTTTGCTTGAACTCCCTCTCTCCAATCATCACCATGCACAACATAATCTGGTTTAAGTTTTTCTAAATTTGGTCTATAGTCCAGAGTCTCTTGTGGAACAACTTTTGATACACCTTTAATATTTTCTACTACAGCTTTTCGTTGTTCATAAGTCATATACGGTAGTCGTTTATAACTTGCTATTGCTTTATCTGTCAAAAGTCCAATAGTAATTTCACCAAGTTTTATAGCTTCTTTAATTATGTTCATATGTCCAGGGTGAATAAGGTCTGCACTCATACCAATATAGACTTTTTTATTCATACTAATACCTTTTAATTTTAATTGAAAGGATTATATCAAAACTTTTCTCATTTAATACAAGACATAATAGTTTATAAATATTTTATCTTTTTAATTCATTTCTTATATAAATTATTAAATAAAATAATTAATTATATTTTAAATTATTACATAGTATTTAATTTAATTAAACATATTTTTATCAAATATTTAATAATTTTAGCTATTTTACAATTCAGTTTTTAAAACTAATTATAAATAAAGAATAATTTTAAGCTTAATATATTAATATATATATTATCTTGGATTATTTATGTAGTTTAAGTATAAATTTATTATAAAGGAGAGAGTATGTATAACTTTAGATCTATAGTGTTAAGTACAATAGTTGTTTCAACACTATTTTCAAGTTCCCTTGAAGCTAAAGAGGTTTCCTTGGAGGAAAAAGTTGAGGGGCTTTATGTTGCCTATTTTAATCGTGCTGCTGATAAAAATGGGTTAGATTATTGGAAAAATAGGGCATTGACAGTAGAACAAGAGGGTAAGTCAACTGAAGAAGTACTAAAAGAGTTGTCTAAAAGTTTTTCAAAAAATGAGGTATATTCTGCAACCTATGACAGTTTAGATAATCAGGCTTTTGTAGAGTTGATTTATAAAAATACTTTGGGTAAAGAGGGGGATAGACAAGGTATTGACTATTGGAAAGAGCAATTAGATAGTGGTATGAGCCGTTCTGATATGGTAGCTACTTTCATTGAAACTTCACTTAGTATAGATATAAATAAAGAAAATTTTCCTAATTATAGTGATACAGAACTTTCTATAGCACAAAAAAGACAAGATTTTTTATCTAATAGAGTAAAAACAGCATTAACTTTTACTAATAAATTAGGTACGGTAAATAATATTGAAGATAACACACAAGATGTAAAATCTCTACCAGAATATTTAGCTTCTATTAATATTATCAAGAAAGTTAATGATGACCCTAATAGCATGACTGAAGCTATAAATTACATTAATAGTTTAAGTCCTGATAAAACAGCTATTGAACTTATTAATAATGGATGGAATAAACCACCTCTTGCTAAAGATAAATCTATTAAAATTAGTGATAGCAACAGTAGTGTAAAAATTGATTTAAAAACAATGATATCAGATCCTGATGGTATAGAAGATATTGTATCTATTGTAGTAGATTCATCTAAAACTCAAGGTAAAGTAACTTATGATGAATCAAGTAAAATTATCACTTATCAAGCTAAGCAAGGATTTAAAGGCACTGATACTATTATCTATACGATTAAAGATCTTGCAGGATTAAGTGCTAGTGGAAAAATTAAACTTACTATAGGCTCAACTATAGGTAGTGGTGGTGTTGGTGGAGGAGTTGGTGGTTCATCTTCTTCTAAAAGCAATTCTGTTGTTGAACTTGGTAGATTGGCAGATGCTATGGTTAGTATTTATGAATTAGAAGAAAATGCTACTGTCTGTGAACTTCCTGAACCAAAATGGAAAGATATTAAAACTTCAGGAGATAATTCTGATTTAGAAAAAATAGGTATTTTTGATGCTCATATAAAAGAACTTGATCCAAATAAGTACTATTTATATAGAGTAAAAGGTGGTAAAGATTGGGATAGTGATGATGATGGTGTTAAAGATGCTACTCCTACACCAAATAGAGGTACTATTAATTTAGTTATTAAAGGCGATGATGTAGAAGATAATTTACGTGTCACAGTTGCTTCAGAACTAATTTTTAGAAAACTTGGATGTAATAGTTTAACTAAAGATGAACTTGATGGTTATGCTAAATCATTAGTTCAAAAAGATTTAAATGGTGATGGCAAGATAGATTCTAAAGATGTAGCAAAATATAATCCTGTAAAAGATAAAAAAGATGAAGGTACTCATTTAAATGGTGAGAGTGAAGATGAAATGGATAATTTACTTACTAACATTCATGATGATACTTCAGATAGTGATGGAGATGGGATTACAGATAAAGATGAGAAAACTATAGGTTCTAATCCAAATAATCCAGATAGTGATGGTGATGGTGTTAAAGATGGTGAGGAGATGAAAAATGCTGATGGGGATTTAGACCTTACTATTGATACCGATGGAGATGGTAAAGTTAATGCTATAGACCCAGATGATGATGATGATACTATTTTAACAAAAATAGAAAATACTGATGGTATTAGTGATACAGATAAAGATGGAACACCAGATTATCTCGATAATGATGATGATGGAGACAAAGATGAAGCTGGTGGTGGTTTGACTATTGATGAGAAAAAAGATGGAGATAGAGACAATGATGGTTTACCTGATTATCTTGAAGTTCCAGCTTTAGAGACAGTTTATACATTACGAAGTAAAGATTTTGCATTTGCCTTAGATGATGATGGTAATCCTGATGTAGGAAATGCTTGGGTTGCTCCAACCTTTGGAGCTGGTAAATTAACTTATGCTATCAAAAAAACTGATACTGATGATCCTGTTGATGATAAGTATGAATATAATGAGTATGAATATAGAGTAGATAAAATAAATGGTTCAGACCCTGCTGTTAAAGATACAACTACACATATAACTAGAAGTGTAGAACTTTTAGATAAAGCAACAGCTATTGTAGCTACTGGATATAAAGTAGAGAAGTACGATGTTAGTGATGTTGCAAATATTGGAGACCCTGTTGTAGAGACAGATATTAGAGAAGATATAACAGAAAATGATCGAGCAATGATTTTAAAATATAGGGGATTGAGTACAGTAAATCTTACTAATTATGATATATCTTTAAATGCTGATAAAGATAAAATTTATGTATCTACTAATAGAGGTATATTTGAATATAATGCAGGTTTAGCATTGCAAAATATTTATGGACATAGAATACCTTTTGTTGCATCAACAGTATCTAAAAATACTCCAACAACTTTGTATGGCTTACATCGTGGAGGATATTTAGTAAAATTAAATATGAAAAGAGATGCAGATAAGTGGTGGGATAAAACACTTGCTAATCTTCCAAGTTATCATTTTGGAGGTTTCTCTTATGATGTAGAGACTACCGTTATTGATGGTAAAGAGTATGCAATTATTGCAAATGGTAGATATATTACTAAGATAGATTTAAGTATTCCAGCTATATCTAGTCAAATGAGAACAAATTATTGGCAATATAAAAAAGATATATGGAAAAGTACAGCAGATGGTGGAGTAGATGGTTGTCGTGTAGCAACGGGTATTACTATAGACCCTGATGACCCTGCTAAAGTTTATGTCTCTTGTGCCAATGGAGCAATCAGACATACAGATATACCAGCAGAAGCCGTTAATGAACAAGGACCACATATCAATAAAATTCTTGCTGCTGACTTAATTGTTTCTGGAGATGGTGCAAGTGCTTATGTTATAACAGGAAGAGAGGGTTCTGGTGCTTCTAAATTAATAAGATATGCAATAGATGATGATGGTGAATTTTACAATAAAACACAACTTTTACCAGAAACAGACCCTACTATACCTCTAAGAGATAGAACTATAGGCGTTAGTGATATTATCTTTGTTCCTGATTCAGATGATTTAGCTGCATTTGTAACAGCTAATCGAGGTATTTATAAGGTAAATCTTATGACAGGTAAAGCTACAAGATTAGATGATGATGGAGCAACAACTGTATTTGAACATTTTTATAATAGACCTATTGGAGTATTAAATAAAAATGTTAGAAAACTAGCTCTTGCTCTTACTGATGAAAATGCAAACATTGCGTTTAGTCGAGTAGCATACTCTATTGGAACTATGCCAGCAGCAGGAGGACCAGCAATATACAATATGGTACCTGGACCTAAATCGAATGCACTCTATAATAATTTACTACAAGGTACATCATATATACTAGCAATAGATATAGATGCTGACTTTAATGTCTTTACAGCTCATGGTAATAGAGGATTAGTTAAATCAATTCAAGGTGGGACAGATTATACATTTGATAGTATTTTAACACCACAAGAAGATTATAGAGCAGCTATTGCCGCAGCTGGTCGACTTGTTCCTTATCATGGGGGAATGGAAGATGTACAACTAGCAGGTGGAGATGCAAATGAAGATTATATTTATGTTGCAACTAGTACAGGTTGGCTAGAGCAAAGAGCTAAAAATTTAGCTTTAGTAGGAGACTATGTTCAAATAGGAGATGATAATGGTATTACAAATTATGAAAACTTACGAGATAGAAATGCTAAATTAGATGGTCCAACACTTAAAATAGCAGGTTGTTATAGAGCAATGGGTGTCTATCTTTTTGCAAATAAAGCACATGTTGCTTGTGGAAATAGACTAGTAACTGTTGATTACGTAGATGATGCTTTACATCAACCATTTACTCAACCATATCTTCCTCTTCCTGAGTAAATTAATCTATTCCACATCTTTTGATGTGGAATATTTTTTTTATTTAGCTATTTAGGGTCAGGTGGTGAAAATAAACTTTTAAGAAAAAAGTACTATAATACTTAATCTAAAAACCTGAGTTAGATGAAATATTATATTCATATATTCACAAAAGCCTAAAAATAGGTAAGATTTTCCATATGATTAGATAGATTTTTTTGGTGAAACTCTACAACGAAGTGAAGACAATTAGCTAGTTAGTTTTGTAAAATTTGCCATTGCCTATGCAGTGCTTTGCATTCTCTTTGAGAAAAACCTCATATATCATATTTCGTCGAACTTAGGTTAAAAATAAGGAGTCATCAATGGCAAGAAGACCAAGACTTGATATAGCAGGTTTTCACCATATCATAAATAGGGGAGTAGCAAGAGATAATGTATATAAATGCGATGCAGATAAAGAGAAATATTTAGAGATACTTTGCAAAGCATGTAGAATATACAAGGTCAATGTTCATGATTATTGCTTGATGGATAATCACTATCATTTATTAGTAGAGACAACAAGTGACAATCTATCTTTATTTATGAGACAAGTAAATTCAAACTATGCTATTTATTTTAATAAAAAATATAAACGAACAGGTCATTTATGGCAGGGAAGATATAAATCATGGTATATCGTTGAAAAGCAATATCTATATGAGCTATTTCGATATATTGAACACAATCCAATAGAAGCAAAAATAAGTAGTAGAGTAGGTGAGTATCCATTTACATTGTTAGCAACAGTTTTAAATAGTGACCAAGAGTTAATACCTTGTGCTGAACATTCACAAATAAAAAAAGAGATAGAATATGAGGGGATAAGAGAGCATTTAGAGATGACATTAACTAAACAAGAATTAAAAGAGTTAACAATTATGCAAAAGAAGAAGATAGTAGAAAAAGAGTATAAATATGGATATAATAGAGAAAAAAGACTTGAAGAACACTTTGAAAATTTTAAAAGTAAAGAGGAGAGAAATAGAGCAATAATGAAAGCATTAGATGATGGTTATACTCAAGCAGAGGTGGCTAGATATTTGAAGCTTACAGCTTCAGCTATCGCTAAGATTAGGAAGAAGTTCGACTAGAAGTTTATTTTCATTACCTGACCCTAAAAAGTTTACCCACAACTAAACAGAGTTAAGATATAATTCCACGATTATTCATTAGAGATAAATAGAAAAAACTAAAGGCAATGGTATATAAATGAGTAGAAAAGCAGATTTGATTGTAGGATTACAATGGGGTGATGAGGGAAAAGGTAAAATTGTTGACCATATGGCTCAAACACATGATTATGTTTGTAGATTTGCAGGTGGACATAACGCTGGACACACCATTGTAGTTGGAGATAAAAAGTACGCATTGCATCTAATTCCATCTGGTATTTTAAATCCAAAAGCTAAAAATATTGTAGGAAATGGTGTTGTTTTATCTCCTGTTGATTTTATCAAAGAGATGTCTCAATTTGATAACTTAGAAGATAGACTCTTTATTTCTGATAAAGCTCATATGCTATTACCATATCATGCTCTTATTGACCAAGCTAGAGAGAGAATGAAAGGTGACAAAGCCATTGGTACAACAGGTAAAGGTATTGGCCCTGCTTATGGTGATAAGATAGCCCGTGTAGGTCATAGAATGGGAGAGCTACACGATACTGAAAAGTTAGCAACAAAGATAGTTGATTTTTTTGAGGTAAATAGAGCTATTTTTGAGGTAATGGGTGTGCCTATTCCTGTAAAAGATAAATTAAAAATTGAACTTGATGGTTATGCTGAGGTATTAACTCCTTACATTGTAGATACTACTCAACTTATTTGGAGAGTATTAGATGATGATAAAAAGGTACTACTAGAGGGAGCTCAAGGGACTATGCTTGACATTGATCATGGAACTTACCCTTATGTTACCTCTTCTACTACCGTTAGTGCAGGGGCCTGTGCTGGTCTTGGAATAAATCCTAAAGATTTAGGAAAAGTAACAGGTATTGCAAAGGCCTACTGTACACGTGTTGGAAATGGACCTTTTCCTAGTGAAGATTTTGGTGAAGATGGTGAACTGTTGCGTAAAAATGGACATGAGTTTGGAACTACTACAGGACGACCTAGAAGATGTGGTTGGTTTGATGCCGTTGCTATGAGACATGCTGTAAGGGTAAATGGAGTTGACCAAGTAGCTCTTATGAAGCTTGATGTACTTGATGGATTTCCTGAAATTAAAGTTTGTGTAGCCTATGAGATTGATGGGAAAGAGATTGATTATGTACCTTATGATTTAGAAGATGCAACAGCTGTTTATAAAATCTTTAAAGGTTGGGATAAGACAGAGGGGTGTCGTGAGTTTGATGAGTTACCACAAAGTGCAAAAGAGTATATTGAGGCATTAGAAGAGATGATTGGAACTAAGATAGGAATTATCTCAACAAGTCCTGATAGAGAAGATACCATTATTCGTTAAGGAGTATATATGAGACTAAAATCAAAACAGACAGGCTATGTAGCAAATAAGATAGGTATTGATTTGGCTAATGCTCCATTTATAACTATGCCAAAGGGTAAAGAGGCTGTCGTTGCAGTATGTAAAGAGATTATAGATGAAAATCTTGAAAAAGAGAAGAGACTTGATGCTAAAGTAAATGAGATGATAGAGGAGAACTATGATGAGATTGAAATTCAGCAAGTAAAAGAGCGTGAACTCTTCTTTATGATTAAAAAACGTTTAGCACCTGAGTATGGGGTTATTATGAATTATGATGACCGATACAATGAGGTCTCTCACCAAATTTTAGATGAACTTTACGATAGATACCTTTTGGAATATGATGTTAACGATAATCAAGTTAGAAATGTTATCTTTAAAGCTTTTAAGAGTTTTGCAGATGCTTATGATAAGATAGATGATATTGTCTATGATAAGATAAAAAAGATGAAAAAAGAGTATATACCAGGTTCAGTTGAATATGAATTACTCTATGACCGTCTTTATGAAGAAGAGTTAAAAAAGAGAGGAATGTTGTAGTGAAAAAGGTCTCATTATATTTTGAAAATGGTCTTTTACTAGAGGCAAAGAGTTTTGGAGCAGAGGGTACATCTGTTGGTGAAGTAGTTTTTAATACCTCTTTAACAGGTTATCAAGAGATTGTAACTGACCCATCTTACGCAGGACAGTTTGTAACATTTACAACACCAGAGATTGGAAATGTTGGGTGTAATGTACAAGATATGGAGAGTAAAGGAGCGTACTGTAAGGGAATTATTGTTCGTTCATACCAAAAGAGACCATCTAACTTTAGGTGTGAAGAGACTCTAGCTGAACTACTTAAAAAATATGATGTTTTAGGTATTACTGATATAGATACACGCTTTATTACCAAAATGTTAAGAAGTGAAGGTTCTATGATGATGATAGCTTCTACAGAAATTCATGAGGCTAATGAACTTAAAAAAGTACTTGAGTCTAGCCCTAGAATTGAAGAAGTAAACTATATAGAGCAGGTAAGCACAAAAGAGTCTTATGTTCATAAAGAGGCACGATATAATGCAGATAAATTTGAGTATGAAAAGCCAAATACCTCTAAAAAGATAATAGCTTTAGATTTTGGGATTAAACGAAACATTTTAAATGAACTAACTCATGCAGGTATGGAAGTTGAAGTTGTTCCAAATAATATGGAAGTCGCTATTATAATTGAAAAGTTTAAGTCTAAAGAGATAGATGGTGTCTTCCTCTCAAATGGACCTGGTGACCCACTTATCTTAAAAGATGAGCAAGAGAAGATTAAAAAGTTAATCGAAGCTAAAATTCCTCTCTTTGGAATCTGTCTTGGACATCAACTCCTATCTATTGCTCATGGGTACGATACCTACAAGTTAAAGTTTGGTCACCATGGTGGAAACCACCCTGTAAAAAACCAAGCCAATGGAATGGTAGAGATTACAGCTCAAAACCATAACTATAATGTTCCAGACAATATTGTAGAAGTAGCAACAGTAACTCATAGAAATCTATTTGACAACACTATTGAGGGGCTAAAGTATAATGACTCTCCAACGATGTCAGTACAACACCACCCCGAGGCAAGTCCTGGACCTCATGAGTCAGCTTATATTTTTAGTGAGTTTAAGGAGATGTTGTAGTTCTTTTAAATACTACGAAAGAACTTGAACAAAATATAATTCACAATCCTCTCCCATAATCTATGATTTAGGAGAGTGAGGTTTACATCTAAGTTCTTTTCTCTTTATTTTTTAAACGGCTTAAACACCATCAAAACCTTAGGCAACAAAATAATATTTGCCAAAAGTGCAGCTCCCATAACCAACATAGTTAAAAGACCAAAGTAGATAGTTGGAATAAGATTTGAGAGTACTAAAATAGAGAAGCCTAACATAATAGTTACAGATGTATACTCCATAGCATGACCAATAGAGTTTGCAGAGGCTTTGACAGCTTCTACATAATCTTTACGTTTCTCATACTCATGCTCAAAACGGTGAATATAGTGAATGGTATCATCTACTCCAATACCAATGGCAATAGCTGCAATAGTAATAGTCATAATATCTAATGGAATACCAAACCAACCCATAAAACCAAAAATAAGGCTAATAGGTACAATATTTACCCCAATGGCAATAACTGCTAGGTAGAGTGACCTAAAGAGGAAAATAAACATAATAAAGATAGCAACTAACACAAAACCAAGAGTTTTAATTTGTGAGTCAAAGAGAGACTGTAACATATTGTTGTAAAGAACCATTAGATTAGAGAGTTTAGTGGTAGCAACTTTAGGGTTAATTAGTCTATCTAAATCAGACTGAATCTTTTTAAGTAAAATATCTCGTCTTAGTGTTGGATTTGAGTCAACAATACGTGTAGCAAAACGTGCTTGGTTATTTTCTATATTAACATAAGGTGAGAGAATAAGGTTTTTATATTTTTGGGGAAGATTGGTATAGAGTAGTCCAAGAGCCAATCCATCTAGCTCTCTGTTGTGATTTAACTCTTTTCCTATCTTTAAGATACTTGCCAAAGACTGAACAGTTCCTATTTCATCAATACTCTCTAGGTAGTCATGTACCTTTAAAATAGTATCCATCTTCTCTTTTGTAAACCAATATTGGGCATCGTTTTCATTTTGGCTAAACTCATCTTCAAACTCATCTTCATCATCAGAAGTTGAACTCTCTTTAGGTGTATCTTTAAAGGTTAAGATAATATCTAAAGGGGTAGTTCCTCCTAACTCTTTATCTATAACTCTCATTCCCTTATAGATTTCTGTATCTTTTTTAAAATAGTTAATAAATGAGTTTTCAACAATAAGTTTTGAAGCCCCTGTAAGACTAAAGATTAAAATAGCAAAAGTTGTTGCAAAGATAGCGACTCTGTCTCTTAAAACAATTTTAAGACAGTACTGCGTAAAGGAGCAGATACGTCCTGAGTCACAACTTCTTATCTCTCTTGCTTTTCGTTTAGGAAGTAACAAAAGTAGAGTAGGAAAGACAATAAATGAGATAATCAATGAGATGGCAATCCCTGCACTCATCATCCAACCAAGGTTAATAATTGGTTTAATATTTGAAACAATAAGTGAGGAAAATCCTGCAATAGTTGTAATAATAGCAAAAAAGGTTGGAGTTGCTTTTCTTAGTACAGTAATATAAATAAGCTTTCGATTTGGTGCTTTAGGATACTTTGCCAACATCTCATTGTAGTGAACAATTAGGTGTAGAACAATAGAGAGGGTTATAATGAGTTGCAAAGCAATAAAGTTAGAAGATATAACTGTAATCTCCCATCCAAAAAAGCCCAAAGTGCTAGTAATAGCCAAAATTGAAATAGCAGATATAAGTAGAGGTAGTACAACCCAACGTACCTCTCTAAAGACAAACCACAATACTACTATAAATATAAGCACTAAAGTAGAGCCATAGATAACAAGGTCACTCTTAACATAGCCAACAATATCATCTGCTATCATATTGACCCCACCCAAAAAGAGAGAGGCTTTAGTTTGGTATTTGGCAAGAATAGCACGAATATTTACAATATTTTGATGTTGTAAAATACGCTGTTTATCTCGATGTGCTTTAAAGGCTTTTATTGTCTCTTTTAGTTTAGCTTCCTCTTTGTTAGTTCGTTTTTGTTTAGCAAGAAGTTCATTTCTTTGATTGAGTAATTTTAGATACTTCTCATCTTTGTATAGGTTAACTAAGATAGCAGATGTTGTAAAATCCTCACTAACTAGATTACCTCTGTATAGAGGATTATGAAGAAACTCCTGTTTTGCTAAGGTTTTATCTACTTTAGAGTTTGAGAGGGTCTTTACATTGTCAATAATCTCTGAAATCTCCTGTGGAGGAGAGAGTAGTAGAGGAACTGTTAAGATAGAGTCTACTGACTTTACAAGGGGGAGTTTTCTCAGTTCATCAGAGAGATTTTTAATAGTCTCTAAACTCTTATCTGAAAGCATATCCTCTTTTGGAGTGTAGGTAACAACTAATCTATTTCCACCATTTGTAAAATGTTTGCTTACTTCTCTTGAAAACTTAAGCGCAGGGTCATTGTCTAGCAGAAGGGTCTCAGCTGAAGCATCTATCTCTAATTTGGTTGCATAGTAACCAAAAGAGAAGATGACAATTAATAAGAGAGAGAGTATACTCGCAGGATATTTTAAAATTAAGTTTTTATAAATTCGTTTGAGCATAATTTCCCTATAGTTATAAAATTAAAGTGAGGCTAATAGTTCATCGAATGATTTAGTCTTTAAAAACTCAGAGAACTGTTTTCTGTAGGTTTGGATAATACTTACACCTGTAATATCAACATCATAGATTTTCCAATCATTACTATTTTTTACTTTATAGAACTTATATATAACTTCATAGCTCTCCTCTGTACCAATAATCTCTGAGTGAAGATATATACGATTTGCTTTTGGTTTCTCTAACTCTTTAACAACAACTTTTTGGTCAGTGTAGAGTTCTAACTTCTCAAAGTAAGAGTTTTTAAGCTTTTGTTCAAACTTTTTAGTAAACTGCTCTTGTTGAGAAGATGAGAGCTTTTTCCATACTCTACCTAAACTAATTTTTGCCATAGTTTTATAGTCAAAAAGATTGTCTACAGTTGGAGCAATCTGCTCTTTTTTACTCTCTAATGAGAGAGATTTGTTTTGCAAAATTTGTGTAATAGTAGCAATTTTACTCTCCATCTCACTTTTAATATTTCCCTCTTCTACTGCAAAGAGAGAGCTACATAGAATTAGTACAATAAATATAGTTCTTTTTAACATCTGTTTTTCCTTTATTCTAAAATCTCTTTAGCTCTTTTTTGTTCATAAGCATCTCTAAAGAAGGTATAAACATCAAGAGCATCTTTTTTTAGGTTCTCATACTCTCCTAAATGGAGAGAGTTTTTGTTTGTATAGTAGAGCGAAGCATATCCTAAAGATTCTAAGTTATTTTTAGGAATTTGATACTCCAATCCACTATGAGTTCTTGGAGAAATAGCTGTATCAACAGCTAAACCAATGGTATCTCTTAGGTTAGAGGGGCCCAAAAATGGTAAGACAATATGAAAACCAGAGCCTACACCCCAATAACCAAGTGTTTGTCCAAAATCTTCATCATACCGTTTAATACCAGCTTTTGTTGCTACATCAAAAAGACCTAATACACCAACTGTAGAGTTTACCATAAAACGCCCTAACTCTTTAATACTATGGTCAAATTTTAGTTGCAAGATATTATTAACAAAACGAATAGGAAACTTAAGATTCTCAAAGGCATTTGAGACACCAACTCTTACAGGCTTTGGAATAACAAATGCGTAACCTTTAGAGATAGGATTAAAGGCATAGAGATAGATTTTGTCATTGATATTTGTCATCACTCTATTGTACCCCTCTAAAGGGTCAAAAACCTCTTTTGTTTCATCGTCAAACTCGTCATCAAATTCGTCATCTTCAGATGTTTGAGTACTATTTTGTTCTGTAGCTATAATATTCTTTTTAGTGTGAGGAGTAGAAATATTTTTTGAGGAACACCCTGTCATAAGAAAAAATAGAATAAATATTAAACTAAGGTATCTCATTTAACTGTTCCTTCAAAGATAATTTAATAGCATTTTAACATTTTTTTATTGATTATTTCTTAGGAGTTATTTTTACATTAGAGAGAAAAAAAGTAGGATTTTACTCTTCCTACTTATAAATATTAAAGAGCTTCAGCGTCAGTTTCACCTGTACGTACTCTTACAACATGTGAGATGTCAGAGACAAAGATTTTACCATCACCAATTTTACCTGTGTGGGCTGCCTCTTTAATTGCATTGATTGCCGTGTCAGCAAACTCTTGTGAGCTTACTACGATTTCAATCTTAACTTTTGGAATAAACTCTACTACATATTCTGCACCTCTATAGAGTTCTGAATGACCTTGCTGTCGTCCGTAACCTTTAACTTCTGAGATAGTCATTCCTTCAATTCCAGCTTCAACTAATGCCTCTTTTACATCTTCAAGTTTAAATGGCTTGATGATTGCTTCAATTTTTTTCATATTTATATCCTTTGAATTGTTTTTACTAGTAACGAAGCTTTAGCTTCGTTACTCAAGATTAGAGTTAAATTTCTGTTATAAGTTCATTCCTCTTTCACCATGAAGTGATTCGTCAAGACCAATCTCTTCACTCTCTGCATCAACTCTAGCACCACCTGTAAGTGCAGACGCTACAAAGTAAACAATTACAGTACCAATAAGTGTCCATGCTCCAACAATAAGAACAGACTCTACTTGAACCATAAACTGTCCCATTCTATCACCAGACTCTTTAAGTGGACCATCCCAAAGTAAATCTTTGTCATTAAGTGCAAGAAGACCAGTCATCAATGCACCCCAAAGACCTGCTAAGAAGTGAATACCAAAAGCATCAAGTGAATCATCATATTTAAATATCTTTTTAAGACCTACAACACCAAAGAATCCAATAAGTGAACCACCAATACCCACAATAAATGCTCCACCAACACCTACAAAACCAGCAGCAGGAGTAATAGCTACAAGACCAGCTACAATACCAGAAGCAACACCAAGAAGAGTTGGTTTTTTGTAGATAACCCACTCAATTAACATCCATGTAATACCAGCAGCAGCAGTAGCTACAGTTGTTGTAAGTAGAGCCACACCAGCAATAGCATTAGCACCAAAAGCAGAACCAGCATTAAATCCATACCAACCAAACCATAAAATTGCTGCACCAACAGCTGTAAGAATAATTGAAAAAGGTTTCATTGCAGTTCTATTATAACCAGCTCTTTTACCAATTAGTATAGCAAGAACAAGACCAGCTAAACCACCATTCATATGTACAACTGTACCACCAGCAAAATCTAAAGCACCTGCATCAAAAAGTAAAGCACCATCTCCACCCCATACCATGTGAGTAATTGGAGCATAAACAACAAGTCCCCAAATAGCTACAAAAAGAATCCATGTAGAGAACTTCATACGTTCAATAACTGAACCAGAAGCAATAGCTACGGTAATAGCTGCAAAAGTACCTTGGAATGCAATAAATACAAACTCAGGATAAGTACCAGAGAGAGATTTCCAATCAGTAGCAGAGAGAAGAATATTTCCAAAACCACCAATAAACTGTTGCATTCCTGCTGAACTAGCAGTTCCAAATGCAAGTGAATATCCTGCAACAATCCACATAACAAATGCAACTACAAATGCACTCATAACCATTGTAAATGTGTTAAGTGCATTTTTACTTCGTGTCATACCTGCATAAAAGAGTGCAAGACCAGCAGGAGTCATAAGTAATACAAATGCAGTCGAAACCATCATCCATGCTGTATCACCTGTATCGAGTTTGTCCTCAGCAAATGTAAGAACGGGTAGAGCTAACAGTGTTAGCAGTGCTAGAAATCTATTTTTCATAAACTTACTCCTTTATTTTTATCTTTTGTATTATAGCTATTTTATGAACTAAAATAGTACTTGTTATTGTATAAAAAATAGACAAGTGTAAAATATATACTGTTCTATAATATAGGTATGTTAAAATAAGAAAGTAACAAAAATCTTTATTTTTAGATAAATTTATGCTTATATATTTGCAAAAGTAAATCCTTTTATGTTATTATGGTTATACAATTTCATACAAATATAAGGAGTAAATAAGTGAAGTTTACAAAATTAAGTTTAATAGCAGCATTAGCTGTAACAACAGCAATGGCAGGTGATGCTAAGATTTCTGGAGATGCTAAAATATTTTATGGTACAGATAATTCAGGAAGTAATAGTCTTTTTGATAAAGAGAATTCTATTGGTGATACTTCTGTAAGTATTGATTATACAAGAGAAGTGAAAGATGGTGTTACTTTAAATTTAGGTGTTACAGGTGTTTCTACACTTGGTTTAGAAAATGATTTAGTTTCAGGAACATGGGTTAATCATGGTCCATCTGTAGTAAATGATGTAGTATGGATTGATACAGCAAATATTGTTTTAAATATGGGTAAAACAACAGCTGTTGTTGGTCGCCAAGAGCTTGACACACCATTTTTTAAATCAGAAAAATGGAATATTGCGGCAAATACATTTGATGCAGCAGTTTTAGTTAATTCTGATATTCAAGATACAACATTAGTTGGTGCATGGGTTGGTAGAGGGAATGGTACATCTGGTTCAACAGTAAATCTTGATGATGATACTCTTGGTGGTGGTTTAACTGGTTTTGCTGGTACAAATCCAGCTTATGCAGTAGGTATTATAAATAAGTCAATTCCTAATACTAGATTGCAACTATGGGGTTATAAAATTCCTCATACAGCAACAGCTCAGTGGGTACAAGCAGATATAGCTGCTACTAAAGAGATAAGCGTTGGTCTTCAGTATGCAGGTACTGATATGACAAATACTTCAGGAGATGCAAAAGCTTATGGTGCAAAAATTGCTTATGAAGGTGGTCCACTTAGTGCTTCTCTTGCATACTCAAAAGCAGATGATGATAATGCTGGTGTTGGAATTTCTAATATTGCAACAGGTTATGGTACTGGGTCTGAGTCAAGTCTCTATACAGAAGCTTATTGGAATCTTGGTTTTGTAGGTCAAGCAGGTGCTAAAGCATTCGCAGGTGATGTAGCTTATGACCTTGGTGCAGCTCAACTTGGGTTAAGATATGTTGACTCTGATGCGTTAGGAACAGCTAATGACCTTCAAGAAGCCGCTTTAACTCTTTCAACAAAGGTTGGACCACTTAATGCTGATTTAGCATATATTGATGGAGAGATTGATGGTGAATCAACTAATACAGCTCTTATAATGTTAACAGCTCCATTTTCTCTTTAAAATAGTAAATATATTCTCACTATTTTAGTGAGAATATATATTAAAATAATTTTATTTAATTTTTAAATATAATTACTCTTAATGTCTACAATTTTAAATCCATAAAAAATAAAATTAATTTCTTAACTAAAAACAATAGCAAGTTACAAAAAAACACATAAAATGTTAAAAAATAGTAAATATAATGCTATAATAACATATGGGGAAGTTGAGATGAATGCTCTATATGCTTCTCTCATACCTCCTCATTAATTTATTACTTTAGTGATAACTAAGGAGAAAAAGATGAAAAAAATTTATATAAGTTTAATGATTATATTTTTTGTAACAAGTAGTGCATTTGCTAAGACAGGGGTATCAAATGCAAAAAAATTAGAGCTAATCAATATTGTCAATCAACAACAAATCCTTTCACAACGGATTACAAAGGCATATTTGTATGTTAATAAGACAAATGTTTCTGGTAATGCAGATAGGCAATTAAAGAGTGCATTAAAGAGTTTTTATGAAACCTACTCTAAGATTAATACATCTACAAAAAGTTCACAAATTATAACTATAATGAGTTTCATTAAAAAAAGTTCTAATGAGTTTAATAATTTAGTCAAACAGCCACATAGTAAAGAGAATACAAAAGAGATTTTAAAACTTAGTGAGATGGTTTTGTCTAAAAGTAAAAAGGTATCAACTTTGTTGAAAAAAGATTTAAATAAAAATATATATGAAGCGATGGAAAAATCAAATCAACAGCAGGTTTTAGCAGAAAAAATTGCAACCTACTGTAAGGCTTTAGAGTTAAATAAAAATGATGCAACTCTTAAACAAAAGATAAAAGTTACTATTGAAGCATTTGCTACAAATCATAAAAAGTTAATGCAAAATAAACAAAATAGTGAAATAATTTCAAAAAAATTAAGAGAGGTTGATAGACTTTGGAAAGCTGCTTATCCAATTTATCAGGGTAAAAAATTTATTAACTCCATTGTATTTAACTCAACAACTCAAATCTCTAAAAAGATGAAAGAGATATCTAAACTATATATGGCAATGAAAAAATAATGAAAAAAATATTTTTAATAGTGATTTTCTCAGTACTATTGTTTGGTTCTACTAGAGGTGACGTAAAGATTATTGAAGCTTCTGAAAATATTCAATATTTGAGTCAGAAGATAGCAGTTGATTATCTACTTCTTTATACTAAAAAAGATAGTAGATTTTTAAAAAAAAGTATAGAAGATAATATTAAAAGATTGGCATTATATGTAGATGAAATATCTGAAACAACTAAAAGTCAAAGTACGAAGACTTATTTAAAGTACTTTAATCTTAGGTTAGAGAGTATTAAAAAAATTGTTAATCAAAAGAAGAGTATTGATAATGTTGAACGTATTTTAGATTATGGTGAAGAGTTTATCGAAGGGTCTGATGCTATTATTGATGAGCATAAGTATAAATATACAAAAGAGGAGAAGATGTTGATGTTAAGTAAAAAAGCTCAATATCTCTTTGAATATGTAACAAGTTATTATATGGCATCAAAAATAGGATTAAGTAGTAATTTTAATAGAGAAAAAATGTTTCAAGCTATATCTAAAATAGATAAAATTTTAACAGAAGTAAATGAATACACCTACTCTAAAGAACTTAAAAAGAGTGTTGAGCAGATTTGCACTATTTGGACAACTAATAAAGAGTTTTTTAGTAATAAAGATGGACTATATATTCCACATATTCTTTTACACTCTACTCAATATAGTCAAGATATTTTGGAAGAGATTGAGCGATACCATAAAAAAAATTTATAATTGGGGAACTGTTTGAGATTGCTAACTTTACGAAATATATTATATATTATTACTTTTACTCTTGCTATAGTGAGTATCTCTTTTATTAGTTATAGATTATATAGTCTCTATCAAGAGTATCAAGCTATTAAAAAGAAAAGTCAACACTACTATCATTTTAATGACTTAAATAGGCTTTTAAAAAATATTGAAGATGAACGGTTTTTATCATCTATATATTTGAGTACCTCATTGGGGTTTGATGAACTTCAAGAAAAAAGATTGCAAGTTAATAAGTTATTAAAAGAGAGTAGTTTACCTATTGATAAACTACTTGAAACTATTCGTCATAAGATTGACAAACATACCATTGGTTATAAATATATGATGAGTGATATTTATGAGAAGCAACTTATTGAGCCAATTTTAATAAAGATGAAAGAACTCTCATCATCAAAAATAGAAGAGAATATTTTGATGTTAGCTAAGTTACATAACAATATAGAGTTAGAAGATAGTTTTTTAGCCTTTATCCTTTTAAAATCAAAATCAATGCAAAGCAGTGATTTAAACTTTTGGGATACTATTATTGCAAATAGAGTTTTACCTTATTTTATGCAAGGTAGAAAGTTTAGTGCTAAGCATTTTAGAGAGATTGGAGATAAAGAGTATACACAAATTTTAATAGATTCTAAAAGTGGAAAATATAGAGTAACTTTTGATAGATGGCACTATTTGACAATGCAAAAACTTGAAAAGATTAATTACTTAGAAAATAGTTTCAATAGGCATGAAGTGAAGAAGCTTAATAAGATGATATCAGGTATTGAGTATAAGATAAAAAAGTATTTTTTAATACTATTGCTTCTTCTTGTTTTAGTTTTATTTATACTCTTTTTTATATATTATTTTTTCAAAATGCGTATAGAAGTGCGTTATCTTAAAAATACACTTAAAAATATTGAAGTAGATATTGACGTTGAAAAAAGAAGAGAGTTAGAAAAGCTATTAAAACGTAATGATAGTATTGAAATTTATAAATTTCTTGCTAATGCTATTAAAGAACCCAATAGAGCAAAAGACCTTTTTTTGGCAAATATGTCACATGAGATACGAACTCCTCTTAATGGGATTGTAGGTTTTACAAAAGAGTTACGTCAAACACCTCTTAATACTGATCAAGAGGAGATGCTATCTATTATTGAAGAGAGTTCTAACCAACTGATTCATATTGTTAATGATATTTTAGACTTCTCTAAAATTAAAGCTGGGAAAGTTGAACTAGAGGCTATTCCATTTGACCCTATTGCTACTCTTGAATCATCTGTTGATACTTTTATTGCTAAAGCAAGAGAAAAAAATGTTGAGTTAAAAGTTAATATAGACCCTAAAACTCCTACGGAACTTATAGGAGACCCTACTAAGTTATCTCAAATTTTAAGTAATCTAATCTCTAATGCCATTAAATTTACAGAAGAAGGTGGACTTGTTGTCATCTCAATGTTAATGGTAAGAGAAGATGAAAAAAGTACATTATTAAAATTTAAAGTTAAAGATTCAGGCATAGGTATTAGTAAAGAAGAGAAGAAAAAGATTTTTGATGCTTTTTCTCAAGCAGATATAAGTACAAATAGAAAGTATGGAGGAACAGGATTAGGACTTAGTATCTCAAATAAATTTATACAATATATGGGTGGAAAGCTAGAGATTCAAAGTGAAGTAGGAGAGGGAACTTCATTTTACTTCTCTTTAAATTTAGAAAAAACCTCTTCTGCTAAATGTAATAATAGATTGAATCTATTTTCATATAAAATAGGATATGTACCTCCTATTACTCCTCAATGTATTGACCGATATTTAAAAAAATATATTGAGTTTTATGGTGCAAAATTTCAGATTTATAATAGGTATGAGATACTTAATTTGAAAAAAGATGAGTTACCCGATTTACTTTTTATAGATTATAAATGTTTTAAAAGTCAAAAACAACTTGAAGTCTTTTTGGATTTACCTTTACAAAAGATTTTAATTGTTGCAGATAATAGAGAAGATGAATTGGTTGGAGTAAGAGATAAGATAGACTATCTTCTACATAAGCCTGTTAACTTTACTCGGACATTAAAAGCCCTAGAGGTACTAGAGCATCACAAAATAGAAAGTCGTTTACCTCATCAAAAGCCTAAAGTAATTCAATTTGTTAATAAAAAAGCATTGATTGCAGAAGATAATAGAATAAATCAAAAGCTTATGAAAAGTATTTTGGAGCGTTTTGGATTTGAAGTTACAATAGTAGAAAATGGTCAAGAGTCTATAAAATTATATAATGAGACTAGTTTTGATATTATTTTTATGGATATTCAAATGCCTATTATGGGAGGCATAGAAGCAACTAAGAAGATTTTATCTTTAGAAAAAGAGAGAGGAAAAGAACATATTCCAATTATTGCTTTAACAGCTAATGCTCTTGAGGGAGACAGAGAGAAGTATTTAAATTTTGGTATGGACGAGTACCTTTCTAAACCAATTAATATGGATAGATTAGAAGAAATATTAGTAACCTTTATATTTTAAACCTGAGTTCGACGGAATACCATATCCACAATTTTACGAGGTTTTTCTCAAAGAGAGTGCAAAGCACTGCATAGGCAACGATAGATTTTTGCAGGACTAACTAGTTAATTCAAAAAAATCTATCTAAGCATATGGGAAACCTCGTAAAACCCGTAGGGAAGCCTAAAAATAGGCAATCTTCTCAAAATAAAATTTTTGAATTAGCTACAGCTAGTCCTGCAAATTTGATTTTGAAAATCTTACCTATTTTTAGGCTTTTGTGGATATGGTATTCCGTCGAACTCAGGTTTATAGTTATTTGTTTTTGCGTTTTTAAATCTTTTTTATGGTTTATTTGTCTCATGTTTATTCCTTTAGTTTTAATGTTTGAATGGTAGTGAAATTTTTTGTCGTATTTTGTCCACTTTAAAATTCACTATATTTATTAATATTTTTTTAAAAAAATATAGTATAATTTAAAATAAATAAATTAAAAGATTATAAAATGAAAAACAATACATCAACCGTTCACTCCTTCTACTCAGATGCTCCTAGTTATAAAGTAGAAACTAGAAAAAACAATAAAGGAATAGAGTTTAATTATGATGAAAAGAATCCTATTCTTATCTATACGATTATTCCCTTAGGTATTATATTTCTGCTATTACTTGACGATGTCTCTTTTTTGGCTATAGCTATATTTTTAGGAGTTATTGTTAGTGTGGTTTTCTTTCACAGTATCTTAAAAAATGAAATGCTAGTATTTGATACACAGAGAAATATGTTTTATAGGTTCAATAAAAAGAGTAAAAAGAAGAGTGATTTGACCTCTTTTTCTAAAATAAATGCTATTCAGATTTTACATTTTGTACATACAACGACCCATACAGATACCGATGATGATGGTTTTGACAATAGCTATAAAACCTATACTGATGCCTATGAGCTAAATTTAGTTTTGGAGAACAAAAGGATTAATGTGGAAGCAAACTCTGACTACAAAGAGATACAAAAAAATGCTCGAAAAATATCTAAGTTATTAAATGTCCCTATTGTTGAAGTGAAACAATAGTGCTTATTTCATCATACTTAACAGGAATAGATGAATTTATAGAGTTTTCAGATAGAAAAAATATTAAATTTGAGGTTTAATGATGAGCCAAAAATCAAGCCTATACCGAACCATTGAAATCTTAAAACGCCTAAATGAAAGCAAACAACTCTGTGTAACTAGACTAGCCCAAGAGTATGAAGTAAGCGAACGAACTATTCGCCGTGACTT
>JALWMP010000063.1 GCA_026996165.1 Campylobacteraceae bacterium
CCTCAAAGAGAGAACTCAAAAGCAAAATTGTAATCATAATAGGCAAAATTCTAATAAACATTCCAATCTCACCTGACATAATAAGCAGAGGCAAAAAGGCAAACACCGTTGTCATAGTAGCAGTAAGCACAGCAGGAAACATCTCTACTGCCCCATCAATAGAAGCCTCTCTTGGCGACTTTCCCATCTCTATATGTCGGTAGATATTTTCTGCTACAACAATGGCTTCATCTACCAACATCCCAAGAGCTATCAATGCCCCTAAAAGAGAGAGCATATTGATACTCTTTCCCATCATCTCTGCTGAGATTAGAGCTATCATAAACGATGTAGGAATACCCAAACCAACCACAAGAGCAATGCGAACATTTAGAGTTAAAAGCAGTGCCAAAAAGACCATAATAAGCCCAAAGAGAATATTTGAAGAGACCAAATTTAGACGATTTTTAATCCAAATTGAGGTGTCTGTATAGGCTTCAAATGTAAGTTTTCCCTCATATTTTTTGTTAAACTCTTTAAGCACATCTCTAATCTTTTTGGTTAGCTCAATGGCATTGCCATCTTTTGTTTTTGTAATATTTAAAGAGATATTTGGTTTTGAGTTAAAGTGTGAAAGTTGCACAGGTTCAGCCAAGCCAACCCTTACAGATGCAATGTCATGTAGATATAGACGTTTTCCATTTATGTTTAAAAGTGTCTCTTCTAGCTTTTTTTTACTCTTCTCTCCATTAATCGTTGAGATGTAGAGGTGTTCGCCTTTGGCTTTTATAGTTCCTACAGGAAAGATAGACGAGAGAGAGCCAATAGCCGAATATACAGCCGACTTAGAGACTCCAAAGGCATCTATCTTCTTCTGGTCAAGGGTTATTAAAACCTCTTCATCCGACTCTCCACGTATATCAATACTAGCCAAACCTGCAATAGTACTTAAACGGTCTTTTAGAGCATCTGCCCCATCAATCAAATCTTTCCTACTCTTGCCACCTGCTACAGCTACTAAAAGCAGAGGATAATCATGTACCATAATCCGTGCTATTGGTTCGTCCATATCAGCAGGTAAATCGCGTTTGCTCTTAGAGATAATATCTTTTACATCTCCTAAAACTCGTTGATTGTCACTATGTGGTAAGATAGAGGCTTTTATGGTAAAGAGTCCATTTTGAATAGTTGTCTCAACCTCATCTATCTCTGAGATTGTCTTAAGCCCATCTTCAATGCTCTTTACCACCATCTTGTCAAGCACATCACCACTTGCCCCAACATAAGCTCCTGAGATGACTATCTCATCTAGTTGAGAGGGTGGAAAAATCTCTTTTGGAATACTCTTGTAGGCAAAAAATGACATAACAATCATTAAGACCATAACCAAGTGGTTTAAAACAGGACGGTCAATAGCAAACTCAAGAAATTTTCTAATCATCTAAACTATTGATTCTCAAGGTTTTCACGAATATTAATAAGCTCTAGTCTATTTTTTATGAGCCTTTGCTCCTCTTCTAGTGTTATTTTTATCTTATTTAGGTGAGCCAACTTACGACTCTCGTAGTATATATGGTTATCTAAGTATATATTTGGAATGGTTAAAAGTAGTACCAATGCTGTTAATGAGATGGTAATAAGTATCATTCCTGTGGTTACGCCATTTTCTTCTTTGATTTGTGGTTTCATCACTTCTCCTTAAATATAAATGTCCTAAGCTTAGCCGAACGTGACCGAGCATTTGCTTTTAGCTCCTCTTTGGTTGCAACTATCGGTTTTCGTCTCAATATTTTACCCAATTCATGGCTATTTCCACAACTACAACGCATAGCTTGTGGGTCACAAATACACTTAGTTGCCCACTTTTTAAAACGACTCTTTACCAACCTGTCCTCTAAAGAGTGAAAAGTAATCAAAGAGATAATTGCTCCACTCAATTCACCCTCTTTAAACTTCTCTTCAAGCACATCTAAAAGAGCCTCTATCTCCCCTAGTTCATTGTTGACCTCTATGCGAATACCTTGAAAAGCAAGAGTTGCAGGGTGTATCTTTCCACCACGAGGAGTAATAGAGCAGATAACATCTGAAAGCTCTTTACCACTCTTGATAGGCTCTTTAGCTCTTGCTTGAACAATGGCAGAGGCAACCTTTTTATAGTTTCTAACCTCTCCATAGTGGTTTAAGATATACTCTAGCTTATCTTGTGGGTACTCATTGACCACCTCATAGGCTGAAAGATTGGCTGTTGAGTCCATTCGCATATCTAAAGTTTCACTCTCAAATGAAAAGCCTCGCTCCATCTTGTCTAATTGCAAAGACGAGACCCCAAAGTCTGCTAACAGACCTGTAATTGGAAACTCTTTAAGACTTGGTAGAGTCTTTGCAAATGTTCCTTTATAGAGTGTAGAACGCTCTTTAAATGGCTCTAATCTTGCTTTAGAGAAAGCCAAAGCCTCATCATCTCTGTCTATCCCAATATGTTTTATATGGCTATAACGCTCTAACATCGCTTCACTATGACCTGCATACCCAAGCGTACAATCTACAAAGTAACCCTCTTTTATATTGGAAAATCCATCTAGGACTTCGTTTAGTAGTACGGGTATATGTGGGGTGTTTTTCATCTTCTATTCTCTCTTTTTAATATATAAATCTGCTCTTTTATAAACTTTTTAAATTTAGCATCTCTATTGCTCTTAAATAGTCATACTCTCTTAACATTATCTTATTACCTTCTATAAATCAAATAAACTTAGTTCTCTTTTTGACGGTTTATAATTTGTAATTAAAACCTCTTTTGTTGCTCTTTTATCTCTATTTTTTGTTTGATAATTTGAATTTGCATAGTTTTTATCTAAATAGTTTACTTGATAGCTATTTTTATCTATCCACTCTCTTAAAAGAGTATTCTCTTTTCCCTTATGTTCTATTACATTTGAAAGTGCAAATTTAATATTTTTAGTATCTAAACTATCTAAAATTTTCAATAGTTTAAACTCCTCTTCTCTACTCCAGCCCTTAAAACCTCTTTTCCCATCATTATATGTTCCTGTTGTAATAAGATATGGTGGGTCACAATAGACAAAATCATCTTTTGTCAAGATAGAAAAATCAAAATCATAAAAATCACTATTTAAAAATTCTACCTCCATAGATTGAAGCTTCCTTACAAATCTAACTAGATTTAATCTCATTGTATTATTAAAGCTACTTCTATTTTTACCAAATGGATTGTTAAATTTATGAGAGTTATTAAATCTTATTTGATGATTAAAAGAGTATGCTACCAAAACAAATAAATCTAAAGGATTTTTATATTGATTATAATATTCTCTAAAGTTTTTATACCCCTCTTCATTTATTTGAGATAAAGAAAATTCAACTATTCTGTTCTCTATATGCTCTAAAATAGTATCTATATCTCTCTCTTTTAAAATGACAAATAAATCTATTAAATAGGTTAAGTTATCGTTAAAAATAACTCTATTTGCATTAATATTTATGCCAACATTACACCCACCAGCAAATAAATCTACAAAAGTATCTATCTTATTTGGAAATAGTGGTAAAATCTGATTTAATAGCCTATATTTACCACCAATGTAATTTAATGGTGACTTTATTAAAGTGTTATTCATTTTATCCTTATTGAGTAATAGCTAATTTAATTCCGATATAATATCAAAAATTATCATCTATTAGGATTATATTCAGATGGACGCTCATTTACTTAAAGAACTTCAACATATCTCTCACTCTATGTTTTCTAAAAACTACTTTGGTATTTTTCATGGTTCTATCTCTACAAAGGTTGACATAAATACATTTATCATTAACAAAAAAGAGACTATTTTAGATGAAGTAATAGACAAAGGATTTATTCGTCTTACTTGTAATACACGAAAAGATTACCGTTGGAAAGAGGCTTCCCCTGACAGCGAAATTCACTTAGAAATTTATAAGTCTCTACCAGGTGCAAAATATATCTCATACACTATGCCTCCCTATGCTACTGCCTACTCATTTGACCACTCTTTAGTTATTCCAAAAGACTACTACGGCTACACTATATTAAAAGAAGTTCATGTCTACGACCCACAAAACTTTGACGATTGGGAAGAGAGAGCCCCGTATGAGATAGCCCAATATTTCCAAAAAAATAGCAAAAAACTACTTCTAATTAGAGGCTTTGGGCTTATCTCTTATGACCGAGATTTAACTGAAATGGTTAAAAAAGTTGCTATTTTAGAGAACTCTTGTCGTCTATTGACAATTAATAGAGTAAATGATTAAGATAGAGTTCCTAATATATTTACTGTCTATTTTCTATTTTTTCTTTCTTAACTTTAGCTAACTCCTCTTCAAGCTCTTTACCTTTTGTTACTACAAATAGTAATTTTTTATTGAGTTCATCTCTACTTTTAAGAACCTTATCTAATCGCTCTTCAAGCTCTTTACCTTTTGTTACTACAAATAGTAATTTTTTATTGAGTTCATCTCTACTTTTAGTAACCTTGCTAAGATTCTCTTCAAGCTCTTTTGATTTTGTTTCAAGAATAAGTAGTTTTTTCTCTATTTTCTCTTTCTCTAAGCTCTTTTCTTCCAATAACTTTTTATCTTTTTCTAAAGCCTCTTTTAACTTCTCTTCACTCTTTTTATATCTATTTTTCTCTTCTACATTAAGAGAAAGCTTTTTTTGAATTTCATCCTTTGCCTTTTGCTCTATGGAGAGCTTCTCTTTTACCATTTTTAACTCTTTTGTTTTTAGTAAAAGCTTTTGAGTTAGCTCTTCATTTCTAGAAGATACTTTTGAAAAATATAAACTTACAGGTATAGCTGCTAATAGAACAATAATCCCTCCAAATAGAACTCTATTTGAGAAACCTTTTTTCGGTTTGTTGAGTTCTTTTTGAGGAGCTACTTTCTCTTCAACCTTCTCTTCTTTTACAGGCTTCTCTTTTTCTAAGTTAGCTCTATTTTTTTCTGCTATTTTAGGCTCTTTCTTTTGTGCCTCTACTTCTATTTTCTTCTGCTCTTCTTCAATTTTTGCTTGTCTATTTTTTCTTTTTCTATTTCTATTTCGTTTTGCCATTGTTTTATTAATCCTTGTGAACTACCTCTAGCTAAAGAGCTAGAGGCTTCCTAACTAGCAAACTCCAATGAGTCTGAACACGAAAGGCTTTTGAGTTTAATTCTAATGATAG
>JALWMP010000064.1:0-1764 GCA_026996165.1 Campylobacteraceae bacterium
AAGCCAATCATCTACCTCATCAAAAATCTCCAAAGTCAACTCTACATTTTTTACCAAATCATACACTACTAACTGCCTCTCATCACTTAATCCAAGGCTTAAATGTCTACTTTTATGTCTATTGATTATCTTCTCCATCTCGCTAAAAAACTCCATTACAGCCTTTTTTCGTTCAAGCTTTGCCTCTATAAGCTTTCTCTCTAACAGCTCCGAAAGTTCCAAAAATAGTTCAGGGTTTTTCTCTTCATTGGCTTTTATTATCGCCTTTGCTTTGTCGAGTGGGTTGTGTTGTCCCTCTTTTGCTAACTCCTCTGCAAACCTCTTATAATCAGTTATATCAATAGGCTCTTCAAGCAGATACTCAATACCATTGGCACGTAGATGTTCATCTAAAATCATCTGTAACCTCTTGCTCTCTTCACGCGTTATTCTCTCTTTTGGGTCACGAACCATCATCTTTAGCTCATTAAAGAGTTTAAAATCATAGTCATACCGTGAAGCAAATGGGTCAGGAAGCACAATATTCATAGATTTGTTAAAGTCTCTCACAAGCTCTCTAAATCTATCTTTTATATCTTGTGGCTCTAAGAAGACAACAGCTCTATCTATAAACGCTTGTCTCTTTTGCTCTCTGTCTATCTTCAAACGCTTAAAGTAGTTCACAAGCTTAGTGTGTCGATTTTCA
The DNA here is from genome assembly GCA_026996165.1 of Campylobacteraceae bacterium. Lineage (GTDB taxonomy): Bacteria > Campylobacterota > Campylobacteria > Campylobacterales > Sulfurovaceae > UBA1140. The sequence continues at coordinate 686 of JALWMP010000064.1, forward strand.
AGAACCGTTTTCTCCTCTGCTATATCGACCATAACATCGCTTGGCTCTAAATCTCCACTAAATATCTCCAACGCCTCTACCAAATGTTTGGTAATCCCTGCATAGTCCACAACATACCCTGCCTCTTTACCCTTTCGAGTTCTGTTTACACGAGCTATAGCTTGGAGTAGGTTATGCTCTTTTAGTATCTTATCTACATAGAGCATTTGCAGTATGGGTGCGTCGTACCCTGTAAGCAACATATCACTCACAATCAAAAAAGCCGTATTGTCAAACTGTCTTTTACCACCAAGCGTTTTACTATTCTCATCTCCAAATGGTAGTTTAAAATCCTCTATCGCATTTTTTACATCTTCCGTTGCTGTTGCCAATTCACTAAACTCTTTTGGGTCTTTTTTCGTGTCAAAACTCATAATAACCTTTGACTCAAACCCATTAAGCCCTTGCTCTGCTAACTTGTTAAAGGCTTTTTTGTAAGCTATGGCTTGGTATCGGTTGTGACAGACTATCATGGCTTTAAAACCGTCAAGATAGCTCTTTGAGGCATAATGCTCTACAATACTCTTAGCACACTCTTCAACTCTTCTACTTGCCGTCATTGCCATATCTAGGCTAGAGCCTCTTTTACTAATATAGGCTCGTTTAACATCACTAACCCCCTCAAAGACTCGGTTAAAGGCTTCGTCCATTAGCTCCTTTTCTATAAAAAACTTGCTCAACCCTGTCTCATAGAGTATCGGCAAGGTATTACCATCGGCTACGGATTGTTTAATGGTATATTTGTCTATATAATCCCCACCATAAAACTCATGAAGTGTTGATTTGTTCTCTTTGTCGATGGGTGTACCTGTAAAGGCGATAAACTTAGCATTGGGTAGTGACGCTCTCATATAAGAGGCTGTCAAACCATACTGCGAACGGTGGGCTTCGTCTATTAGTACAAAGATATTCTCTTTTTCGCTCAACACCTCAACCTCTCGCTTCTCTTCGGCTCTATCTTGAAACTTCTGTATGGTTGAAGTTAGCGTCTTTCCATAGCTGTCTTTGAGCAATCTCTTAAGATGAGCAATAGAGGTAGC
>JALWMP010000064.1:1864-5176 GCA_026996165.1 Campylobacteraceae bacterium
ACATTCTCATAATCTATAAACTTTACAGCCTTTGGGTGTTCTTGTGGTGTGGGTTTTAGGCTTAGAGCATCAGCACGAGTTATAAGTTTATGGATTTGAGAGTTTATCTCCATAAGTGAGCTACCATCAACAGCCAACACCTTACGCAGAACCTTTTGCAAATTGTTTTCATCAAGCCAAGGGTTGATGCGTTTCAGTGACGCTTCAAGTCGCTCTTGCAGGACTACCTCGTACATTTTCCCTTTGGCGTTGAGGTGTTTGTAGCCCAATTTTTTAAAGAGTTCTATGGCAGGTTGTTCGCTTTGTAGGTATTCGCTCATGGGTTTCCCTTTGTTTGATGATTGTTATTATACTATAAAATTTTCCATGATGATTTGACAAAAATATTAAATCTGTATATAATACCAATATACAAAAGGTAAAAAATGGAATTTGACTGTTTAGATATTGAATCACTTATAGGTTTTGATTGGGATGATGGTAATATTTATAAAAATGAAAACAAACATGGTCTTAACTACAAAACGATTGAGGAGATATTTTTTAATGAGCCTATTTTGATTGTAGAAGATTTTAAACACTCAGAGAATGAGTGTCGATGTGTTGCTTTTGGATATGACAATCAAAATAGAAAAATTATGGTCGTCTTTACCACAAGAGAGAATCTCATCAGAGTTATATCAGCTAGAGAAATGACTAAAAAGGAGAAGAGTTTTTATGAAAACAACAAAAACAATCCCTACTTTTAAAAATGAAGCAGAGGAGAGAGAGTTTTGGGAAAACCACGATACTACAGAGTATTTTGATACATCAAAAGTAAGAGCTGTAAGGTTTCCAAATCTTAAAAAGAGTACAAAAAGTATCTCTATTCGTCTTCCTGAAGATATGCTAGATGAGTTAAAAGTAAGAGCAAATAGTATAGATATACCCTATCAATCATTTATTAAAATACTTTTACAAGAGGGGCTTGTTGCGAGGAGAGCTTAGATTTTTGCCATTTTGGTTTGAACGGTAGGGTGTTTTCCCCTGAAAACACCGTGTTGAAAATATCCAAATTTTTAACCACACATATTAAACAAATTCACCCTTAAATTTATGCCATTTTGGTTTTGACGGTGTTGTCAGGGACAACACCCTACACGTACCTCACCACTCAAAAGCTTCTGCAACAGACCCTTTTTAAGCGTTTCGTATTTCTCTTTTTTTGCTCTAAGGAGTTCTAGCTTTTCATCGGCTGTTGATAGGATTTGGGCTATTTGTTTTTGTTCTTTTAGTGGGGGGAGTTGAATATTTATAGATTTAAGAATTGATAAGTTTAATCCTCCTCTTCCACCTGAACCAGTTGATAAACTTCTTAGCTCATCATATCTTGAATCTAAATTGTAATATAAATAATATGGAATAATTTTATCATTTGGAAGAATAGCACCAACTGATTGATTTGTAGTTAATTCAATTTCTGTAATTGCTACTGTTCCTCTTGTTTTTCCTTGACCAGCAAGAGCAATTAAAATTGAATTGCAAGGTAATAATTTAGCAGAAGAATTATCTAATCCCTTTATTGAAATTTTATTATCTGTGTAAAATATTTTCTTCTTATGAACTTCACCAGATGATAACCAAGATACCTCTTGTGGATACCAATAAGATTTTTCACTTGTACGAGGAGTTCCTCCAGCAGTTAGATTAGAAATATTTCCAACTTTCACAACCTCCCACCCAACAGGTATCCTCCCAAGCTCACTATCTTTAAATTCACTATGCTCTACCCCCTCACTTAATAGCTTTTGAAGTAGCCCCTTTTTAAGCGTTTGAGCTTTTTTAATTTGTAAATCAATAGCCTCTATCTTTTTATCAGCAGTTGATAGGATATTGGCTATTTCTTTTTGTTCTTTTAGGGGTGGGAGGGGGATTTTTAATGTTGAAACAGTTTCAGATTTTAAATTATTAACCGTTGAACCTGCCGAAAATCTTTTAAATTGTCTTTTTGCTAAATCTCCTGATAATATTTCATATAAATAATTATTAGATAAATTATTTTCGTTCTTGTTTCTTAGCAATAGCCAACCATCGTGAATGCAACCATAAATTCTTGATATATATGGTCGTCCAAAGCTCATTGAATTAGATAATACAAAATCTTTTGGCTTAATAGCTCTTGATTTTTTTGCTCCATCATCTGTAATTTTTTGTTTTGTTTTTACAATGTATTTATCATTTTTTTTAATATCACCAATCTTTATCCAATTAACGCCATCTTCATTTTCCGTAATAAATTCATTAATAGGACGAGGAGAAGCACCTCTTTGAATTGTTAGAATATCCCCAAGCTCAACAACCTCCCACTCAACAGGAATAACCCCAATCTCTGTTTTTTTATAACCCTCACGCATTTTTGACCTCTATATGGTGCGATGGCAATCGCACCCTACCCAAACCATATTCGTAGGGTGCGATTGCTATCGCACCAATTACCCCACCAATCAACACACTATTCATCATAAAACCCCAACCCTCGCAAATACCCACTCAACTTCTCATCTATCTCTTTCTCTTTAGCTTCCAACTCGGCAATCTCTTCTAAAGTAGCCTTAATATCGACAATCACCTCATCTTCGCTCGTGTCAATATATCGTGAGATATTCAGATTGTAATCGTTATCTCTTATCTCACTCATCTCTACAACCCTCATAAACTTATCTATATCTTCAAGCCCATCATAACTCTCTACTATTTTGCTAATATTCTCATCTGTCAAAGTGTTTTGGTTCTTGCCATCTTTGTACTCGCTCGAAGCATCTATAAACACTACTTTATCTTTTAAATTTTGAGCTTTACTTTTGTTTATGATGATGATTGACGCAGGAATCCCTGTATTGTAAAAGAGCTTTTCAGGAAGCCCAACAATCGCTTCTATAATGTCATCTTCAAGCATTCCTTTTCGTATCTTGCCCTCTGTGCCACCACGAAAAAGAATACCATGAGGCAACACAACACCCATTCGACCATCGTTTTTAAGCACACTTATCATGTGCTGAACAAATGCCAAATCTCCATAGCCTCTTGGTGGTATGCCGTACTTAAAGCGTCCATACTCATCGGAGACTACAGAGTTATATTTTGGGGCTATCTCTTTGCCCTTTTCATCGGTTTTTATGTCTATCTCGGCATTTGCCCACCACTTTTTTAGGCTAAATGGTGGGTTTGCAATCACTCGGTCAAAGGTCATAAGCTCACCATTTTCTACGTGCTTTGGAGAGCTTAGCGTGTCGCCTTTTCTTATGTCGCTATCTTTGAAGTTATGGACAATCA
>JALWMP010000065.1 GCA_026996165.1 Campylobacteraceae bacterium
GTCTCTAACTCTTCTTGATGAATTTGTGTAATACAAGATGTACTACCTTTAAAACATGCAAGAGTTGGTTTTGTTTTTGTGGCACAACCTAAAAAGAGAGTACTAAGTAGTAGGGGAGTTACTAGGGAGAAAAGTGTGGTTTTCATAGTCTTCCTTATTTGTGAGATATTAAAAGTATAGACTAATTTGGTTAACAGAAAAAGTATGAAATGGTTTATAGATGGTTAACTTAAATTTAGTAAAGGTTTAGTTAAATGAAAAAAAATATTAAAATAATTACCCTAAAAGCCAAAGAAGATGTCTACAGACTTCTTCAGGGTGGTAATCTCTCTAAATTTTTAGGTCATGGATATGATTTTTCTGAACTTAGGACTTATGATAATTCAGATGACATACGACATATCTCTTGGATAAATTCTGCTAAACTTGGTGAACCATATATTAAAAAAATGTATGAGGAGAGAGAGCTTAATGTCGTAGTAGCTATGTTAATAGATGGTCGAATGGTTATTGGTCAAAAACAGGAGCTTATGGTAGAACTTTTAGCCATTTTATCATACTCAGCACTATATGCCAATGACTTGTTTCAAAATTGTTTTTTTATAGGAGATAGCTTTAAACTATATGAACCAACTAAACAAATAGAAGAGATTGAAGTAGTTCTTCAAGAATTTTTAGAGATTAAACCTTTGGGGTTAGCTTTAGATTATGGTCAAGTTCAGAAGAGACTTTTAGAAAAGATAGAATCAAAGAGTATACTATTTTTAATAGGAGATTTTTTAGAAGAGGTTGACCTCTCTATTTTAGCTCAAAAGCATGAAGTTTATGTTTTAATAGTACGTGATAGATTAGAAGAAGTTCCTTTACAAAAGCCTGAAGCTCAACTTTTAAATCCTATTACAAATAAATTGTTTTCACAAACTCTTTCTAGTTCAGCTATTAAGCACTACAAACAGAAGCTAGAGGAGCATGACCAAAAACTCTATACTCATTTTAATAAATATAAAATTAGGTATGTTAAAATCTTATCTAGTGATGAGATTGTTGAACGATTAGAGAGTCTATTTCGTTATTAAAAGAGAGTTTAGTGTTTTTGAAAAATAGTACTGTTTTAAAGTTTTAGTGGGAATGTCCCAGCACCATAAATTTTCTAAATTTAGGTGACAACCTCCTATATAACGGTCAAGTGGCATAATATCAAACCAAAAACGTTTACCGTATAGAAGCTCTTGACCTAAAAGTGTAATGGTAAGTTTATTGTTTATATCTCTTTTTATAATATTATAATTCTCAAAGTTATTTAAAATTTTCCAAAAAACAATATTGCCCATAAATTTTCTCTCTTCAAAGCTTTGAGACTTTTCAAAAATATCTTTAGCATCATCTATTCCATTTGATATAATAAGTAAAGCTTGATATTCTGTACGAGAAAGACCTGTTTTAGTATTAGGAAACTCCTCTAACATTCTAAATATAGCAGGTTTTAAAAATGGTAAGATAGATGTGCTCTTTTTTAAGAGACTAAACCATCTTTTTGGAGTAGGTTCTCTAAATGCCGACCACGCTTCTTGAGCTAATTTCATGTGTTCTAAGTTGATATTTATAGAGTGTTCTAACATCTTTTTTATCTGTTGAGCTGTTGATTCACCTAAGTAGTTGTTACTATAGATTAGAGAGAATTGTATATTTTTTAAATCTTTAGTTGCAAACCAATCAAGAATTTGTAAGAGTTGTAGTTGGTCGTGAAGGTCATGTTCAAACCAAAGAATTATTTTGTCATACTTTTTGTAGGTTTTGAGTTGTTCATTTCTCTCTTTAAAGTCTCTATAAATCTCATTAATTTCACCAACTCCAAACTCTGAAATAAACTTAGCACGAATAAGTGACAGCTCCTCTAAAGTGAGTTGAGGAGGAACACTTCCTTCATGTAAAAAGTCTCGCCAAGGAAGAAAATCTCCTTCTATGTTAGCCTTTTTCATAATGTCTATACATGCGTTACCGTTAATGATATTTAGTACTCTCTTCATAAGACTATTATACTTAAAAGAGTTTAATCTAAAGGTATTATTAAATATTTTTTATTGTTAAATTTTTAATAATAGACTTTTTCTTTTTATTTTTTTATTTTTTTGGGGAATTTCTCATTTCTTGTTCGTATATATTGTTGAGTGATTAAAAATATTAGTATTTTTTGTTGCTAAATTTTATTTAAATTAAGGAGTAATCATGAAAAGACAAGTTCTATCAATATTAACTATTTGTATGATAATAGGATTAAATGGTTGTGCTAATAAGGTAGCAACTTATGCAGTTTCTACAGAAAATATCATGACACTTAAAGACCTTTCTAAAGAGAGTAAAAAGATAGCTCTTGAAGAATTTACTGACTCAAATAGAAATGAAAGTATGGTTATGTGTCGATTATCTACACCTGTTGGAACTCCAAAAGGAGAGAGCTTTATCTCTTATATTAAAAAAGCTTTTGAAAAAGAGTTACTTGTAGGTGATATGTATGATAAAAAATCAGATACTAAAATTAGTATGAATTTAGATGACCTTTATGGTAGCACTATACTTGGGAATGCGTATTGGGAATTTAAAGCAACTATTAGCTCTTCTAATAAAAAAAGCTTTAAAGTTAAATCAAGATATGACTATGAATCAAGTTATTTTGCAGGTTCAGCTTGTAGTGAAATGCAAAGAAGTTTTGTTCCTGCTGTTCAAAAATTTATTGGTGATATAATTGAAAATCGTAAGTTTAAAGAGCTTATTCAATAGAAGATGAAAAAAATAATTAAAAATTGTGCTTTTGGGGGAATTTGCATTTTCTCATTCGTATATATAAATGTAACAAAAATTAAACTAAAAAGGAAATGTTATGACAAAAAAATTAGTAGTAAGTTCATTGCTTATGGTTAGTGCTTTAAATGCTTCAGATGTTTATGGAAGATTGGGTGTTGCACAGACTAATGGAGTAAGTAATTTAGATAGTGGTATTAGTGTGGTTGGAGCAGTTGGTACAAAGATGGGAAATAATTTGGGTTTAGAGCTTGAAGCAACACAAACAGTTTCTCATCCATCAAAGAGTTATTCTTCTTATTATTATAATTATAATTTAGAACTGAAGATACTAAATGTTGGTCTTTATGGTGTTTATGACTTTCTAATTCCTAATACTAAAATAGCTATTAAACCTCGTATTGGGTTAAATTATCAACATTGGACAGTAGATGGTTCAGATAGTTATTATAGTGCTTCAGCAAGTGATTCTAAAACAGGATTGTCTTATGGAGTTGGTATCTCTTATAAGTTTAGTGATGATATGGAAGCAATTTTAGATTATGTAGATAAGGGAGATTCTACAAATTTAGGATTAGGTGTACAGATGTCATTTTAAATTATTTATTAAAAATCCAACATAAGGAGGCACAAAAAAAGGGACACATAAAAAAATAAGAAACAAAACGTAATTTTCACTTTTCTTCTTTCTCCGAGAAAAAAAGTATGATGGGTTCTTGCCCATCAGTAATATTAAAAATCATCTTTTTTCTTTTTTAAAAATTATGAAGTATTCCGAAATTTAAATACCTAAAGAGGTGAGTATATTAAAAAAATAAAGCCTAACTATTTCAGACCTTTCTTATTGTAATTTAGCTAAAATCAACCACAAAATTACAAGACGATTGGAGCTGATTTCATGAAGATGAGCGGTGCACAAATGGTTTGTGAAGCACTGATTGCCGAGGGTGTAAAAACAGTTTTTGGTTACCCTGGTGGTGCTATTATGAACGTATATGATGAGATATATAAACAAGATGGCTTTGAACATATCTTAAATAGGCATGAACAAGCTGCTGTTCATGCTGCAGATGGTTATGCAAGAGCAAGTGGTGAAGTTGGTGTAGCTATGGTTACATCTGGACCTGGTTTTACCAATGCTGTAACAGGTTTAGCAACTGCATATATGGACTCTATTCCAATGGTCGTTATTTCAGGACAAGTTCCTCTATCTTTAATTGGTACAGATGGATTTCAAGAGATTGATGCTATTGGTATCTCTAGACCTTGTACTAAACACAATTTTTTGATACGAGATATTACTGAGTTACCACGTGTTTTAAAAGAGGCTTTTCATATTGCTCGTTCTGGAAGACCAGGACCTGTTCTTGTTGATGTTCCTAAAGATATTACAGCCGAAATTGGAGAGTTTGTATATCCAGATTCTGTTAATATTCCTAGTTATAATCCAACATTAAAAGGAAACAAAAGACAAATTGAAAAAGCAATAGATGCTATTCTTAAAGCAAAAAAACCACTTATATATATTGGTGGTGGAGCTGTTCTATCTAATGCAAGTGATTTAGTTCGAGAATTTGCAAAAGTTACACAGATACCAGCAGTTGAAACATTAATGGCTCGTGGGGTTATGGGTGCTAAAAATCCTTTACTTTTAGGAATGCTTGGAATGCACGGTAACTATGCTTCAAATATGGCAATGTCAGAGACAGACCTAATCATAAACTTAGGTGCTAGATTTGATGACAGAGTAACAGGTAAACTTTCTGAATTTGCAAAATATGCAAAAGTTATTCATATTGATATTGACCCTGCAAATATTGGTAAATTGGTCAATGTTGACTATCCAATCGTTGGAGATGTAAGTAATGTTCTTGAGAAGTTGATAGATGGAATTAGTGGTAAAGTAAATCCTGAAAGATATAGTGACTGGAGAGAAGTGTTAGCACGTTATGATGCTTTACATCCTCAATCTTATGAAGATTCAGACAGTGTAATTAAGCCTCAATGGGTTATTGAACGTCTTGGAGAGCTTGTTGGTGAAGATGCTATTATTACTTCTGATGTTGGACAACACCAAATGTGGACAGCACAACACTACCCATTTGATAGACCAAGACAGTGGATTAATTCTGGTGGTTTAGGAACAATGGGTTTTGGTTTTCCTGCTGCATTAGGTGTAAAGAAAGCTCAACCTAACAAAACGGTAGTAAACATAACAGGTGATGGTTCAATTCTTATGAATATTCAAGAGTTGGTAACAGCAGCTCAATATAAGATACCTGTTATTAATATTATTTTAAATAACCACTTTTTAGGAATGGTTAGACAGTGGCAAACTTTTTTCTATGAAGAGCGTTATTCTGAGACAGATT
>JALWMP010000066.1 GCA_026996165.1 Campylobacteraceae bacterium
TTACTTAACTGTGTTACATCAAAATGATAAATTTTCTTTATACTACTTCCTAATTTAATAATACCTTTTGATATATCTATAATAATACCATTTGCCAAATAGAGTAATTGCCCATTGCTTTGTACTACTCTACTAGGATAAAAGATACTATTTCTAAGTTTTTTTCCTGTTTTTAAATTTATATTTCCAAATATCATTACTGTGGGAAAAATATTTATCATACGATAAGGTAAATAGAGATAGATATCTCTAGTCGCCTTAGAAGGAGTATAACTTTTCTCTTTTAGAGCTTCAATAACTCTTTTTGGATTTTTATCTTTAAATAGGGTATCGGCAACTACAGTATGTTTTGTCTTCTCATAGGTCTCAACAGCTTCTCTTGCAAGATTAGCTGCAAGTATTGGTGAAGTTGTTTGTAAAATTTTAGAGATAATATAGTTATCATTTTGATGTTTACCACCATCAATCAAAGTATTGGTATCTGAGTAGTAACGAATAGGATACCCATAATCCCACCACGCTAAGGTATAATCATCATTTGAAGCTAGTTTATGTAGCTTCTCTAAGTCGGTCACTTCACTTTTATTAAGAACCGTTGGAACTTTATATCCTATAATATGTTCAATATTTGGAATCAATGCAATCACCATTAAAAGAGGAAGAACAAAACCTTTTGCTCTCTTTTTAGTTGTTGCATCTTGAATAAAGCTTAACAGAAACTCTTTTATCTCCATTAAGATATAGACCAACCCCAATGCATAGATAGGTACTGCATAAACTGTAAAGCGAAGTCCTGATTTGTACGCCATAAAGCCCATAGCTACCATTGGCAAAGAGATAAGCAGTAGAGGGTAGCGAATCATCATCAACACAACCCCAACAGTCGCTACAACAAAGGTGATAGGGTGTCCACTAATTCGACTTGAAAAGGTCTCAAAGGGTATAGCACTTGCTTCTCTAACGGTATTGATAACTCCATAAAAGTGTAAGCTTTGTACAGCATCCGTCGCCTCAGGAGGGAAGAAACGATTGACCAAATAGAGATTTAACGAACTCCAAATTGGTCCAAAGGAACCACTAACAAAGTAGAGAGCTACCGCACCTCCTAAAATATAATAGATGTTTTTTTGTACTAAGTCACTCTTATAGTGAAACAGAGCAAAAAGAGCTATAATAGTGGCTAGTTTAACAACAATTGGTAAAAGAGAAAGGGTAATTAAAGCAAAAGAGATTAACTTAAATGTATGTACTGTTTTTCCCTCTTTAAGAAAAAGATAAATCACACTAACAAAAAGCATTGCACTGTTTAACGCAATATTTTTAGGATACCACCACTGAGAAAGCAACATCATCGCAACAAGTACAAGAAGATATCTATCTTTTTTAGAACTAATTGCTTGTATTAATGCCCAAAGAACCAACATTGGAGTAACAATATTGAGCATATCGGAGTCGTAGTAACCTGTCATGGTACGGTTATAGTAACTCCATACAACAGCCCCAAATGCAGCAGCAAAAACACCCCACTCTAAATTTTTAAGCGTATATCCAATAAGTACAATAGGCACCACTAACAAAGAGCCTAAAAAAGTTGGCATATAGAGAATAATGGTCTCAAAGTCAAAGGGTAGGATTTTTGCAAAAATAGCTGTTAAAAAACCCACTGCTCCATCGTTGTTAATCCCATCCATATAACCTAGAGTTCCACTTAAAATATCTCGTGCTGTCTCAGCAAAAACATACCCATCATTGGTATTTATCATCAGTTGGTCATTCCACATAAAACTCTCTGTACCACTAAACTGATAGACCCAAATAAGTCGAACCAATACACTAAAGGTATAGGCTAAAAATATATATAAAACAAGCTGTTTTCTCTCACTTAAATTCACTTTTTCATTCCTTTTATCATTGCTTCTACTCCCTCTTTGGTTGTATAGGGATTTGAAAATGCCAATCGCTCTTTCGTTAAGCTATTATCAACCTCTAAACTCAAATAGAGCCGTTTATAAAAAGCTGGTCGTATCTTTTGAACTGCTTTTGAAAAGAGTGGCAAAGAGATAAGAACGATTTTTTTCTCTAACGCCTTAGCAATTAACTCAATAAATTGAGAAGTTGATAGTGCCTCATCATCAGATGCTAAAAAAACTCCTGAGTTTTTAGTCAATATAATCTGGTGAATTATAGCACAAAGGTTTCCAATATAGACCATACTCCGTCTATTTTTAATATTTCCTAAAGGTAATACTGGTACTTTCTGTATTAAATTCACAAGAGATAATATATTTGCCTTTACCCCTGCTCCATAGACAATCGGTGTCCTGATAATTGCAACCCTAAAGTTCTCATCTTCTAACTCTAAAAGTGCCTCTTCTGCTGCAAGTTTACTTTTACCATAGTCATCTTGAGGAAAGCAAGGAGTATTTTCACAATATGCCTCTTCACTCTCTTCTCCATAGACCTTTACGGTACTCATAAAGATAAACTGCTTTACCCCACTACTTTTTGCTTTTTTTGCCAAAGAGAGTGTATTGGAAAAGTTTACTCTATAGTACTCCTCTTTTGAAGCACCCCCCATCTTATGAACAAGAGCTGAGAGATGAACTACTACCTCTATATGACCTAATGACAACTTATCAAAATCATCTGTTCGAAAAGAGAAGCTCTCTATCTTATACTCTCTACCATAGGCTTTACGAAAATAACTTCCTACAAAACCACTACTTCCTGTTAATAAAAGCTTCATCTACTTCCTTACTAAACCTAGAATTTTTTTAGGATATTTAGAGATAACTTTAAGCATATTGGTCTTTAATCCATTTTCTGCACAAGCACGTACAATCTCTTTGTTTAAAATCCAATTACTCTTAATGCCATTGGTACTAACACCACCTGTCCTCATTTTTGTAATCACCTCTTGAAGATAGTGGTAACTCACTCTATATCTATATAAAAAGCGAACCAAAAGCTCATAATCAGCTGCAATAATATAATCTGTTTTAAAAAGACCATACTTCTCATATATTGCTCGTTTTACAAAAAAAGTTGGATGTGCAGGCATCCACCCATAAGCAAACTTTTCAGGGTGAAACTTACTACTATCATAATAACGCACAGTTTTTTCTAAATTGTCAGGCTTCACATAGACCAAATCAGCAAATAGGCTATCAACCTTTTTTTCTTTAAAGACCTTTACAACTTTCTCTATAACAAACTCATCTATATAAAAGTCATCACTATTTAAAATACCTACAATATCACCAGAAGCTAATTTTATACCTTTATTCATAGCATCATAAAGTCCATTGTCTGACTCTGTTATAAACTTTGATATTCTATCTCCATAACTCTCAATAATCTCAACAGTACCATCTCTACTTGCTCCATCGACTATGATGTATTCTATATCTTTATAGGTTTGGCTAAGTACAGACTCTATTGCATCTTTTATGGTCTTAGCGTTATTATAAACTACAGTAATAATAGAAACTTTCATATTTAAATTTTCCATTCATTCAAAATTAAACATTTAAAATTCATAATTATTACTACTACGGTTATGATTGAGATTTTCATTTATTTTCCATAACTATTTTATTTAAATTTGAAATATATTTATCTAAACTATACTTTTCCCTAGCTTCTTGACTATTATACTTCGTATTTTTCAATAAACTTTCAATACCATTAATCAAACTTTCTATAGATTTAGGTTCTACCAAAATACCATTACTATTTTTCACTACATCAGGAAGATATTTATAGTTTGTAGTCACAATTGCATTTTCACAGACCATTGCTTCTATGATTGATATAGGAAATGCCTCAGATTTATAGTAACTTGGCAAGACAAATATATCTGACCGTTGTAAAAGTTCTACTTTCTCTTTTCCAAAAACTTTTCCTACATAATGTATGTGACTATTTAGTGAAATTTTATTATAAAAAGTATCTTTTATATCATCTCCATCCGAAATAAACCCACCTGCAATAGTAAGATATATATAGTCATACTTACTAGATAACTCTTCAAAAGCTTCAATTAACTCAAATACCCCCTTACTTCGTATAATATTTGAGAGATAAACAATCTTTATCTTACTTGTTTCTTTTTTAGAACATTTTACTTCAAGTTCTTTATCATAAAAGTTTGGTACTACTTCTACTTTCATATTTTTAAAATCTCTAAACTCTGTTTTCATTTTATCAAGCAACACTATAGAGGTATCAACTTTGCTATAACTATAAAGGAGAATTGGTCGATACCATTTTGGAGCATTATGCAAAAACTCATAAAAATCAGAACCATGAAGATGATTAACGATTTTAACTTTTTTTAAATACGCAAGATTAATTAATAAAACATCTTTTACTGAACCTAAAAAGCTTCTACTACATGTAAAATATACTGTATGGTATTTACAAAATAGAGTTTTTATGATTATTAAGATTAACGTTTTAAAAGTCAAAATGACCTTCAATAGATTAGACTTATCATCAAGATTAGTATTAATAATAATTTTATTGCTGTTGGATATACTCTCAATAAATCTAGTAAATGCTAAAGACTGCCCATGTATAGGTGGACTTAGTGGTCCTACAAGTAGTATTTTAGCCATATCAGATTAAATCTTTTCTAATAAAACTGTAATTATATGCTTCTATATAGAAGAGTTCATAGTTACTTTTTAAGAATAACAAAATATTCTCTTTAGTTGCTTCATTACTTATACTATCAAAAAAATGATGATACTCAACCAAAACTTGTTTTGGGAATATTTTACAATTAAACATATCTTCTATTACTTGATATTCTGCTCCTTCTATATCCATCTTTAAAATATCAATTTCATCTGCCTTAATATTTAACTCTTCTAAAATGGTTTTTATTCGTTTAGCCTCTACAGTAATTATATTTGTCGAGTCAATATCAACAATAGAACCTGATACATAATCTTCATTTTTTGGTAAATTATATCCATCTTCAGCTTGAATTACATAATCATACAAAAACTCTCAAGCATCTTTTTTTTCTAAATAAGTTTTGATTAATTTTTTATAATTTTTTAAATAATTATCTTTTAATTTTTCCCAAGTTTTTTTATTAAAATTCAATATTACTTTATTATCTTTA
>JALWMP010000067.1 GCA_026996165.1 Campylobacteraceae bacterium
TATTTAAAAACTTCGAAAAAAACTCAAATAGACGTTTGTTTTGTTCTCTTATATTTAGTTGTTAAAGACCACTTAAAAACTCTGGAAACTTTATCGACTTAAACTCTAAGTCGTCCCCAATGTTCTTCGGGGCGTATTATAGAGAAATCTACAACTAATGTCAAGGTTTTTTCAAAAGTTTTTTAAAAAAATTAAATTATTTTATTTTTGATACATTTTTAATTGATTTTAGCTTTTATTAATGATTATAATGCTTCTTGACCTACAATAAAGGCATGTCCAGTTTCAGCTTCTACAGTAATAGTAAAAGTATCATCATTTCCATCATTATCTTCATCTGTTGACATAGTAAAAGTTAAATTACAATCATTAATCATAATATGATGAAAATCTGAAGGATTATAGTCTGTACTACTATGAGGACGACCAAGATAATCAAATGAAACATTTTGATTACACCCTCCATTAGTTACAAGTCCAATAATTCCAAATTTTTTTGTTAATTGAACTGATGGACTCTGATTACTATCTAAATTTTGACAATCTGTTGTCCATAAAAACTTACCATCTATAGGGTCGATAGCTGCTTCTTTTTCTGATAGTGAGTTTACACCACCATTTAAACCAATATCAGAGCCTACTCTATAACTCCAATCACTGTTTAAACATTGTCTAAACTCAACTTTCCAATAAGCTCTTTGCCATCTAACATCATTATCAATCCGATGCTTATTATCTTTTAAAGCTAATTGTTGAGCTAAACGGATATGAGAGAGTATAGTCTCAGCAGCCTCCTGCTTTAAATCTCTATCCATACGCCCCATAGCAATAGAAGCTAAAATACCTAAAACAACAATAACAAAAACAAGTTCAATCATAGTAAATGCAGATTTATTTTTCAAAAGAAGAACCTTGGTATAATTTAATTTTTTAAAATTATATCATAAGTTTAAGTTTTTTATAATTAATTGGCTATAAAATCTAAAGAGATAGAGTTTACACAGTGACGAGTATTTTTATTTGTCATACCCTCACCTCTAAAGACATGCCCTAAATGTCCACCACAGTTGGCACATACTATCTCTACACGTCTACCATCTGCATCAAGTACCTCTTTGACTGCACCCTCTACAGCATCATCAAAACTAGGCCAACCTGTACCTGAGTCAAATTTTGCATCAGAGAGGAATAGCTCTGCACTACATTGACGACAAGTATACATACCACTCTCTTTATGATTCCAAAACTCTCCTGTAAATGGTCGTTCTGTACCTTTGTTGATAATAACTCTTCTCTCTTCTTCTGTTAACTTATTATAAGTCATATCTTCTTCTCCTTATTTAGAAAGTACCCAATTTGGTCTTATAAAGTGGCAAGTATATCCATTTGGATAGCGTTGTAAGTAGTCTTGGTGTTCTGATTCTGCCTCCCAAAACTCACTGGCTTTAGTTATAGGTGTAACCACTTTATCGGGCCACACTCCACTAGAATCTATATCTTTAATAGTCTGTAAAGCCACATCTTTTTGCTCATCTGTAACATAAAAAATCTCTGAACGATAAGACCTTCCAATGTCATTACCTTGTCTATCTGGAGTAGTAGGGTCGTGTATCTGAAAAAAGAACTCTAAAAGCTCTCTATAGCTTATTTTTGATGGGTCAAAGAGCACCTCAACAGCCTCTGCATGGTCTCCATGATTACGATAGGTTGCATTTGGTACTTCACCACCTGTATAACCAACTCGTGTACTAACTACTCCATTAAGTTTACGGATAAGCTCTTGCATACCCCAAAAACATCCACCTGCTAAAATTGCTTTCTCATACTGCATTGTATTACCTTATTGAATTAAAAAGAGAAGAAGAATAAAAAGAGGTTCTCTTAAAACCCAAAAGGGTTTTAAGGGGCTAAAGCAAAAAAAGTATTAAATTTTTTCTGCTTTTTGTACATCATATAATATATCATCCATAGGGTGACGATACATAGGCATTGCAAGACGTTTTTCATCAAGTACGTGACCAATAAATCCGATTGAACGACCTACAATAAAGAATGCGTTAAGTGTACCACTCTCGATAAACTCATTGATTTCCTCTTCTGAGTAACCTAAAGCTCTCCACATATCTACCATAAGAATACCAATAGTACCATCAACATTAAGAATTAGATTCTCTTTCTTACTTGTAGTAAGTGCTTCAACTGTTTTTGCATAGTCAAGAAGTGGAGTTGAAGGGAAATGCTCTGCTGCAAAATTCATAAGTCCTGTAACTCTTAAATCAGGGTTTTTAAGTGATTTAATTCTATGACCAATACCAGGAATTGGAATACCTTGCTTCTTCATATAACCTAAGAACTCTTTTGGAGAAAGATTATTATCATCTGCATATTTAAAGTATTTAGCAGCCCCATCAATAGCTCCACCAAATCTAGGTCCAATAGTAAGAAGTCCTGTTACCAACGCTTCAACAACAGACTTACCTGCACGTGCCGTTACTTTTGCATTGTGAGCTCCAGATACTGCTGGTCCATGGTCTGCTACTGTTTTAATTACAGTCTCAATAAACTCTGTAGCCCATTTTGGATACTGTTTTTTGAACCATAAAAGTGAAATAACATCACCAATTCCTTTTCCTGTATCAGGAGTAGCAACAGATGAGATTGGGAATCCTGCATAAGTTGCTTCTTCTCCTCTATCATCAGAGATAGTACAGATAAATTGTTTAGGTCTTCTTACTTTTGGTATAGTATTGATTTCTGGTTCAGGAATATCTTGAATAATACCCTCAGCATGTAATTTATGGTAAACCGATGCAATCATTTCAGGTAGGTCATTAAATGAGTTAGGCACATGAATACCTGCATCTCTCATTGCATTGTTTTTATACTCTGCTGTCTCCATCTCACCATTTGCAGAAGCTCCAGCGTGACCAAACTGAACACCACTATCATAATACTTAGCAATAGTACCAATACACCAAGCAATAATTGGTTTAGTAATCTTACCTGATTTAACAGCTTCAATTACTTTGTACTCTTCTGTACCACCAACTTCTCCAAGTAAAATCATATATTTTACATCTGGATTAGCTTCCATTCTAAGAAGATTGTCGATAAATACTGAACCAACAAATCGGTCTCCACCAATCGCTACACCCTCTGCAATACCATCAGCATTAATAGCAATAATATTAGAAAGCTCATTGAAAAGACCACCTGAACGTGTTACAAGACCACAAGAACCTGCTCTGTGAAGTTTAGAGTTAATAATGTTATCAATAGTACCACCAATATTAGCAATCTTAAATGCACCAGGAGATATTGCACCAACTGTAGCAGGACCAATTACAGTTACACCTAAAGCTCTTGCTTTTGCATTCATACCACGAGCTAATCTTTCAGGAATACCCTCAGCAGTAATCATAATAGTTTTAAATCCACCAATTTCAAGTGCTTCCATAGTTACATTGTAAGCTGTTCTAAATGAACCAAAGTTTAAAAGTACATCTGCTTGTGGTTGAGCAGCTTTTGCCTCTGCTGTACTTTTGTAAAGAGGAATCATAATCTCATCTGCACCATAGAAGAACTTCTCAAACTTGCTTGAGCTAGTTGGTGCAACAATAGCCGCTACTGAAGGCTTTTCTCTCTTAATAGTATAGTCATAATCTAACATTCTTTGGATAGCAGTTTTGTTGTTATTCCAAAAAATTGCTTGTGTATCTTTAGTAAATAATTTTGACATTCTCTTCTCCCTACTTCTCTTCTAGTGCCATACGTACAATGTCTGTTACGTGTGTCTCAGGCCCATATACTTCGATGTAAAGACCCATTCTATCAGCTGCTTCTTTAATATCTTTAAGACCTTTTTCATAATTTGGTCCACCACGTCTTACATAAATTTTTGTATCTACTGCTTTGAGTTTATCTTTGTAGTTCTCAAGTGCTTGGATAATCCCTGTAAATGTTTTAGCAACATCTGTAAAGTTAGCAATAGCTCCACCAATAATAAGAACTTTTCCTCTACCTTGTGGGTCTGGCTCACGAGTCATAAGGTCAAAAATTGTCTCTGCATAGAACTTAGTCTCACCAGTAGTTGGGCCACCAGAGTACTCACCGTAGTTTGCAAGGTCATCAATACCTGCCATATCTGCAATAGTATCAGCATAAACAACAGAAGCACCACCACCAGCAACCATAGTCCAAATTCTAGCTTCTGGTTTAAGGAGTGTTAACTTAAGTGATGCACCTGTTTTAGCATCTGCCTCTTCTACAGCCAATACTTCTGGAGATTTCTCTTCCATACCAAATGAAGTTGGGTACTCAATATCGCCCCACTCTGATGCCATCATAAATCCAGCTGTATCATCAAGTTTAGCAACCATATCAAGAAGTTCAACTTTGTTACCTTGAAGTACAAATGGATTAATCTCTAAGTATGCAAAGTTTAAGTCACGGTAAGCTTTAAAGAAACCAATAGCAAATTTTGCAAAGTTCTCTTTGTCACCTTCTGCAACATCAGCAGGAACATTTGCTCTAATTTTCTCAGCAATCTCCTCTTCTGTATCAGTAATTTTAAAAGCAACTTCAGTTACCTTCTCATCCCAGCCCTCTTCTACTTCCATTCCACCTTCAGCAGACATATAAAGCATATCTTCATCACCAACACAAGTAGCTGAAATGTAATATTCCTCTTCTTGTGAGTGTGGAGTAAATGGCTCAACAATAAAGTGTGTTAACATATCTACAGATGGTTCACCTACTGGTGTATCTCCATCAAAAGAGAAATAAACTTCTTGTTTTTCTGAACACTTTTCATCAATCCATGAAGCTGCTTTTTCAAGAGTTACATCACCTGGTTTTTGGTCTTTAAAAAGAACTAAACCATTTTTTCCTCTTTTCCCAAAAAGCATATCTGGTTTTGCCACCAAGGTTTTTTCTTTTAACCATGTTTTTTCTTCAGCAGCTTCTTTTAATTCAGCTCCATTTTGAACCAATACCGTCTCATAAGAATAAGTAAAATCTGGAAAGTACTTATCCCAATGTCGAGCTAAAATTGACTTTGCGTCATATTCTCTAATCGCTTTTTGAGCCATCGAGTTCTCCTTGTTTA
>JALWMP010000068.1 GCA_026996165.1 Campylobacteraceae bacterium
TATTTTAATGGCTTTCTCTATTTTTAAAAGTGAACAAAATTATCAATATTTAGTTGTTGAAAATTAGTTCTAAAAATATTGATTTCGTCAGCTTTTTTTAAGACGGAATCTACGATAATATATTTTAAGAAGGAATCATTCATTTGAAAACTCAAAAATTTATCTTAAAACTTTTCCCTGAAATTATGGTCAAAGGCTCATCAGCTAAAAAGCAGATGGTAGGTCAACTCTACAACAATCTTATAAAACTTATGGATGAGATTCATAAAGAGATAGCCATCAAAAAATTTTCAGACAAAGTGGAGGTTGTTGCTCCTATTGAAGTGGTAGATAAGGTACGAACACGCCTTTTACAAACTTCGGGGATTGAACAGGTACTTGAAGCTTTACAGTTTAACAATATGATGACCTTAGACGCAATTAAAGAGAAAGTGTGTGAGATATGTGCTAAAGAGGTAGAGGGGAAAACCTTTGTAGTTCGTGCCAAACGTACAGGTTCACACGAGTTTAACTCTTCGGAGATGGAACGTACTATTGGTGGGTATACACTTGCACACTCAAATGCTAAAGGGGTTGACCTACATAATCCAGAGGTGACCGTTCGTATAGAACTTATTAACAATCAACTTAATATTATTACAGATAAACACATAGCTTTAGGTGGTTACCCTATAGGGACACAAGGTGATATACTCTCTTTAATGTCAGGTGGTTTTGACTCAACTGTGGCTTCTTATTTAACCATGAAAAGAGGACTGAAAACACACTTTATCTTCTTTAATCTTGGTGGAATTGCTCATGAGATAGGGGTGAAGCAGGTCTCTTACTACCTTTGGAATAAATTTGGAGCTTCTCATCGTGTTAAGATAGTCTCTGTTCCTTTTGATGATGTTTTAACTGAAATATTCCGTTCAACTCCTGAAACTTACATGGGTGTAACACTTAAGCGTCTAATGCTTATGGCTTCTGAAAAAATAGCGAAAGAGATGGAGATAGACGCTCTAGTAACAGGTGAATCGGTTGCACAGGTCTCTAGCCAAACCTTACGAAACTTAGCATTGATAGATGAGGTTTCAAATATGCTTATTTTACGCCCACTTGCAACCATGAATAAACCTGAAATTATTGACATTGCTTCTAAAATAGGTACAAAACGATTTGCTGAAAACATGCCTGAATATTGTGGTGTTATCTCTAAAAATCCTATTACCCATGGTTCATTTAAACGGATGGAGCGTGAAGCAAAACGTTTTAACTATGAGGTATTAGACAAAGCAGTAGCAGATGCAAAAAGTATCTATGTTGATGAGGTGATAGATGATGTTACCAATGATGCACCTATTGAAGTGGTTAGTGAGTTAACAGATGAGTATGTAGTTATAGATATTCGTGAAAATGAGGAGTGTATAAAAACCTCTTGTGAGACTATTCAGATTCCATTTCATAAGCTTAAAACAGAGTTTAAAAAGCTTCCACAAGACAAAGAGTATCTGCTCTACTGTGACAAAGGGGTTATGAGTCAGCTTCATGCACAGTATTTAAGAGATGAGGAGTCACGAGAGAATGTTAAGGTTTATCGACCTAGACCCAAAATAGATAATAAAATTTAAACCAATTTATTCCTTACTTTAATTAAATAGTTGGTATTATATTGCTAACTATTTTAAAATAAAAGGTAATATAGTGTCAATTATAGAGTCACTTAAAGAGTATTCAGTACTATTTTTTTCAAAAAAGACACCCAAATATGAACGAGATTTACTTCATAAACTCAATTTAGACAATAAATTGATTGGTATTATAGGTGCTAAAGGAGTGGGTAAAACTACACTTCTTTTACAGTTTATGAAAAAACAAAAATATAGCATGGATGAGATGCTCTATATTTCGGTTGACCACCCTTTGATGAGTTCAACCACTATTTTGGAAGTAGCTAAAGACTTTTCTGCTCTTGGGGGAAAGCTACTTATTTTAGATGAGATACACACTCAAGCTAATTTTGCAAACGACCTTAAAACTATTTGGGATTTTTTAGAGATAAATGTTATCTTCTCTGGTTCATCTGCTATGCATTTAGAGGGGGCTGATTTGAGTAGAAGAGCATTAAAATATAAGCTTCCTACTCTCTCTTTTAGAGAGTTTTTAGAGATGGAGACATCTCAACGCTTTGAACGATATAGCTTAGAAGAGATAGTAAACAATCATACCTCCATTGCTACAGATATACTCTCCTCTGTCAAGCCTCTTAAATATTTTAAAGAGTATATGCTCTATGGTTACTACCCTTTCTATTTAGAAGATAGACAAAAATCTAAAATTAAACTAACTGATGCTATTAATAAAACAATTGATGTAGATTTAGTGAATATCTATACGATTGATGCCAAAAAGTTACGAAACATCAAGAAAATTTTAACAATGCTCTGTCTCTCTGCTCCCTATAAACCAAATATGCGAACCTTGTCTGAATCGGTAGAGTTAAATACAAAGACACTCTATAGTTACCTAAACGCTCTTCAAGCAGGGTGTATTATTCGTATGGTTGCTATGCAAGGAAGAGGAGAGAGTATTATTAAAAAGCCTGAAAAGATTTACTTAGACAATCCCAACATGTTCCATTCGCTTTGTAGTGGGGCAAATGTAGGGACTTTAAGAGAGAGTTTTATTGCTTCGTCATTAGAAAATGCACAACATACCATTACAGCTTCTAAAAAGGGAGACTTTATTATTGATAAGCTTTATACTATTGAGGTAGGTGGAAAAAATAAGAGTTTTAAGCAGATAAAAGATATAGAAAATTCGTTTGTAGTTGCTGATGATATAGAGGTTGGATTTGGGGCGAAAATTCCTCTTTGGTTGTTTGGATTTCTTTACTAAATGAAACAGACAAAAACCCAAACCTACTACAACCAAAATCACAAAGAGCTAATAGAACGATACAACTTAGCTACACCTACTCCTCTACACAAACTCTTTAACCAATATATCCAAAAATCTCACAAAGTCCTAGATATAGGTTTTGGTTCAGGGCGTGATTTGCAATATATTAGAACATTGGGTGCAGAGTGTTGGGGAGTTGATAGCACACAAGGTTTTGTGGAGGCTTTAAAGCAAGATAGCTATTTCAAAGAACGGCTTTTTTGTGCGAAACTTCCTATTTTGGATTTGAAAATAGATGTCAAGTTTGATGTGATAGTCTGTATAGCTGTTATTATGCACTTGAGACAAGATGAGCTTAGAGTTTGGGTAGAAGATGTTAAAAACTATTTGGCTGTAGGTGGAAAGGTCATTGTCTCTTACTCTGTGACTCCAAGAGAAGATGATGATAGATTTTTTGATGATTTGAGAGGTGGGGTTGTTGGAGAGATTTTTTTAGGGGCTGGTTTTAGGTTGGTTGAAGAGGTTTGTAGTTATGATAGTTTGAGTAGAGATATTGAGTGGAGGAGTGAGGTTTATGAGTTAGTATGATATAATATTTTTTTAAAAAATCTTATGCTTCAATTAGAATAATCAACTATATTTACAATAATTTATGAGCATACAAGGAATAAAAATTAATATGTCTAAAATAAAATCATCATTCTCTGGTCATGATAAATTTGACTGTAAAATAGATTGGATTACAAAGGGGCTAGAAGCCTATAACAAAGATAACAGTATATTTTCCCTATCCAAAATAGAATCAACTATTGCTAGATTAGGACTTGGAAGTAATATGGTAAAATCTCTTCATCATTGGATGAGGGTTTTAACTCTTATTGATGAAAATGGTCTTACTTTTTTGGGTGATACTATTTTGAAATATGACCCTTATTTAGAAGATATTGATACACTTTGGATATTACATTGGAATTTAGTTAAAAATGAAGAGAAATCAACACTCTATTATCTATTTTTTAATAAATTCTATCCACATAAATTCTCTAAAAAAGAACTTTTAGATAATGTTGTTTTATGGTTAACTGAACAAAAAAGAAAATTCTCTAATACAACAATTAATTCTGATATAGATGTATTCATACGAATGTATAATAATCGTCATACAGAAAAGAGTAATAGCATGAGTCTTTTGAGTGAATTAAATATTCTTACTCAAATATCACAAAGTAGCTACTCTTTAAATATCAATAGTGTAGCTCCTATTTCAGATGAGGTATTTTTATATATTTTATGTGATTACATAGAGATACAACATGGATTAGATGCTAATTCTATCTCTATTGATGATATAGGAAGAGGTAAATTGAGTATTCAAAAAAGTTTATGTATGAGTGAGCATACTCTATATAGTAAAATAAACAGATTAGAAAAATTAACAGATAATAAATTTAGCTATTCAGAGACAGCAGGTATTAGGCAAATTTATATTAGAGAGATGATAGATAAATCTGCTATCTTAGATAAGATATATAATGAAGGATTATAGTGTTTACCTATAAAAATAAAATTACTTTAAAAAATAGGTTTAATAAATCTACTAATATTATTTATGATAAAGAGGATTGTAAAGATTATATTATTACTCAATCTACAAAAGATACGCTTTATACACTCTTTAAATTAAATTATCATAACTCTATTGCTGTAATTGGTGCTTTTGGTTGTGGTAAATCTTCATTGCTTTTATATATCAATACACTTTTAGAAAAAAATGAACATAGTCAAGATTGTTTAACTCAATTAAGAGATATTGATAAAGAGTTATTTGATATGTATAAGGAGTTTACTAAAGATAGAGAGTTTATTCGTATTAAAATTATTGGAGAACATATCTCTTTTAAATCTCAATTTAAACACTCTATATATGAGCATAAATATCTCAAAAGGACTATTAAATATTTAAAAGAAAATGAACAATATGTAATGAGTAAAGCTTTATCTTATATGGATAAGGATTTAGAAAAGAGCAAATATAGTGATATAATTTTTTCTATTGATGAGTTTGGAAAGTTTATAGAGTTTGGATTAGATAATATCCATACAAATGATATTTTTGATTTACAAACACTAGCAGAATATATTAATAAG
>JALWMP010000069.1 GCA_026996165.1 Campylobacteraceae bacterium
TGATTCCATTGAGCGTATATGGAGTTGAGGATTTTGAGAGGGTTTGCAACGAAGAGATTGCTAAAGAGGATATAAATATTTCATTAGTACAAGAGAGTTGTTTTAAAACTGCTCAAATGTATGAGAGACAAGGAGATATAGGAGATGCTTTATGGGAGTATCTACTTGCTAAAAGTAATCATATAAAAATAGATTTTTTTCTAAAAAATATAAAAAAAGACTCAACTGTACTATATGTAAATCTAGGACATTACTATTTATTAAAATCCAATTATAGTAAAGCAAAAGAGTATTATAGAAAGTTTCTATATAACTATTACCGTACAGATATAAATATACAAACTGATTTTAAAGTTTTAACTAAACTCTACCCTTCTAAAAAAGATAATATTTTAAAAGGAAAAGAGATTTGGAATAGATTATATAAGCCATTAAAAAAAATAACAACCTACTATCAATCTATAGATAATCCATTGTCAAAAAGAGAACAAATAGTCAATAGCCTAAAAAAAATCATTAAATTAAAAGAGAAATATTTAGACAAGAATCTATCTATTAGCTTTGACTATAGTATACTAGCTCAACTTTATTATCAAAATAAGGAGTATCATTCTGCTACTATATACTTTAACAAAGAGTTAGAGATTGAAAAGTTTAATTTAGGTAAGAATCACCCCTCTTTAACTACCACTTATCAAAATATCATCTTCTCCTATGAAGATGACAATAATCTTACTCAAGCTATCTTAATGAGTAAAAGGTTATTAGAACTTGAAGAGAAAATAGGCAGTAACTATGACAGGAAAACTGTCATAAATCTATATATAGGAAACCTTTTAAAGAGACTTGGAAAATATAAAGAGTCTGAAGAGTTTTATAATAAAGCTCTTCAAATATTGCAAATACATAGAAATAGAGATGATGTTGATATTGCCTCTATTTATAGTAATTTAGCAAATATATATAGTTTTGAAGCAAAATATGAAAAATCTCTAAAATATTATAAAAAAGCTCTAAAAATATATAAAAAAACTTTTGGAGAAAACAGCCCAAAATTAGCAACTACTTATAATAATATTGGTCAAGTACTAGACTCCCTAGACTATAGAAATAAAGCTCTTCAAAAATATCAGACTGCATTAGATATTCTCTATAAGAACCATTACAATAAAAACCATAAAGAGTTTGCTATGCTTTATCATAATATAGCTACAATTTATATAAAACAAGGAAAGTATCAAGAGTCTCTTTCTCTTTTAAAAAAAGCTCTTGCAATCAACATAAAAAACTACTCTGAATACTCTATTGAAGTTACATCAGATTATAATAATTTAGCCTATCTATACTCATATATAGGGCAAAATGATAAGGCTTTACATATTTATAACAAACTTATTGAAATTTATAAAATTTTATATCCAAATCATCAACATCCAAATCTTGCAATTATCTATAATAGTATGACTACTATGCTTGTTAATAAGGCTTCAAAGCTTAAAGAAGATGGAAAAATTATAGCATCTCAAAAACTATATACAAAAGCAATAGAGTTATCTCTAAAAGCTATTGATATAAATAAACACATATATAAAACCTCTTTTCATCCTCTTATTGCAAACTCCTACTCAAATATAGCTAGTATTTTAATGCTCAATAAAGAGTATTTACAAGCTGAAAAACTATATATTCATGCTTTAAATATCTATGCCTTAACTTTAAAAAAAGACAATTCTAAAATTATACAGATATACAATAGTTTAGCTACTTTATATATTGAAATGCAAAAGTATGATAAAGCATTAAAACTTTATACAACAGTCGAACAATACTATAAAGATAAAAATCATAATTTAGTTAATCTTTATCATAATTTGAGTGCTTTGTACTTTAATCAGAAAAAATTTAAATCAGCATATCAGTATGTCACTCAATCATTTAAACTTTTTATCAAATATAGAAATAGATATTTTAACTCTCTATCAATGCAAGAAAAATCCCTATATATACAAGGAAACAAACACATTGTTCATTTTTCATTTCTATTAAAAACATCTATTTTTTATAGACTGCAACTCTTTAAAGAAAAGAAATTTAGTCAACTAAATAGAGTCACTTTTAATACATTTAATAATTGGCTAAACTACAAAGGCACACTCTTCGAGTACCAAAATATCCTCTCCATGATAAAAAACAACCCCAAAACATCAAAAGAGACCAAAAATCTTATAGAGAGGTTAAACTATACCAATATCCATTTAAGCAAAGCCCAAAACAAAGAGGAGATAGAAGCTTTAGAGGAGCAAGTTCACACGATTGAGGTCAATTTAAGTAAACAGAATGAATCGTTTAAAAGTATGCTTCAACTAAATGATATAAATAGCTCACAAATTGCTAAAGCACTCAAACCTCATCAACTCTATATTGACTTTGCACGAGGCAATGATAACTACTACCTCTTTACACTTGACCATCAAAATCTAGTTACCTTTCAAGAGATTGATGCAAACCAAACTAAACTTATTGACCAATACATTAAAGCCTATAGAGAGAACTGTAACTATATGGCTAAAAACCTAAACACCATAACAGCCAATCAAGAGCAACAATCCATAAACGAGGCACAAAAAGTTTTATCAAAGCTCTATGATGTAATTGTAAAAGAGTATCTGCCTACACAACTTAAAGGTGTCAGTCAACTTATTATCTCTTCTGATGGACTACTAAACTACTTTCCCTTTGAAGCACTCTACCATAAGGGTCACTATTTTGTTGAAAACTATACCATCAACTACATCTCTTCAGGAAAAGAGTTTATAAGACAAACCAAACTCTACAAAAAAGACCCTAAAAAGAGTATGACTATCTTTGCTAATGCTAACTTTGATGCTATTGTTAAAGCTCCTATGCTATTTGGAAACCCACATAAAGAGAAAATAGAAAAAATCTTTACCAACTTAGGACGAAGTGAGATAGATATTGTCAAAAAGTACTACCCTAATGCTACTGTTTTTGAAGAGAGCAATGCTACCATTGCCAACTTAGTTACAGCTCCTAGCTCTAAAATCTTACATATCTCAACACATGGGCTACTCCTAAAAGATAAAACCATTAAAAACCCTATGTTAAAGTCGGTACTTGTTTTTTCAGGGGCAAATCAAAATCAAAAAAATGCAACCATTTCAGCTCTTAGACTCTCTGCCTTAGATTTACACAATACAGAGCTAGTCGTTCTCTCGGCTTGTCAATCAGGATTAGGAGAGATACATCAAGCAGAAGGGGTTGTGGGACTACCTAAAGCACTGCTTCAAGCAGGAGCAAAAAATGTTATTATGAGCCTTTGGACAGTTAGTAATGTAGAGTCTGCTAAACTTATGGACTACTTTTATGGTAACATTTCAAAAGGGCTTTCCTACAGCGAAGCTCTACAACAAGCAAAACTAAGCATGATAACAATGCACCCTTACTTTTGGAGTACATTTGTTTTAAGTGGATTATAGGAGAGATTATGCCAAAGATTATAATAGGTACGCTACTACTTTTTTCTTTAGTACTATTAGCCAAAACTGGTAAAAAACCACCTGTTGATGAGGGAGATAAAATTACTCATAAAGAGGATACTATAAAAGGTTCAAAAGATGTAAATAACACATTTGAGTCAAAAAAACAGTCGTTAGCAAAACTCAAAAAGTATCTATATATTAGACGTAAAAATATAAGTCACCCTCCGTTTAAATGTCTCTTAATTGATGGAAAGAGTAATAAGATAAAGACACTTTTTGTTGAGAAGAGTAGTGTTAATAGTATTAACTTTAAGGTAGATAAGTCTTTGTTAAAAGTTGATGATGCTGTTGTGGTTATAAACAGTAAGGACTCTAAAGAGAATCCTACAGGTAAGGAGGCTATTGTTCAGGTTAATATTGTTAAATAATATAGAAGGCATCACTATTGATAGTGATGCTAAAATCTATTTCCCTTTTTAATAAGAGACAACAAACCCACCAACTCTACTAGCATAAGCTCTTGCTGATGAACGGCTACTAAATCCTGTTAAAATTACTTTATAGTATCTTCCAATTTTCTTTACAATAGCATGGTGTTTTCCATGATGTGTATCTGCAACCTCTTGAGCTTTTTCTCTTGAAGAGAAAGCTCCAACCTGAACACCAATTCCACTACCAGAAGAGTAACTATCACCACTAGAAGAAGGAACACCATAAGGGTCATTTACAGTATATGTTGTCCCTCCTCCTGTATTATAAGATGGTTCAGGAGTATACCCTCCACTACTCATACTTCCACCTTGAACAATAAATGCCCCAGGGAAACGTGTATTTTTAAGGCGATTTGCCTCTGCTACAGATGAGATACCTGTGATAATTACTTTATTCATCGGTCCACGTTGAATATAGGCTGATTGACCAGGGGCTAAAGTGAGTGAGTTTTTAAACTGCTCAGCAGCATAATAATCTTTTAAAGCAGCTACTTGAAGATGAATTCCTCCTCCACCTTGTCCTGATGATACACTATTGCTTGTTGTAGCAGGATAACTTGTTGTAGATGATTGAGAAGCACCATTGGCATAAGGGTCAGGATAGGTAGTTGCTCCTCCTGTCTCATATGGATTAGTATAAACAGGTTGTTGAGGTGTTGTTGATTGAGGATAGGTGGTTGTTCCTCCTGCTTGAGGATAAGTCGTTCCTGATGATTGAGGATAGGTAGTTGTTGTTCCTTGAGGAGTTATAACTGTATTATCGGTAGGTATTTGACTATAAACAACACCTGAATTTGAAGTAGTAGCTGCATTTGGGTCTTCATAAACAATAGGAGTAGCATCTTCATAAACAGGTGACTGTGGTTGTTCTGTATAGGCTGGTTGAGTTGATTGAGTTTGTTGTATAGGTTTCACACAACCTGTTGAGAAAATAGCAATAGTTACTGCTAATAATAGTGTCTTTGTATACTTCATAATGGATTTCCCTTTAAAGTTTTTTACTATTATAACAGTAAAAATATTAATATTTGTGTTTTATCTAAAATTTTATTGTTGCTTCTTTAATGTTCTCTCTTTTCTACTTGAGACTGAAAAGCGTAATAGTTCATCTGTTGAGGTTACATATTTTGGTAAATTTTTAAAGCTTAAATCCAATAATTTAGAGGTTACAAGAGCATCTGAAAAGGCTCGATGTTGTATATGTTCACCCAAATCTAAGGTCTCACCCAAATAGGCTAAACCATAACGTTCACTCTCTATAGTTCGTCTTGCTAGGTCTATTGAACATAGCTTCTGATTACCAATAGTTCCTAAACCAAAACGGTCAAAGGAGTGGTTCAAAAATCCATAATCAAAGTTTGCATTGTGAGCAACAAATATAGCATTATCTAAAAATTCACGCAATTTTGTCAATACTTCTAACCTACTTGGAGCTCCATCTAAGTCTTCAGGGACAATACCTGTAACTTTTGTAATATACTCAGGTATAAATGCACATGCAACAAAACTCTCAAAGGTATCAATAACTTTACCATTTTGAACCATAACAGCTCCAACCTCAATGACTTGTGCTGATTCAGGTTTAGAGCCATTGGTCTCAATATCTATAACACAATACTTTTGCTCTTTATAATGGGTAAAATAGGTCTCTAAAAGATAGCGACCATTTTGGTAAACAATAGGGTAACCAGAGGCTTGAAGCAGTATGAAGAGCGTATCGGCATCTTCAAATAGTGTTGTGTGTTTTTTTACAATTCGTTCATAAGAAGCTCGTGACAAGTAACCACTGTTTCTTCTAAATGCTGATGTTAATTCCTCATAGACTCTTTGCATTGGCAATAAACTTTGTCACCTTTTGGTAATCTTTTTTTCCTTTGATACGTTCAACTCCTGAACTTACATCAACACCATAAAAATTATACTTTTTTAGTTCATCTAAATTATCAGGAGTTAAACCACCTGCTAAGATAATTTTAGAACAATCAATGCCATCAAACCACTCTAAATTGAGTCGTTTTCCAGACCCACCATACTCCTCACAATATACATCTACCAAACGGTAACGGTCACTATATTGTAAAATATCCTCTTTTTTCTTGGCACGAATTACAGGTAAGGCTTTTGAACCTATCATGTCTAATGCCTCTTCATCTACCTCAAAATGGATTTGACACAGTGTCAAATCACAATATTTTGCAATAGTATCAATAGTATCTATCCCCTCATTAACAAAAAGCCCTACTCTACCTATAAAAGGTGGTAATCTGTCAATGATTTTTTTTGCATTTGCAGGGGTAATGTACCTTGGTGAGTCTTTATAAAAAACAAATCCTAAAGCATCAGCTCCAGCATCAATCGCCTGTATTGCATCTTGAAAATTGGTAATACCACAAATCTTTACTCGCATAAAAACTCCCCCTAAATAATTATATCTTTAAAGAGTCTATAGAGTGCTTATAGCCATATTGATTTCTAAAAACATATGACCCTGCAACTACAACATTTACACCTGCCTCTTTTAGCTCATAAATATTTTGGTCATTTACCCCACCATCAACCTCTATAAGACACTCAGGATTATACTTGTTAATAAGCTTTTTAAGTCGTTTCGCTCTATCTAATACATTAGCAATAAACTTTTGTCCTCCAAACCCTGGGTTAACAGACATTAAAAGTACCATGTCAACATCTGCTAACAAAAACTCAACAGCTTCAGGAGGAGTATGAGGATTTAACGTAATAGCAGGACGAATTCCTAAAGAGCGAATCTTTTGAATAAGTCTATGAGGGTGCTTCTCCTCTTCAATATGAAATGAGATAAACTCTGGTTTAAAGGGAGCAAAAAGGTCAACAAAAAAGGTATTATTCTCTACCATTAAGTGAATATCAAGTGGTTTTGTTGCCACCTTTGCTACAGCTTCAACCACAACAGGTCCAATAGTCAAGTTAGGTACAAAGTGACCGTCCATTACATCTACATGAACCAAGTCACACCCTGCTTCACAAATCGCCTCTACATCTCGTGCCAAATTCCCAAAATCGGCAGAGAGAATACTTGGAGCTACCAACATCTAAAATCCTACTTTTAAAATTTGGCGTATTATATTGGCTTTTTGCTTGTAACTCCTACTTTCCACTATATATTTTAATATAATTTAAAAATAAAAGAGAAGCTATACATCACATTAATTGACCTAGCCATATTCATACTAATCGTTTGATTAATGTTCCCAAACTATACTATTTGCACACCCTATCATCTGAATAGATACTAGAACTAAAAAAAGTCCAATCACTAAAGAATAAGCTAACCCAACTCTCTTTTGACGAAATAGTATATAACTTTGATGAAGAATAAAAGGGTAAGAGAGTCCCACTACTCCCGAGATTATATACCCTTGCAATAAATTTCTACTGTAATCCATTGTAGTTATAGTAATAAGAGTAAAAAGAGCTATACTACAAATAGCTAAGACAATGTAAAAGAATATGGTTTTAAAATCTGTTTTCATAAGTTTATTATAACTCATAAAAGTAAATCTTCTACTTAACTAAAAAACAACAATATTTAAGATACATTTCCCTATAATTGCAAAACTTTTTTATGAGCCATATTAACCTAAGCTCAATTAGAATATCATAGCCACAATTTTATGTATTTCTTTGAGTTTAGGTTATTGCTTCATAAATACTATTAACTACAAAGGTATTATAATGGCAAGAAGATGTGATGTAACAGGAAAAGGTCCATTGGTTGGAAACAATGTATCTCATGCAAACAACAAAACAAAAAGAAGACAACTTCCTAATTTAAGAAGTGTAAAAATTACATTAGAAGATGGAACAACTAAAAGAATTAAAGTAGCTGCTTCTACACTTAGAACTATGAGAAAAAAAGCTGCACAAGCTACAGCTGAATCAACAGAGGCGTAATTAACGCTTCAACTATCTATTTTTGACTATTCAAAATAGGATTAAAAAGTTTCTCAACTGGCGAGAGACATCAAAACCACATATAACTTTAAATGATGAGTTATATGTACTTCTAGCACCTTTTAGACTTCCACTTATTTTAACCGTACTAACAATGATGTTTGGTACATTTGGCTATATTTTTATTGATAATATGTCTCTACTTGATGCACTTTATCAGACAGGTATTACTTTTACTACAGTTGGTTTTGGAGAGATGGCACCTATCTCAGAAGTGGGACGTATGTTTACCATTTCTCTTATTATCTTTGGGTTTTTAGTCTTTTCAGTAGCAATAGGGATTATTGTTGATGTTCTCAATAGAGGTGAACTATTTAAAGTTATGAGAGAGAGAAAAATGCTTTACAACATTGCACGACTTAAACGACACTTTGTTATCTGCTATCACAATGAGTTTACAATTCAAGTAACAAAACTTTTACGCGAAAGTCATATTCCATTTGTAGTCATTGACCCAACGGAAAACCTAGAGGAGTTGGCTGAAAAATATAAATACCCATACTTTGTTAAAGCAGAACCTCATACCCAAGTTGCTATTTTAAAGTCCCATCTCTCCTCTGCAAAAGGTATTATTACTCTTGCTGATAATATTGCTGACAATATTGCTACTATTGCATCTGTTAGATTATACGAAAAAGAGATTCATAGGCGACGAGCATTTTTGATTATATCAAATGCACCAACAGTAACAGATGAAGAGAAACTTTTAAAACTTGGAGCAGACAAAGTTGTTACGCCAACAAATATTATGGCTCAACGAATTAATGCTATGGCAGTCCGTCCAGATATGGAAAATTTACTACAAGAGTTTCTATATAGACAAGATACTCCTCTTGATATGGAAGAGGTAAAGGTTACTAAAACATCATGGTTAGTACTAAAAAGAATTAAAAATGCCTCTTTTAGAGAGGTGGCAAACGTAACAATTATTGGATTAAGAAATAAAGATAGTAGGTTTATTCCTATGCCAAAAGGTGATACTATCATTACAGCAGGAGCAAAGCTTCTACTTATAGGTCCTAGTGATGGTATTAGAAATGCTAGAAAAATTATACGAAAAACAATTAAACCAAAGGAGATGAAAAATGTTTAATCTATTTTTATTAAAAGGTGGACTTAACAATGTAGAGGGATTCTACTGCGATGGGGTCAATGTAGGAATGAAAACAAATCCTGCAAACTCAGGCAGTTCAGATATTGATGGCGATGTAGCTTTTATTCGCTCAGTTGTACCTTGCGAAGTAACTGCTCGTTTTACATCTAACAAGTTTCAAGCAGCACCCATTAAGCACTACCAAAAGTACCCTAAAGATTTTAAAACCGACTTTATTTTAATGAATGCAAAAAATGCAAATGCTATGACAGGAGAGCAAGGGATAAAAGATATTGAGAGTATCTTTGATGAACTTAAAAAGCACTATAAAGCTCAAAATCCTATTATGTCCTCTACAGGGGTCATTGGCTATCGTCTAAACCAAGAGAAAATATGCTCTGCTTTTGAGAAGTTTGACTTTAATGCTAAAAATTCAGACAAAACAGCTCGTGCCATTATGACTACTGACTCATTAAAAAAAGAGTTAGCCTTTAGAGTTGAGCTAGATGACGGAGGCTCTTTTACCATTGGGGCTATCTGTAAAGGTGCAGGTATGATAAACCCTGCCATGGCAACAATGCTATGCTTTATAACTACCGATGCCAAGATTCCAAAAGCAGATATGGAGGAGCTACTTAGTGAAGCAGTAGATGGTTCATTTAACAGAATCTCTGTCGATGGTGACACCTCTACTAACGACACGGTCATGCTTTTGGCTAATGGTCTCTCACAATCTTACAACAAAGAGGCATTTAGAGAGGCATTAAATAAGATTACATTTGAACTTGCCATGATGATTTTAAAAGATGGTGAAGGTGCAAACAAATTAGTAGCATTTGAGGTTAATGGAGCTATCTCTAATGAAGAGGCAAAAAGAGCATCTATTGCACTTTCTAACTCTCTACTTGTAAAGACTGCTCTATTTGGAGAAGACCCAAATTGGGGACGAATTGCTTCAACCATTGGAGCTTCTGGTGTAGAGTGTGATGATACTAAACTAACCATTCACTACGATAACCTGCTTATCTACTCTAATGAGCAGAGAGAATTAGATAAAGAGAGAGAGGAGAAAGCCTATAAGATTATGAAAAATGACTCATTTAAAGTTACTTGTAATCTAGGTTTAGGAGATGGCTCATATACCTCTTATGGGTGTGACCTCTCTTATGAGTATGTTAAGATAAATGCAGAGTATAGAACTTAAAAAAAGTTTAAAACTTATTTTTTTCTTAAAATAAAAAAATAAGTTAAAAATATATGCTTATTTTAACTATTCTTTACACTATATATCCTATAATTACTATATTAAAAAAATAATTAAATATAGGATATAGTTTTGTCGATACATTTTTTAAAATCTTTAATAATTACAACTATTATTACAGTAACTGTTATTCCTATGTTTCTACAAGTTGCTTCTAATGATACAAAATGGATAGCAATAGCAACACTTATTTGGAATAGTGGTACACTTCTAGTTTTCTATCCAGCAATACATTATATCTACCCTCACCTTATTAGTAAGATAGGTGTTTACCTTTTAAGTACAGTACTTATTATTATATCTGCATGGTTTAACATTATGATAATTCAACTCTTACTACCATATGATTATATATATTATGCACTTTTCAATGCAACCTTTTCTACTATTACACTTATAGGTGCTATATATATTATACTCAATGTTATTATTTTAAATCTTATACTACTATCAAATATTGAATTTTATGAAGAGGAACGACTTTTTTAGTTATACTTTCAAAAAACTGAAAAAAGAGTTCCTTTGTCAACATTTCAAAATTTATCCTTAGCCAATGAAGTTTTAGAAAATCTAAATTCATTGGGCTATACAGCTCTAACGCCAATTCAAAAAGCAACTATTCCTCTTATTCTAGAGGGAAAAGACATTATTGCTCAAGCAAAAACAGGTTCAGGAAAAACAGTTGCTTTTGCTCTACCTCTTATTTTAAAACTAGATAAAGATAAACACTTTCCACAAGCACTTATTATTACCCCTACTCGTGAACTATGTGAACAAGTCGCAAGAGAGATTCAAAAACTAGCTCGGTATAAAGCAGATATAAAAGTAGTAACTCTATATGGAGGAACTTCCCTTACAAAACAAGTTGATTCATTAGAAAAAGGAGCAGATATTTTAGTTGGAACTCCTGGAAGAGTTCTTGACCACTTTTCAAGAGAGACAATTTATTTAAAAGAGATTAAAACTCTTATTTTAGATGAGGCAGACCGAATGCTAGAGATGGGTTTTGCTAACGATATTTTAAAACTAGTCTCTAACATACCAAAAGAGAGACAGTCTCTTCTATTTTCTGCAACCTATCCTAAAAATATAAATAAATTAACCTCCGTTATTTTAAGAAATCCTATTGAGGTTAAGCTTAAAGATAATGAAACTAAATTAAATATAGAAGAGTTTGTTTACCGTACAGAAGATAAACCTAAAGCTCTATTAACCGTACTTCAACACTTTCAACCCTCACTTGCTATTCTATTTTGCAATACAAAAGATAAGACTGAAGAGCTTTCAAATTGGCTATATGAAAAAGGGTTTAATGTAGCTACACTCAATGGTAACCTAGAGCAGTATGAACGCCAAGAGATGCTTTTACAGTTCGCCAATGGCTCTTTACCTCTTTTGGTTGCTACAGATTTAGCATCAAGAGGTTTGGACATAGATGGTGTTGACTTGGTTATTAACTACGATATACCTATGAAAAAAGAGATTTATACTCACCGTATAGGTCGAACAGGTCGAGCAAACAAGAGAGGTTTAGCCATAACCCTTTGTAAAAAACATGAGTTGCCAAAACTATTAGAACTCAAACCTAATTTAAAAGTAGACTCTATAGATACCTTAAAACCTAACAAAGAGTTCTATATGCAAGGAGAGGTAGCAACACTCTGTATAGATGGTGGAAAAAAGAGAAAAATTAGAGCAGGAGATATTTTAGGAACTCTCTGTAAAGATATTGGTATTGATGGTAAAGATATTGGAAAAATAGATATTTATACTACTCACTCTTATGTGGCAGTTGATAAATCTGTAATAAAAAAAGCATTTAATGGCTTAAAAAATGGAAAGATTAAAGGAAAGAGACTAAGAGTTTGGTGGTTATAATAGTTGTAAGATTTCATCAAACAAAAAATAATCTATTCGATAAAATCAAACCTAAATAAGTTTTGCTATTCAGAAAAAGCACCTACAGAGGTTAAACGCTCATAACGCTTCTCTAACATCTCTTCGACAGGAAGCTCTTTTAGTTCTTTTACTTTCTCTAAAAAATAGTTCTTTACAACCATAGCAGACTCTTGCTTTGTTCTATGAGCTCCAATAAGTGGTTCATCTAAAATATCATCAACCAAACCATGAGCAAGTAAATCCTCTGGTGTAATCTTTAGAGCTTTTGCTGCCTGTTCTACTTTTTTAGGGTCATTCCATAAAATTGCAGCACACCCCTCTGGTGAGATAACAGAAAATACAGAGTAACGCATCATAGCTAACTTATCTCCTACACCAATGGCTAAAGCACCACCAGAACCACCCTCTCCAATAACTACTGAAATCATTGGAACTTTAATATTTGCAAATTCAAAAAGGTTTTTAGCAATCGCTTCACTCTGTCCACGCTCTTCTGCACCAAGACCAGGGTAAGCACCTGGGGTGTCTATAAGCATTAGAACAGGAATGTTAAACTTCTCTGCGAGTCTAACAGCTCTAAGAGCTTTTCTATAACCCTCTGGATTTGGCATACCAAAATTTCTTTTGAGCTTATGTTTTGTTCCACGCCCTTTCTGTTCACCAATCACTAAAGTCTTTTGACCATCAATATAACCTAAATAGCACAAAATAGCAGGGTCATCACGAAAGGCTCTATCTCCATGAATCTCATAAGCATCTGTCATCATATAACGAATATAATCTAGGGCATACGGTCTATCAGGGTGACGTGCAAGTTGCAGTTTCTGATAGTCTGAAAGACCTTTCATAGTCTTTTCTACCTCTTTTTCTAGCTCTTTCTCATGAGCCTCTATAGCATATTCATCATTTTTTGCACGAGCACCATCAATATCTTCTTGAATCTGCTCAATTTTTTTTTCAAACTCTAAATAGGTTGCCATGCAACTTCCTTATATTTTTTTGAAGATAACTACTCCATTAGTTCCACCAAAACCAAAAGAGTTACTCATAACCGTATTGATTTGGGCATCTCTAACTCCATCAGTTATATAATCTAAATCACACTCTTCATCTGGAGTTGTATAATTAATAGTTGGAGGAAGTTTTCCATCTCTCATTGCCATTAATGACACAACAGCCTCAATAGCACCAGCAGCTCCTAAACAGTGACCAATTTGTCCCTTAATCGAACTTACAGGAGGACAATTTTGAGTTCCACCAAATAACTCTTTAATTGCAGCTGTCTCATTTTTATCATTAGCAGGAGTAGAAGTACCATGTGCATTAATATAATCTATCTTAATATCTCCTGCCATTTTTAAAGCAGCCTTCATAGCACGAAGAGGACCATCTACTACAGGAGTTGTAATATGGTTAGCATCTCCACTCTCACCAAATCCTACTACCTCTGCATAAATTTTAGCTCCACGTGCTTTTGCTAATTCATAATCTTCTAAAACAAGTGCTCCAGCACCCTCACCCATTACAAATCCATTTCTATTTGCATCAAATGGACGAGAAGCCTCTTTTGGATTTTCATTATTGGTACTTAAAGCTTTCATTGCAGCAAAACCACCAATACCTGCACCACAAATAGCAGACTCAGCACCTATTACCAACATTCTATCAGCTCCATCAAGCATAATAGTTTTAGTAGCTTCAGCAATAGCATGAGTACCAGCTGCACAAGCTGTAACAGAGGCAAGATTTGGACCTTTAATACCATGTGCAATAGAGATAAATCCACCAAGCATATTTACCAATGATGATGGAATAAAGAAAGGAGAGATACGTCTAGGACCTCTATTTTCACAAACAATAGAGTTCTTTTCAATATTTGGCAAACCACCAATTCCAGAAGCAGAAGAGATACCAAAACGTTCTTTGTCAATATCTTCAGAAAAATTTGCATCTTCTATTGCTTCTTGTGCTGCTTTTATTCCAAGTTGAATAAATCTGTCTGCTTTTTTAACCTCTTTAGCATCCATTACTTCACTCGGGTCAAAACCAACAATTTCACCAGCAATTCGTACAGAAAACTTAGAAGCATCAAAAAGTTCAATCTCTTTAATTCCACACTCACCATTTAAAATGGCAGAAAAAGAACTCTCTTTATCTTGCCCTACACTGTTGATCATTCCTAAACCAGTAACTACAACTCTTTTCAACTTTGTCTCCTGTATACTTTTTAAAAAATATATCAAACTACTCTTTGATAGTTTCAAATATTGTTTAAAGAAAAAAGGGCAGACAGATTAGTCTGCCCCTACTATTATGCTTTAATGTTTTCAATAAATTTAATTGCATCTGCAACAGTTGCAATCTTTTCAGCATCTTCATCTGGAATTTCAATATCAAATTTCTCTTCAAGTGCCATTACTAACTCTACTACATCCAAACTATCTGCTCCAAGGTCTTCTACAAATTTAGACTCCTCTTTTACCTCATCTGCATTTACGCTTAATTGCTCAACTACAACCTCTTTTACTTCATCAAATAGTGCCATGACACTCTCCTAATTATTTAATTTTTTATCCTTGCAAGTATAGCAAAAAATTCTAAAAATAGTTCTCTCTTCATAATTAATAAGCTTTTAAAAATTAAATCTTTATAGTTGTAAACACTTTTTTAAACAAAAAATATTTTTTTATTATCTAATTCTTCTAATATTTCATGATTTAATCAAAGCTATTTTTAATCAATATAAAGGATAGGTTATTTAATGTTATTTATATATTATATAATGTAAGTATATTATAATCATTTAATAATACTATCTTATTCACTTTTTCTATGACTCTCACATCAATTTAATATCAAATTCCACAATTTTAATTTTTTTATGTAATTTTTTTTTAAAAAAAATAAATTGGCTTGAAATAACGATTTTAAGCCATTTAAAGAGAAAATTTTTTTTAAAAAAAGATGCTATTTTATCTTATATTAAGTTTTACAAGATATAATTCTGAAATTTTTTTTAAAGGAAACATACAACATGAAGAAACATTTTTTAACATTTCTTTCTTGTTCTTTAACTCTTTTTGCATTAGATAATGCTTATTTAGAGAAAGTAGAAAAGGAAGTAAATAATTATAATGTTCAAACTGTAAGTTATAATATTCCAAAACCGTTAGAGCCCAAAAGCCTAAATGCTCAAAAAAGTGAGCTACCGCTAAATGTTACTGAAGATGATAAAATCGTTACGGTTAACAAAAAAATTAAAACTCCAGATGATATTAAAGTATTTACATCTAAAGTCATCGAACCTATCAACTATACAAATACAATCTCTTTAAATAAATTACAGGTATCAGAAAAAAAACAGAAATTTTTTCATATGATTCTACCTGCAATTTTAATCTCTAAAGCTAATTTAAAGTTAAAAAGAGAAAGAGTGTTAGCATTAAGTAATACCCCTCAAACTGAATGGTCAGAAGATGATTATAAGTTTTTAGAGGATTTGTATAAAAAGTATAAAACCAATGACATTAAAAAATTGGCAAATAGACTCAAAACACACCCTGTAAGTATTGTTCTTGCTCAAGCTGCTATTGAATCTGCATGGGGAGAATCAAGATTCTTTAAACAAGCAAACAATATTTTTGGTGTTTGGTCATACAATAAAAATGAACCTAGAATTAGAGCTAAAAAGACACGAAATGGGAAAGCTATCTATTTAAAAAAGTATGCAACATTAAGTGATGCTATTGATGACTACTTCCTTATTATTGGAAGAGGAGCATACAAAAGCTTTAGACACCATAGAAATATTACTGATAATCCTCTTGAATTAGTTAAGTATTTAGTAAACTACTGTGAACTTCGTAACTATCCAAACAAACTACGTAAATTTATTGTAAAAAATAAACTACGAAAATTCGATAAATTTAGATTGTCTTCAAACATCTAACACTTCTTAAGCATTGTAATTTTATGTTACAATGCCTCCATGAGAATAGATTTACACAACCATACAACTAGATGTAACCATGCTAAAGGCTCAATGAAGAGCTATATTGAACGTGCCATTGAACTTGACATTGATATTTATGGCTTTTCAGAACATGCTCCTATGGATTTTGATAAACAGTATCGTCTTAGATTTGATGAGATGGAAGATTATGAAAATGATGTTAAATATCTACAAAAAGAGTATCAAGATAAGATAAAAATACTCTTAGGATATGAGGTTGACTACCTAAAAGGATTTATTGACCAACGTGTTATTAATGCTAAAGTTGACTATCTTATTGGTTCAGTTCACTTCTTAGGAACATGGGGTTTTGATAATCCTGAATTTAATAAAGAGTACGAAAAACGCAATATTGATGATGTTTGGCAAGAGTATTTTTGTAACATAGAGGCAATGGCAAAAACAGGTTATTTTGACATTGTTGGACACTTTGACCTCATTAAAGTTTTTAACTTTTTACCTAAAAAAGATATTCGTTCTATTGCGACCCCTGCCCTTAAAGCTATTAAAAAAGCAAATATGGTACTAGAACTTAACTCAGCGGGGCTAAGAAAACCCTGTAAAGAGGTATACCCATCTCAATTACTACTTGAAGTTGCTTATGAACTTAACATTCCTATTACTTTTTCTTCTGATGCTCACGCCATTGGACAAGTAGGCTTTAACTATGATAAAGTTATTCAATTAGCTAAAAAAATTGGTTATACTAAAGCTGTTACTTTTGAACAACGCCAAAAGAAATTGGTTACTTTTTAAGCAAAAAAGTTATAGCTTTTACAAAAATCTTTGATACAATATTTGCAATTTAAAATTTTAGGAGATTACCAATGGGTAAATTTGTAGAAGAGAATGATATAGCTGGATTTTTTAAATTCTGTGAAGAAAATGAAGTTGAATTTGTAGATTTTAGATTTACAGATATAAAAGGTGCTTGGCATCATATCTCATACAGAATGAGTGCAGTAAGTGAAGAGCAACTTGAAGGTGGTCTTCCATTTGACGGTTCTTCAATCGAAAATTGGCAACCAATTAATGAATCAGATATGCTTCTTAAACCAGATGTTGGTTCTGCTTTCCTTGACCCATTTACAGCTGATAGTACAGTAGTTGTTATATGTGATGTTTATGACATCTATAAAAATGAGCTTTACGCTAAATGTCCAAGAAGTATTGCTAAAAAAGCACTTAAAGCTCTTGAAGAAGCTGGTGTAGCAGATGCTGCTTACTTTGGTCCAGAAAATGAGTTCTTTATCTTTGATGATGTTAAAATTATTGATAAAGACAACCACCAATCATTTAAAGTAGAGACAGATGAAGGTCACTGGGCTGATGATGCTGACTATGGTGAGATGGGTAACATGGGTCACAGACCAAGAATTAAAGGTGGTTACTTCCCAACTATGCCAACCGATTCAGGTGTAGACTTAAGAGCAGAGATGATGCAAGTTCTTGAAGATGTTGGATTAGAAGTAGTTCTAGGTCACCACGAAGTTGCACAAGGTCAACACGAAATTGGTATTGTATTCTCTGATATTATTACAGCTGCTGATAACGTTCAAAAATACAAATATGTTGTAAAAATGGTTGCACACCTTAATGGTAAAACAGCAACATTTATGCCAAAACCTATCTACAATGACAACGGTAACGGTATGCACGTTCACCAATCTCTATGGAAAGATGGAGTAAACCTATTCTATGAAGAGGGAGCTTACGCAAACCTTTCTAAAACAGCACTTGACTACTTAAGTGGTATCTTTAAACACAAA
This sequence comes from Campylobacteraceae bacterium, assembly GCA_026996165.1. GTDB lineage: Bacteria > Campylobacterota > Campylobacteria > Campylobacterales > Sulfurovaceae > UBA1140. The sequence continues at coordinate 18,022 of JALWMP010000069.1, forward strand.
GAGGCTGTTGCAGCATTTACTAACCCAAGTACAAACTCTTACAAAAGACTACTTCCTGGTTTTGAAGCTCCAAGAATCTTAACATACTCTAGCCAAAACCGTTCAGCTGCTTGTAGAATTCCTTATGGTGCAGGAGAGAAAGCAACTAGAATTGAAACTCGTTTCCCTGATTCTACTGCTTGTCCTTATCTTGCATTTGCTGTTCTTATGATTGCAGGTCTTGATGGAATTAAAAATGGTGGTTACCCTATGGTAGGACCTGTAAATGAAGATTTATTTGAAATTTCAAGAAGAGAACTTGCTGAGCGTGGTATTCCAGAACTTCCTAGTACATTTAGAGACTCTTTAGAGGGACTTGAAAAAGACCACGAATTCCTTGCTCCTATTATGAGTTCAGAATATGTTATGGAGTATTCTCAATATATGTTTGATAGACATGTATATAATGTTGAAGGTAGACCAACACCATTTGAATACATTGTTAACTACTCTTGTTAAAAAATTTTCACTCGTTCCCACTCTCTTCAGTGGGAATGTATACAAGAATTCAATTTTTATAAAATAGAACCTACAACATTTTATGCTAAAATAGCATTATGAAAAACCTTATATCACACTTCTTAATTTTTATTATCTTACTTCTTAGTTCTATTGTACTATTTTACATATATGGAGAAAATATCTGGATGCCCTATTACAAAAAATACTGCACAACTCAAATTCAAACAGTTAAAGTTATAAAAAAAGAGTGCCAACCCTGCCCTACTCCTTCTGAGTGCAATCAAACAGAGCCTAAGATTGTAGAAAAAGAGTGTCCAATTTGCCCTGAACCTGAAATCTTAACACCAAAACAGAAACTCTTTCGCCATTTAGCCGATAGTAACTTTATACGCTACCC
>JALWMP010000070.1 GCA_026996165.1 Campylobacteraceae bacterium
AATAAAAGCATTAAAAAATATTTTTTATTTTTTTTTAATAGATAAAATTTTTTTATCATATTTAATACTATAAAATTAAAAAAATTAAAAAATTTTACTAACTCCTTTTTAACCAGCAAAGGAGTATAATCGCAAAATTTTTTATACTTTATGCTCTTTTAAGGTTGTATGTTGTAGTATGAAAAATACTAATTAGGACTAATTTTATCCGATTTAATTTTAAGAACCAAACTCAAAGGAAATTAATGAGAGTTTATTTAGATAATAACGCTACTACTATGGTTGACCCACAAGTATTTAAGGAGATGAAGCCATTTTTTGTAGAAAAATATGGTAACCCTAACTCTTTACATGCTTTTGCAGGAGAGACTCACCCTCCTATTAAGAGTGCTATGGAGAAAATCTATGCAGGAATTCATGCCGATAGAAAAGATTCTGTTGTTATTACCTCTTGTGCTACAGAGAGTAATAACTGGATTTTGAAATCTATCTACTTTGAATATATCTTAACTGGCAAAAAGAACCATATTATAGTCTCAGAGGTTGAACACCCATCTATTATTGCTACAGCTAAGTTTATTGAGTCTCAAGGGTGTAAAGTTACATATTTACCTATCAACTCTGAGGGCTTAATAGAGGCACAATCAGTTAGAGATGCTATTACAGACAAGACTGCTTTAGTATCGGTAATGTGGGCAAATAATGAGACAGGTGCTATTTTTCCTATTTATGAGATTGGAGAGATTTGTAAAGAGTATGGTGTTCTCTTTCATACAGATGCAGTTCAAGCTATAGGTAAACTACCTGTTAATGTACAAAGTTTTAATGTAGACTATTTAACCTTCTCAGCACATAAATTTCATGGACCAAAAGGTGTTGGTGCATTATATATTAAAAAAGGTAGAGAGCTTATACCACTTCTACATGGTGGTTCTCAAATGGGAGGTCTACGTTCTGGAACACTTAATGTACCAGGTATTGTTGGTATGGGTAAAGCAATGGAACAAGCTATTGATGCACTTGATTTTGAAATGGAAGATGTAAAAGAGTTAAGAGATGAGTTTGAAGATGCTCTTTTAGAGATTCCTGATACATTTGTAGTAACTCCTAGAGAGAAAAGAACACCTAACACTATTCTTATCTCATTTAGAGGTATTGAGGGCGAATCTATGCTTTGGGACTTAAATAGAGCAGGTATTGCAGCAAGTACTGGTTCTGCATGTGCTTCAGAAGATCTTGAAGCTAACTCAGTTATGGAAGCAATAGGTGCAGACGAAGATTTAGCACATACAGCTATTCGATTCTCATTAAGTCGCTACACTACAAAAGAAGAACTTGACTATACCATTGAAGTAGTTAAAAAGGCTGTTAAAAGATTGAGAGAAATTTCAAGCTCATATGCTTATGCACCAGAGGGTCATGAGTCTGGCTTAACTGCACACTAGAAAAATGATTTGAAGTCAAAGACTTTAATCTGAATATTACGAGTCTAAAGCCTAATTTAACTCGTAACTCTAATATTGAGTAACGAAGATAAAGCTTTGTTACTAGAATAAATTAAATAAAAAAATAAGAAGGAAAAATATGGGATTAGATAATTTAATAGGTGGTACTATCTGGGATGAGTATAGCCAAAAGGTAACAGATTTAATGAATAACCCTAGAAATATGGGTGAGATAACAGAAGAACAAGCAGAAGCAATGGGTGCAAAACTTATTGTTGCTGATTTTGGAGCAGAGTCTTGTGGTGATGCTGTACGTCTATACTGGGCTGTAGACCCAAAAACAGATGTTATTAAAGAGTCGAAGTTTAAATCATTTGGTTGTGGTACAGCTATAGCTTCATCTGATACTATGGCAGAACTTTGTAAAGGGAAAACTGTTGATGAGGCTGTAAAGATTACAAACATTGATGTTGAACATGCAATGCGTGATAATCCAGATACTCCAGCAGTTCCACCACAAAAGATGCACTGTAGCGTTATGGCCTACGATGTAATTAAAAAGGCTGCTGCACAATATAAAGGTGTTGATATGGAAAGTTTTGAAGAAGATATAATTGTTTGTGAATGTGCGAGAGTATCTCTATCTACACTTAGAGAAGTAATTAGATTAAATGACCTTACAACAGTTGAGCAGATAACAGACTATACAAAAGCTGGAGCTTTCTGTAAATCTTGTATTAGACCAGGTGGACATGAAGAGAAAGATATATACTTAGTAGATTTACTAGAAGAGTATCAAAAAGAGAAATTAGCTCAAGCAACTAGTAGTGATATTGAATTTGCAAAAATGACTATAGTTCAGAAACTAAAAACTGTAGAGAAAATAATTGATGAAAATATTCGTCAAATGCTTATTATGGACGGTGGAGATATGGAAGTACTTGATATTAAAGAGAATGGGGAACATATTGACATCTACATTAGATACTTAGGTGCATGTAGTGGTTGTGCTTCATCTAGTACAGGAACTCTCTTTGCCATTGAAAATATATTAAAAGAGAAACTTGACCAAAATATTCGCGTTTTACCTATCTAACTCTTCCCCTTTTTTATTAAAGGGATTTTTTTATTTTAGAGTGCTATAATCAAATAAAAAGGCTCTAAAATGAAATATTTACTACTAACTCTATCTATTTTATTTTTTATAGCTTGTTCAAAAACTAATCCTACTCTATCTAAAAAAAATATACCAAACAATTATGTTAGTAGAGCTTTTCTTAAAAATATAAACTTTCATGGTCAAGAGGTTATTCCTATAAAAATAAAAAATAGATTCTATTATATACGCCAAGATGGGAAAATTATGGAGACATTAGTTTTTGATGGTAAAGCTGATGAGTTTTCAGATGGTTTAGCACGTACTAAAGTCAATGGCAAAATAGGTTTTTTTAATCGAAATTTAGAAATAGTACTTAAACCTGTTTATGATTTTGCTTTTCCTTTTCATAATGGTATAGCAGAAATATGTATGGGCTGTAAAGAGAGCAACGATGGACTGCTAGATGGAGGAAAATGGGAAAAGATAAACAGAGAAGGTTTAATTATTCAATAAACTAAATATAGCACTCTCTATTCATAAAAAAATATTTAAAATTAAAAGGGGAGAAGAATAGAGAGTGTTAAATAACAATTTTATACCGTTCCTTCTGGAAGTGGGAGATGAAAAAAAATATAAAATATAAAATTGTCAATGAGAGTCAATAGGGAAAATATTGAGGAGATTCTGTAACTCTCATAGTGACATTTTAGCAATCAAAAGTGTCTCAATCGTGAAAACTGAAGAAAAATATCTTTTTATTTTTAATATATTATTTTCAATTTACTTTTAAGTTTTTTAATGTTAAAATAAATTAATATATAACAATATATGTTTTAATTAAAAGTAGTTAAAACGGTTAAAGAAAAATCTACAAATACTATTTACTCAGAAAATTAAGGAGAAGTTATGTACTACAATTCTAATAAACAAACTAACGATTATTACAATTCTTATAAACGTGAAATACAAGAGCTTGAAGCTTATGAGAAACAAAAAAAAGTAGAACAATTAGTAAAAAATATTTTTTTAGGAATTATCTTTATCTTAATGATTTTAACAAGTTACTATCTCTACAATCAATACTTTGATTTTAATAAAATCTATACAACACAAAAGATAATAAACAAAAAAAACAATAAACTTCCACCTATAATTATTAGTGAAGAGGAGCTTCCTCAAAGTCCTCAATTACTAACATATAAAGAGAAAAAAGTAACAAATACAACAAATATCTCTAAAAAAGATATTGCTTTAATTGTGCAAATTATTATGACACAAATAAATACAAAAAAAGAGCTTTCACTAGAGGAACAACTTACAGCTGTTGAGACTACTAAATTTACTCAAAAAAATTTAAAGGAGAGTAATCATTACAACAAAATTATCCTCAATAACAATCAAACAGAAACTAAAAACAATAAGCAAAATAACAAACTAGTAGAGTTAACAAATAGTTTAAATCATATTTTAGAAGAATCAGTTGAAGAGAATACAACAACTCCATACTCAACATCTATTAAAAAAGAGATTGCTTATAGAGAGAATGAAATGCGTGTTATTGTTGTGAAAAAAGGAGATACTCTTTCCCGTATTGCTAAAAGAGCCTATGGAAACTATAATGATTATAGAAAAATATTTTCTGCAAACCCTGAGATTATTAAAAACCCAAATCAGATTTATGAAGGTATGCGATTACGCATTCCATCTTGATATTAAGTAGATTATGATATATTGAAAATTTAGATTTTTACTCAATAAGGACAATAGATGGATTATATGTTCCAAGATGGATTTTTAGGTACACGAGCTCCTTTTTTTATGGATTTTGTAATGATTATAGTTACTCTGCTCCCTCTTTTAGTTATGGGAGCTATATCTATGGCAAAAGCAAAAGCATATAGATTACACTCTATCACACAAAATATTATCTTTATAGTTTCAGTTATTGTTATAGGTTATTTTGAGTATGGTGTACGTGCAGGAGGTGGTTTTAAAACCTTTATGGAAGAGAGTCATGCCTCTCATAATTATGCCCTTTATGTCTTAATATTTCATATTGCTGTAGCAGTTATTAGTTCAATAGTTTGGATTAGAACACTTTGGTTAGCAAAGATAGCCTACAAAAACAGTAATTTACCTGGAGACTATTCTAAAATCCATAAAAAAGCTGGTCAACTAACCTTTTTAGGTATTTTTATGACAGCATTTACTGGTATTTGGGTATATACTTTACTTTTTGTATACTAATTACCTAAACCGTTTATGAAAGTAGATATCAATACTTTGAGAAGGAACTGTTTTTTGGTGATGCCCTATATCTACTTTTATATTTTTATTTACATCATACTCTAAAAGCAAAGAGTCTCCCTCTTTTGAGTTTTCAATAATCACCATACTCTTATCTCCAATTTTTTTACCTACTTGAA
>JALWMP010000071.1 GCA_026996165.1 Campylobacteraceae bacterium
TCGTTTACTCTCTTCTAGCTTTTTTATATTTTCAGATATATAATCTCTAATATTGGTTTCTATTTGAGATAAATACTCACTGACTTTTATCACTTGTGGATGTCCTGATGTAAAGTTAAATCTTAACTCATCTAATAATTTTTTTTGCTCATTCAACTCTTTAATTAAACTGTTTAACTGCATGTTTTTTGTAAGTGATTTTTCAATATTTTGTGATTGTAGTTTCATCTCATTTAACGCTAATGAATCTGATCTAAAAAGTTCAATAAGTGATTGAATAGATGACGTATCTATACCACTGTAACGTAGTGAAACAGTATTTAAACTGTTTTTTTTCAATGCCATTTTAAAGTTTTTTAACTCGTTTACTTGTAGTTCTAACATTTTAATGGCCTCTTTTTTCTCACTTACCGTATCAAAAAGAGTTACACTTGACTCCATAGGCATAAAGACTTCACTCTCCTGTTGATAACGTTGAAGTTTCTCTCCTTTTGATTGAAGGTGCATTTTTGTTTCAGCAATTTGTGTTTCTAAAAATGCTAAAGTTTTACTAAGCTCATTTGTCTTTTTATCCAAAGTATAAGTAATAAATTTTTCTGATATGGCGTGAACCAACTCTTTTGCTCTTTTTGCTACACTATCATGATAGGTAATTTCCATCACATTGTCTGAGAGTATACTAACCTGCATATTTGCTAAAATAGCATCAGCCAATAAACGTTTATTGCTAACTTGTACAAAATAAGACTTTTCAGATAAATTTCCTTTTTTTGAAACTTTTATATTAAAAAAACTCTCTTTAACATCCTCTCCATATTTATGTACTTTTTCATAGTCTAAAACATCCACTTTAAGTAAATATTTCTTACTGTCTATAGGTTGCACTTCAAATAACTCTCCATGCAAACTTTCATTTGTAGACGCGACATACCTTTCATCATGAATATCTATCTTGACTTCTAAGTTTTTAAAAGCATATATCTCATTTTTTCTAAAATTTTTTTCTATAAAATAACGTTGATTTATATTTAAATCTTTTATAACCGAATTAATAAACTTTCTTGTCATTAAAGTCAACTTCACTGTTTCAAGTTCAGACTCTTTCATTCCAAATGCAGTAAGCTCTTCAGGTATAATAGCTGTCAGTTTTGATGTTTTTTGGTCAGAAAAAGAGACCTTAACAGAACTTGAGTAGACTGGTTTTAAAAAATAAGCATAAATAATAGCCAAAAAAGTAACTACAAAAGTAATCACCAAAATAGTACTTAAATTGTTTTTTAAATGGCTTATAATTTTATGTATATCTATCTCATTTTCTTCTATATTATTATTCATAACTCTCCCTCTAATTTTTCAAATAATCTATGGTTAAAAATGTTCCAAGAACACTTGAAATGGCTTGCATAATTGGTAAATAATCATTAATAGCGACCCGTACAGCTTTAGTTCCTTTAGGCTCAACATAGACAATACTGTTATTTTTTAACATTAAATTATGACTATTTAATGTAGAAAAATCATGAAGATTTAAAGTATGCATAACGTATTTTCCATTCTCTTCACTTATGACACGTATACGACTTCTTATAGCATGGTCAGTTAACCCCCCTGACCTCGCTATGGCTTCTATGACAGAAATGGTTTCCCCATCTAAAGGAACAACTCCTCTCTTTTCAACCTCTCCCAAGACAAAAATTTTATGATTTTTTATACTTGCTTTTACATAGGGTGCATTTAAAAACTCTCTATATTTATCCGTTAACATACTACTTAACTCTTTAATAGTTAAACCTTCAACTTTTACACTATTTAACAAAGGCAATATAATAGTCCCATCGGAGTAGACAACGTAATTATTATTGGGAACAGCTGATGTTGTTCCCACATCAGGCATCATAATATTTGCTTTCTTGTTCATGTTATAAATATCAATTGTCAAAATATCATTAGGGACGATTTTTGAGCTGTAAGTAATATTTAACTCTTGAGGTTTAAAAACTTCTTCAGGATTTTCCTCTTGAAAAAGTTTATACTCTTTTGTACTACACGCTGAAAAAAAAATAAGAAAAAATATAAGAAAAATTTTCATTCAAAACACCCTTGTTATAAAATTAATATATATATATATATTTATTTGTTAAGTATAAAGTAGTTTCTATATGTTAAAACTTAATCATATAAAGAATCATTAAAAAAATTCAATATTTATGACAAAACAGACAACTAATAATTAAAAGAATTCGTTATTCATTATTAAAAACAATATTTTGCACTGATAATAGAAAATAAGTCTCTTGGTAAAGAGACTTATTTTATACCAATTTTATTAGTCTAATAGAAGAAAAGCATGAAAAAAATATGCTGATGAATATAGTAACAACCATAGCGACATTTGCACTAACCGTAAGTGAAGTACCTAAAGAGGTGACTTTAGAAGATGATAATGAAGCCTTTATAGATGCTCTTCATATTTTGAAGAAAAATTAAAGAATAATAACTATTTTTACTAAAAGAAAATAATTATTATTTAAGGAAGTTTTATCTATACTTTCAACTTATTTAAACCATAAGGAAACATAGATGAAAAAACAATTTTTAATAACAACACTCATTACTTTAAGCACTTTTGCTTCTGCCTCACTTGTAGATGATGCAAAAAAAGTAGGACTTGCTCCCATTCCAACAGATAAAACAGAGCTTATGAAGCTCATAGATAACTCTAAAAATCCTATAACTGATGCTAAAGTAGAGCTTGGGAAGGCTCTCTTTTTCGAACCAAGACTCTCAAAAAGTAACCTTATTTCATGTAATACTTGTCATAACCTTGCAACAGGTGGAGTCGATGGAGTATCTGCTGCTATTGGACATAAATGGACAGCAAACCCTCACCACCTTAACTCTCCCACTGTTTATAATGCAGTATTTATGGAAAAACAGTTTTGGGATGGTCGTGACCCAGATTTAGAAGCACAAGCACAAGGACCTATGCAGGCAGCACCAGAGATGGCGATTAGTAAAGAGATGGCTGTTAAACGTATCAGCTCTATGCCAGCTTATGAAGCTCAATTTAAAGATGCATTTGGGGACAATAATATTACGTTTAAAAAGATTGCTGATGCTATTGGTGCATTTGAGAGAACCTTGGTAACACCATCTAAGTTTGATAAATTTTTAGCTGGTGATGCAAAAGCACTTTCAACTGATGAGCAAGAGGGACTAAAGACGTTTATTGCTAAAGGTTGTACAGCATGTCATACGGGTGTAGGTATTGGTGGTGGAATGCAAAAATTCCCTCTTGTTAAAGCATACAAATATGCTGATGTGGGTGATTTCAAAGGCGATAAAGATGGTATGGTAAAGACTCCAACGCTTAGAAATATAGCACAAACAGCACCCTATTTTCACAATGGAGCAGTATGGAGTTTAGAAGAGGCTGTTAAGATTATGGGTGAGACACAACTTGGTATGGAGCTTAACGATAAAGATACAAAATCTATTGTTACTTTCTTAAAAGCATTGGATGGTGAGATGCCAACCATTACTTACCCAAAACTTCCTGCCGTTACTGCAACCACACCAAAGCCAGAGGCAAATTAAGACTATAATCTTGAAAAAATTCGATATCTTTTTCAAGGTTTTCTTTACCTTACTTTTTAATTCACACACAGTTAACACCAATATGATACTCTTCTAAAAATACAAGGAGAGTATCGTGCAAGGAAAACGATTTTATAAAAAGCTATCAATAGTTCTACCAACCTTTCTCTTAACGGCTCAACTCCATGCAACATCACTTGATGAACTTGTTCAAAGTGGCTTAAACAACAACTCACTCATAAAAAAAACAGACTTACAAATTGAGTTAATGGAAGCCAAAAAAGCAGAGAGTAAAGCCAAAAGATTTGGAGAAGTTGATGTGGTAGGTTCATACACACACTACAATCTTCCACGAACTTTAGCCCCAATTGTTCCCTCTGCTCTCTCTCCTGGAAGTTCGGTTGATACTACCCAAGACCTTTTTACAACAGGAGTTCAATACTCTGTGCCACTCTTTACAGGTGGGGCGTTGGAGCAACAGGTTCATATTGATAATATTGCTACTCAAATGAGCCAAAGCAAAAAGAGATTGAGCCGTGAAGAGTTGATTTATAATATTCGTTCACTCTACCTCTCTGCTCTCTCACTACAAGAGTTACAAAAGGCACAAGAGCAATATGTTCAGGCATTAGAGGAGTTAAAAGAGAAGATTAAATATGGAGTTGAGTTAGGAAAAAGAGCTAAAATAGAGCTACTAAAAACCAACAATGACCTCGTTAAAGCTATGGGAGATGTGGAAAAAACAAGAAGCTCTTTAGAGATGTTAAAGAGTAACTTAATGGCTATTACTCACTATGAGCAGATTGGTTATCTTGAACCTTTAGAGGTTGAACCTATGGCTCAAAACAGCTCACTTAAAGATGAGAATTTAGAGGATTTAGAACGTTTTAAGCTCCAAAACTTAGAGATAGAAAAGGGTAAAAGGCTTATTAAAAAGGTAGAAGCCTCAACTAAACCACAAGTGGCACTTAATGCTTATATGGGGTATAACTATGACCTTGACCAACTAGACCCATTTGAAAATGAAAAGCTTTGGCAAGTAGCTGTTAATGTAAAGTGGAATGTTTTTGATTTTGGAGGAGCATCAGCAAAAGTACAACAGGCAAAGATTGCTAAACTTCAAGCCTTAATACAAAAAGAGGCAACAGATGAGGGATTTAAAAGGCTTTTTGCAAAAGCCAAAAATGAGATAGAGACAGCCTTAGCCAACTACCAAACAAAAGAGTCACAATACAAGCTACTTCAAGAGAGCCAAACCATAGAACAAGCACGATACGACGCAGGTGTAGCCACAC
>JALWMP010000072.1 GCA_026996165.1 Campylobacteraceae bacterium
TTCTAAGCCAAAAGTTTATAATGAAATTGCTGTTCCTCAAGAGTTTTTAAAGGGAAATCACGGTAAAATTTCAGACTTAAAAAATGCGATGGCAAAGTGTAAGACTCAATACTTTAGACCAGACATGCACAAAAGGCTCAAAGAGAGCTAATGAATTTAAAGGTGAATTATGAGAAATAAATATATTGAAAGCTTTGAACAAGCACAATTAGAAAACAAGTCTATTCCTGAATTTAGAGCAGGAGATACACTTAGAGTTGCTGTTAATATTCAAGAGGGTGATAAATCAAGAGTACAGAACTTTGAGGGTGTATGTATTGCACTTAGAGGTCAAGGTACTGGTAGAACAATGACTGTTAGAAGAATTGGTGCTAACTCTGTTGGTGTTGAGAGAATATTCTCGCTCTACTCGGATTCTATTGATAGTATTACAGTTCTTAGAAGAGGACGTGTTAGACGTGCAAAACTTTTCTACCTTAGAGGTCTTAAAGGTAAAAAAGCTAGAATTAAAGAGCTTAGAAGAAAATAATCTATTTGTTCTCAGACTCCTTTTAAGAGGGTTTCTTCCCTCTTTATCTTTCCAAATCCCATAACTTCTTTATTATAATTTGATATAATCTCTTTTTTTATTAATATTAGGAACAAAAATGACTAAATATGTTTTATTTGATACCGAGACAACAGGTAATCAAGATGAAGATAGAATTATTCAGATAGGTGCTATGGTAGTTGGAGCTAAAGGTGATGTAGAGGTCTATGATGAACTATGTTCAACTACTTTACCTATTAAAGTAGAGGCGATGGAGGTACACAATATTACTCCAGAGCTTATTGAAGGGAAAGCTCCTTTTACTGAAACAAAATTTTGGAATGATTTATCAGTACTAAATCATGAAAATAACTATCTTATTGCTCATAATCTAACGTTTGACCTTGGAATGCTTAAAAAAGAGGGGTTTGAAAATAGAATGAGGCTTATTGATACGCTTCGTTGTGCTAAACACCTTTTTCCTGAATCGGAGTATCATCGTTTGCAGTACTTTAGATACTCTCTTGGACTCTACAAAAAAGAGCAGGAGGAGGCTAAAAAATATAATATTACTATTAAAGCTCATGATGCCATTGGTGATGTTTTGGTAATGAAGCTTTTTTTATCTGAACTAGTTAAAAGGGTAAAAGAGAAATTTCCAAATGTAAACCCTATGGTAAAGCTAGAAGAGTTAACTCATACACCTGTTATGTTACAAAGCTTTAAGTTTGGAAAATATAAGGGTGAGCGTATTGAAGATATAGCACGAAGTGATGCAGGTTATATTAAGTGGATGTTGAAATCTTTGGAGTTGGATGAAGATTTGAAATATACATTGGAGAGAGTTTTAGAAAATGTGTAGGTTAGTACAGTTGATAGTGTTAAATTATCTCTGTAATGAGAGTAAATTTAATATTCCCTGATTATAACGGATTGTGTGGGATAAGCTAAAAATGGGTATCTATAGTATTTAATAATACTTATGAATAAAGACACCCAAAAAATAATAGCATAAAATCGATTACACTACCATTATCAAAAGTCATTCGCCTACCAATAAGCAAAGAAGAGCATGAAGAGTTAATAAAAGAGCCTAACAAATTTAGGAGATATGTAGATGAGTACTATCTCAAATATCCCGAGCTATTTCCTAAAGAGATGGATAGAGGCTATCATCTACATGGCTATACAAGAGTATCAGTAAAAACAGGTTGCACTCTTTAAAAAAAGAAAAGGAGAACTAATGCCAACAAGACCAAGAATAAATATAACAGGTTATCATTATATTATGAACCGTGGTATTGACCACATATTTTTAAATAGTAAAAGTGGAGATTGAACGGCAGGGGTGTATCTATATGAGAGGGGTTTTAGATGTGATTTTGGGGAGGTAGATACCATAATGAAGAACATTTTTTCATGAAAAAAAATTACATATAACTTTATATATTAAATTATAAAAAATATTTAAAAAATATTTGCTTTTGAGAACTTTTTAATACCTTATTTTAATTATAATTTAGTTTAATAGTGTAATTAATAGTAAAGGAGTAGAGAAGATGTCAATAAAAAGTATTATAGTTACAATATCTGCATTTTTATTAATAGCAGGATGTAGTGGAGAAGAGAGTACTTTAGAAAATAGAGACAGTAACAATAGTGGCAACTCCAATACTCCTAAGCAGAGCTATGGTTACTATGTAGATAGTGCTGTTATTGGTGTAGAGTATGTTTGTGGGAAGAGCAGAGGAGTAACAAGTGGTAGAGGTAAATTCAAATTTTTCAAGGGTGACTCTTGTAAATTTTTAGTTGGTGGTGTAAAGTTTAGAGAAGTTAGCGCAAATGAACTCTATGAAGGTGTTGTTATTAGAGAGACAAATCTACCTGTAGCAAGGGTTTTACAGACTTTAGACGGAGATGGTAACCCAGAGAAAAATGATATTGTATTGGCAGAGAAAAGCTCTACTTGTATAAAGAGAGTTTTTAATGGTAGTATAGGTAGTGTAGATGATAGTGATATTGAGGCCTTACATAGCTGTTTAAAAAAACAAGATAGTTCCTATAGTGGTAGAGCAGTTACAGAAGATGAGGCTAGAGAGCATTTAGATTCAAATGGAGAGATAAATAACCAAATAGGTAATACCTCACACGGTTCAGATACAACTGGAGGGACAAATAACCAAACAGATAATACATTGCATGGTTCAGATGCAACTGGAAGGACAAATAACCAAACAGATAATACATCGCATGGTTCAGATACAACTGGAAGGACAAATAACCAAACAGGTAATACCTCACACGGTTCAGATTCAACTGGAGAGACAAATAACCAAACAGGTAATACCTCACATGGTTCAGATACAACTGGAGAGACAAATAACCAAACAGGTAATACCTCACACGGTTCAGATACAACTGGAAGGACAAATAACCAAACAGATAATACATCGCATGGTTCAAATATAAACAACCCCATAGAGCTAAACTCAACACAAGAGTATAGAGAAAAATTAACATTTAACCAAAGTGGAGAGTATGAGCTAGAAGATGTTCCAAAGGGAATGGCTATTTTTCCAAATGGTACACTTGCTTGGACACCTACCAATGACCAAGCAGGAAACTACACGGTAACAGTAAAAGTAGTAAAAGATGGTAGTGTTGTAGAGAGTAGAGATTTAGAGTTTCATGTAACCAATATCAATAGAGACTATAATGGAGTTTTTATAGATTTAAGTGCTAACAGTGGTGGCGATGGAACTCCACAAAATCCTTATGGAACATATAAAAAGGCTTGTAGTAATTTAAATGGCAAACAGAATATCTATTTAAGAGGTGGAGTCTATAGAAACCCAGGTTACCATAATGACTGGACTCAAAGTGGTCGATACCCATCTGTCGGTATTGAGTGTCAGGGAACAGAAGCTAACCCTATAGTGATTCGACCTTGGGGTAGCGAGTATGTTAAGCTAAAAACCGATGCACTCTATGGCATTAAAATTAAAGCAGGTGCTAAACATATTACAGTGCAAAACCTAGAGATAGAGGGTGAGGCACAAGCTATAACACTCGATACGGCTCTTAAGTATTGGTGGGAGAGTAACGATACGATGCAAAGTAGTGGTATTGTTGCTAATGGTGATGATATTATCATAAAAGATAATGTAGTACACGATATGCCAGGGAGTGGAATAGGTGCTACAGCAGGGGCTTATGCTACGATTGAGGGGAATATTGTCTATAACTGTGATTGGTGGACGATTGCAGGTAGTAAAGGAATTGGTATTACCTCTGCAAGAGGGAGTGATGTTAATGGAACATATAAAAACCAAATTGTAGGCAATCTTATTTTTAATATTGAGCAGAGACTCTTCTCTCATGTTTGGAAGAAAAAGTTTGCAACACTAACTATTGATGAGGGTGAGGCATTTTTAATTCAAGAGGGGAAACAGTAAGATGGTACTAGCAGTAGTAGTTATAATGGGAAGTACCTCATTAAAGATAACCTTATGCTCTTTAATGGCAAAACAGGTGTTATTAACTTAGCTAAAGATGTAAATCTAACCAACAACAGCTACTATAACAATGGTGGAGCAACAAAGCAATCGGGCTTTAGAGTTAGCCATACAGACCATTTAACTATTGAAAACAATGCAGTAGAATCAAATATAGCCAATACCATTGTTTACTCTCGTGACCGTGCTAGTAGCGATGTTAATTTAACGCATAACTACGCTAAAGGGGTTATAACAAAAGATGGTAGTACTATTGCAGGTATCAAAGAGGTAGATAGAGTATTTAAAGACCCTGCAAATTTAGACTTCTCTATTGTCTCTGGTTTACCACAAGATATTGGAGCTAGTAGTAGTGCTATAGCAGATATGAAGAGAAAGTTAGAGCTTTACAATATTAAAGTAGAAAGAAGACATTTAGAGGTTGATAGAGCTAAACAGACAAAATATATTGTTGAACATGCTCCAGGAAAGATAGATTGTAGCCACTATGACGATGATGAAGACCCTTATGTTCTTATTACAGATATTAATCGTACTCACCCAATCGTAAAAGATGTTCATGTCAATGAGTTTAAACTTTATATTAAACATAAGTATGGTGAGTGTATTAATAGTGAAGTTAAAAAAAATCTAGCTCTACTTTATGGCAAGGCAACACAAGGTAGTATATACGATAGTAGCTACCCTGCAAGTAATGTTTTAGATGACAATAATAACACCTTTAATCACACTTTGAGTAATTCAAGCACAAATTGGTTGCAAGTGGAGTTGCCAGAGGGTTTAGAGGTTAGAGAGATAGTTGTTATTAACAGAAACTCCTCTATGACACGCTTAGATGGGGCGA
>JALWMP010000073.1 GCA_026996165.1 Campylobacteraceae bacterium
GCATTTTTAACAGCTTCACTCTTTGAGGTATAGGAGCCAAAAGGCATGTCTAAAACAATAAGAGGCAGAGATGCTCCATTACAGACAGCTTGGGTGTGGTAAATCATCTGGTCCATAGTGGCTGAAAGGGTGTCATCTTTTCCTAAAAAGCTCATGTTTAAGCTGTCCCCAACCAATATCATGTCAACATTCCCATCAAAAAGTTTAGCAAATAGGGCATCGTAGGCAGTTACCATAGTTATTGGCTCTACCCCTTTCATCTTTGCAATGGTGCTTAAAGTTACTTTTTTCGCAACTTTTTCGGTATGAATACTCATTGTTTGTACCTTACTTAATTATTGAAGTGATTTTATCTAAAAAATGTATAATACCAACAATATTTTAAAAAAAGAGTCCCAATTGAAAAATTTAGTCGCATACATTACTACAGGTTACCCCTCTTTAGATTTTACGGTTGATATGGCTTTGGCATTAGCAGATGCAGGTGTTGATACACTTGAATTGGGTATGCCATTTTCAGACCCTGTTGCCGATGGTCCAGTTATAGAAAAAGCAAACCTAAAAGCACTGCAAGGGGGGTTTAAACTTGAACACCTTTTTGAAGCCTCAAGAGAGATTGCCTCTCATATAGATACTTTATGGATGGGGTACTTTAATCCTTTCTACCATAAGGGTATGGAGTTTTTTATAGACCAAGCAAAAGAGAGTGGGGTAAATGGATTTATTATTCCTGATTTACCATTTGAAGAGGCACAACCCTATCAAGCTATGATGAGAGAGGCAGATTTGACTCTTATAGATTTTATTGCTCCTACTGATTCAAAAGAGAGAATCAAAGAGATTGTTGCAAACTCTCAAAAATTCATCTATTTAGTCGCCTATGCAGGTATTACAGGAGTAGGACAGAGTGAAGATTTACAAGCGATTATTGCAGATATTAAAGAGTATACGAAAACACCTGTCTATGTAGGGTTTGGTGTCGACCAAAATACAGCGAAAGAGAAAGCTAAAGGAGTTGATGGGGTTATCGTTGGTTCAGCTTTTGTTAAGGTACTCTTAGACGAATCACTTAACAATAGTCAAAAAATCACAAAAGTAGCCAGTTTAGCTAAAGAAATTAAAGAAAAAATTAACGAATAGTGAAAAAATAGGCTATAATAATAATATAAAAATTTAAAAAAAAAAAAAGGAACAACAATGAAAAATAAAACTGCCTTAGAAGAATTAGATAGTAAAATTACATTAATTTTAGAAAAATATGAAATACTTAAAGAGGAGAATCGTAAGTTAAAAGAGTCTGTTGAGTTAAATCGTGAAACAGAAGCAGAATTGCGTAACGAGATTCTAAAACTTCGTGAAGAGGAGGAGTTGAGAATACTTGAAATTGAAGATATTGCACAGCGAATCAACCAAGCTATTGGAAAAAACAACGACTTTCAAATCTCAGCTTAGTATTGACATAAAAAAAACTTTGTGTTATAATTAATATTCCTTGTAGTAAATCATTACATGAATATTATGGGGGCGACTTGGTTTCGACTGGAATAGTCGGGGCTATGTGCATGTCGGACTGAGCAACTCCGTTATACGGCTCAACGCATATAACTGCAAACAATACAGATTACCGTCCAGCTCTCGCAGTAGCGTAGAGTTAAACAAACTTTTGGACTGCCCTGCTAGTGAGTGTCATCTTAGCTAGATTTTGGGTATCACAATCTGATGACTATATCTTTTAGAAGCCATGCTAAAAGATGAACTCTTGGCTAGTCTTGTGTAGCTTTGGGTGTTGTGCGAAGCAAGATAAGAAAAATCGACACCGACTAAACATGTAGAGTCATAGTTCTAGCTATTTTAGGACTGGGGTTCAATTCCCCACGCCTCCACCACTCCACAATTTAACCCCATTCAAAAACCTCTAACAAAGACCTAAAAACAACAATCCAAATCCATTTTATAGTTTAAGTTAGTCTAATGTGTAGTTTATTAATTCTGCTTTTATTAAATTTAGTAGCAGCTCTTTATTTCTAAATTGGATATTTTGTAGTATAATTTGCATGATTCTTATTTGTATGTTCATACATTATAAGAATCATCTTTTTCTTTAAATCTTTCTTTTTTGTCTAAAGTGTAGATATTTGATACCTATCAACATAATAGTTCAAAATTTTAATTATAATCTTTAGCATGAAAACAAATCAAAAAGTAGTAATTATAACAGGAGCAAGTAGTGGTATGGGTAGAGCTACAGCACTCTACCTCTCTAAACAAGGCTTCATAGTATATGCAGGTTCAAGAAGACCTGAAAAACTTTTTAATATAGAGTCCCAAAATCTACACCCAATTAAACTAGACATTACAGACTCTAAAAGTATAAAAGAGGCTATTTCAACTTTAGATAGAGTTGATGTTCTAATAAACAATGCAGGGTATGGTTTGGTCTCTACAGTAGAAGATGTAACAGAAGAGGAGATGTTTCATCAGTTTAATATCAATGTCTTTGGAGTCTTGCGTGTCTGTAAAGCAGTTATTCCAACAATGCGTTCCCAAAACAGTGGAATTATTATAAATATCTCCTCTTTTTTAGGAAAAATAGGACTTCCCTTGTTAACTTTTTATAATGCCAGTAAATATGCTGTAGAGGGTATTACCGACTCACTTCGTTATGAACTAAAAGATTTCAATATACGTGTACACTCTATTATGCCAGGTTTTTTTGATACCAACTTTGCAAGAGATAATTTAGTTATAAATAAAAAAACATTTGAAGAAGATTCTGCATATTCTACGTTAGTATCTACTTTAGCCCCACAGATTATAGAACAGATTAACAATGGTAACAATGCCATAGAGGTAGCTCAACTTATTTTAGAGATTATAGAAAAAGATGATTTTGTTGCACATCAAACAGCAGGAGATAAGGCTAAAAAGTTTATTCCTATGAAAAGAGAGTTAAGCGATGAGGATTTTGAGCGTAGGGTTATAGCCTACTATCATCTATAGGTTAGGCAATGGAGAGTTTTTTCTTTAATATTACCGATACAAAATATAAAGCAACTAAACTCTTTAAAAATATAAATAGAGTTGACATCTCTAATGGTATTGTCTTTTTAGAGGCTAAATCGCTAAAACAAGAGAGAATTATTGAGCTAAAAAATTTAGATAGAATGGTTATTTTAGTTATGGTAAATGGTGCAGAAGTATCCATAGAAGACCATATTCAAAAGCAAAAAAGTGTAGTCAAAGAGGGAGATATTGGAATATTTTGTTCATCTATACAAGATATGACTATCTCTTTAACCAAGTCTGATAAGCTAGACGTTTTTATACTCTTTATAGCTGATTTTTTTCTTAAGCGTTATTTGAGTGGTAAAAAAAATGAACCTATTGATTTTCTCTATCAAAAGTTACAACAAAATATCTCTCTTGAAAAGATAGAACTTTTACCCATTGATGCATTGAATCTCTATAGTGTTGAAAAACTATTAAATGTCTCATCTACAGATAAGATGCAAAGCATTAGAGCAGAAAACTACATAATAGAGTTTATTATACACACCTTTAGCCTACTTAATATTTTTGCAGAGGAGATAACTAAAGAGGAGCTAGAGTTAGCCTCTAGGGCAAAAGCCATTTTACTACAGGACTTTATCTCTCCTCCAACTATTAAAGAGATTGCACATCTTTGTGCTACAAATGAGTCTAAACTTAAAAAAATATTTAAAAAGGTCTACCACATTACACTCTATGGCTATGTTCAAAAACTTCGTTTAGAAGAGGCGAATCTTTTACTAAAAGAGAAAAACTTAACCATAGGAGAGATAGCAAAAAAAGTTGGGTACAGACATCAAGGACACTTCTCTAAACTCTTCTTTGCTACTTATGGTGTCTATCCTAAAGCACTATTGAAATATTGACTCTCATTCCCATCGCTTCTGCGTGGGAATGCATACGAGAGTAACAATAACAAAATGTATACATTCCCACCGAGACGGTGGGAACAAGGCAAGAAATATTAAAATCCTTTTTGTGCTAAAACAAAAAACCTCTTGTGCTAAAAAGCTATTGATTCTACTTTTCTGTTTAACTATACTGTAACTATAAAAAATAATAATAAGGAACATAAATGTCAAAAGTAGTATTAATAACAGGTGCAAGTTCAGGTATGGGTAAATTAACAGCTGAGTTTTTAGCAAATAGTGGATATATAGTCTATGCAGGAACAAGAGATGTATCATCTCAATCAAATGAGGGTAATTTAAAAAGACTCTATATTGATGTAACAAAAACAGATAGTATTAAAAATGCAGTTGAGAGTATTATAAAAAATGAAGGAAAAATTGATGTATTGGTCAACAATGCAGGGTATGGACTTCTTGCTACAGTTGAAGATGGCACAGATGAAGAGATGTTCAATCAGTTTAATGTAAATGTCTTTGGACTACTTAAAGTCACACGAGAGGTATTGCCATATATGAGAGAAGCAAAGAGTGGTGTAATCATAAATATCTCTTCATTCTTAGGCAAAATGGGTCTACCTCTTTTAACACACTACAATGCAAGTAAATATGCTGTAGAGGGCATTGTTGACTCTTTACGCTTTGAGACGCTACCTTATAATGTAAGAGTACACTCAATTCAGTCAGGACTTTTTGGAACAAATTTTGTAAAAAAAGGTTTAGTAGCAAATAGTCAAACCACAAATGAAGAGTCACCATACAAAGAGTTAGTATCTCACTTTGTACCTATTGTAGCAAAAGCTATTAATG